>JAFSEP010000019.1 GCA_017435665.1 Clostridia bacterium | reverse complement strand
GATTTGCCAAAAATCCGTTCCGAAAAAAATCTTACGACCCAAAAGTGCGAATTTTTGATGGGTTTTTGGATGTTGAGGATGCAGACAGGCTATCGCCTTTCAAATCCGAAACGCCGAAAAGCCGCAAAAATTCACGCTTTTGGGCGGGTTCGGATTACACCCGTCACCCTAGCCAAAAAGATTAACGACCGAGTCTCAGCCGTTAATCTTTTGCGTTATTATTCACTTTCAACGGGCTTATAGTGCCTGAGGTTTGAGTCGATGAAAAGTGTGCCTATATCCAAAGCGTGGCTATCACCTTAATAAAGCTGTTCATATTCTCTTACCTCAATGAGCCTTCTTAAAGAAAAAGTAGCTGAGCTTTTCAAACTGCTTACAGATAAATCCCCAGACTACGTTCTGTTCAACGTGTTCGCCGTTACCTGCAAAGCCCAGCTCCTTGCCGAAAACCTTGCTTACGGAAATCGTGCAGGTATACTTGTGCTTATTTCCCGAACGGACTGTTACTGAGTAAACGTTTTCATCCACGTCAAAGGACATCTTTGTCACCTCTGCAAGACCTGCTTCTTCGGCTGAAAGACCGTCAATGATGAACTTTGACTTTGCAGCTGCAACTGCTGCTCTGTCTGCATCCTCATAATTGAAGCCTTCGCCCTCGTTTTCTGTTTCGGCAGCCGCTGTGGTATCGGCGGCAGTTGTGTCACCTGTTGCAAAGGCAGGAAGCATAAAGCTGAAAAGCATAAGTAAGGTAAGAGTTAAAGATAAAAGTTTTTTAGTCATTGTGTGTTCTCCTTTGTATTTTTGTATTTGGCAATTCACTTCAAAATTTTTCCTTAGTTTATTCTACCACACAGCTTCTTTCATTTCAATATGAAATTATTAACGCATACAGGGTAATTTTTTCTCTTTCCCCCTTTTCAACTAAATTCCTTTGTGGTATAATTATCTGTATGTATAGTGAAAATCACGGAAAGGCGGGGAGCATACCCCTTCGTATGCTCCGCTGAAATATAAAAATGGGAAAAATAATTTCAATCGTTAATCAGAAGGGCGGTGTGGGTAAAACCACAACAGCCGTTAACCTTGTGGCTTGTATCGGCTCTCTGGGCTTTAAGACGCTGATTGTGGATATTGACCCTCAGGGAAATGCCACAAGCGGTCTTGGTCTCAACAAAAGAGAGGTAAAGCTCTCAAGCTACGACGTTATAATCAACGGAGCAAAGGCAAGGGATGTCATTGTCTCCACGGAATATAAAAATGTTGACATTCTTCCTGCAAATATGAACCTTGCAGGTGCCGAGCTTGAGCTTGTTGACGGAGACAGACGTGAGGCGAGACTTAAAAACGCCCTGAGCGTTGTAAAGGCAGACTACGATTTCATTTTCTTCGACTGTCCTCCTGCTCTGGGGCTTATAACCCTCAATGCTCTTTGTGCATCTGATACGGTGCTTGTGCCCATTCAGTGCGAATACTATGCCCTTGAAGGTCTCTCACAGCTTATGAGCACAGTAAGGCAGGTCAAGAGATTATATAACCCTCACATTGAAATGGAGGGCGTGCTTCTTACAATGTATGACGGAAGACTCAACCTGACACAGCAGGTTGTCACAGAGGTCAAACGCTTCTTCCCTCAGAAGGTATATTCCTCCGTCATTCCCCGTAACGTAAGACTTTCCGAGGCTCCCTCCTTCGGTCAGCCCGTTTATTATTATGACAGGGCCTCAAGAGGAAGCGATGCATATATGGAGCTTGCACTTGAATTTTTAAGAATGAACAAGAAAAAATAAGGAGGTAAAAAAATGGCACCTAAAAAAGGCGGTCTGGGCAGAGGGCTTGATGCTTTGTTCGTTGACAATTCCATTGAGGAAATCAGCACAGCCAACACAGTCAGACTGAGAATAAACGAAATTGAACCCAACAGAGACCAGCCGAGAAAAACCTTTGACGAGGAGGCTCTTTCGGAGCTTGCAGACTCTATTGCACAGCACGGTGTTATTCAGCCTCTTTTGGTCAGACCTGTTTCAGACGGTTATCAGCTTGTGGCAGGCGAAAGAAGATGGAGAGCCGCAAGACTTGCAGGATTAAGCGAAGTCCCCGTTGTTGTCAAGGAGCTTTCCGACAGCGAAACAATGGAAATCGCCCTCATTGAAAACCTTCAGCGTGAGGATCTTAACCCCATTGAAGAGGCAGAAGGCTTGCAGCTTCTCATTGATACATACGGCCTTACTCAGGACGAATGTGCAAAGCGTGTGGGCAAGTCAAGACCGGCTATCACAAATGCCCTGAGACTTCTCAATCTCCCCTCTGAGCTGAGTGTACTTGTAAAGGAAAACAGACTTTCCACAGGTCACGCAAGGGCGCTTCTGCCCATCGGAAGCAAGGAGAAAATGATTGAGCTTGCTGATGAGATAATCAGAAAAGAGCTTTCTGTCCGTGAAACGGAGAGAATGGTGAAGATGCTCAGCAAGTCCGATACCGTAAAGCCCGAAAAAAGAGCTAAGAAGCGTGATACCTATTATGATGAGGTTGAGCTTGCTCTTGGTGAAGCTATGGGCAGAACCGTTAAGGTTTTCGTAGGCAAGGGTAACAAGGGTACTCTTGAGATAGAATTTTTCGGCAAGGAAGATCTTGCCAAGATTGCAAAAGCACTTGAAGAATAATTACAGAATATAAATCAGAAAGGTCGATAGACAATGTTAGACATTAAAGTAATCAGAGAAAATCCCGATAAGGTAAAGGCTGCTATGAAGTCAAGAAACAAGGATATGGATGCCCTTGTTGACGAAATCCTTGCCATTGACGCACAGCGCCGTGAGCTTATCGTCAAGACAGACGAGCTCAAGGCACAGCAGAATGCCGCAAGCAAGCAGATCCCTCAGATAAAGAAGGAAGGCGGCGACATCAGCGAAATTATGCAGCAGATGAACGCCATCAAGGAAGCAATCAAGAAGGACGATGCCGTTCTTTCAGAGCTTGAAGCAAAGCAGAAGAAGCTCATATATGAATTCCCCAACATTCCCGGCGATAAGACTCCTCTGGGTAAGGATGACAGCGAAAACGTTGAAATCCGCCGCTGGGGTGAGCCGAGACAGTTCGACTTTGAAGCAAAGCCTCACTGGGATATCGGTGCAGAGCTTAACATCCTTGATCCGGAGACAGCCGCTAAGGTAACAGGTGCACGTTTCCATTTTTACAGAGGTCTCGGTGCAAGACTTGAAAGATCAATCATCAGCTTCTTCCTTGACACTCACACAGAGCACGGCTATACGGAAATTCTTCCTCCCTATATGGTTAACCGAGCATCAATGACAGGTACGGGTCAGCTTCCCAAATTTGAAGAGGATGCTTTCAAAATCACAAACGATGATTACTTCCTTATTCCCACAGCAGAGGTTCCCGTTACAAATATGCACAGAGAAGAGATTATGGACGGTGCAAAGCTTCCCGTAAGCTACTGCGCATATTCGGCTTGCTTCAGAGCTGAGGCAGGCTCGGCAGGCAGAGACACAAGAGGTCTCATCCGTCAGCATCAGTTCAACAAGGTTGAGCTTGTTAAGTTCACAAAGCCCGAGGAATCATATGCAGAGCTTGAAAAGCTCACAAATGACGCAGAGCGTGTTCTTCAGCTTCTCGGTCTTCCTTACAGAGTTGTTGCTCTTTCAACAGGTGACATCGGCTTCTCATCAGCCATGACATATGATATTGAGGTATGGATGCCTTCATATAACAGATATGTTGAAATTTCATCCTGCTCAAACTTCGAGGACTTCCAGGCACGCAGAGCTTCTATCAGATATAAGGAGGGCAAGGGCAAGGCTCAGCTTGTTCACACTCTCAACGGCTCAGGCGTTGCAGTAGGCAGAACCGTTGCTGCTATTCTTGAAAACTATCAGAATGCAGACGGCTCAGTTACGGTTCCCGAAGCACTCAGAGCATATATGGGCACAGATATTATTAAGTAAAAAAGTACGCCCTCGGGCGTACTTTTTAAATGGAAAATTGAAAATGGAAAGTGGAAAATTAAGCTCACAATTACAAAAAATCCCTAACTTGATTGTTCGCTCCCCACAATTTTCCATTTTCAACTTTCAATTTTCAATTTGATAAAAAGGAGGTCGGTTATGACTTATGCAATAATTGCCGCAGGGGGTCAGGGTATGCGCTTCGGTGCAGATATACCCAAGCAGTTTACACAAATTGACGGTATACCCATTCTCAGGCTAACCGTTGACAGATTTGAGGAAACTGCTGAAATCGACAAAATCATAATTGCCTGCCCGGAGGATTTCCGTGAAATGACGGAGAAAATTCTGAGGGGTACGGCTAAAACCGCAATCACCGAGGGCGGTGCAACACGGAATGACACCATTATGAAAGCCATAGATTACATAGAAGAAACTGACGGCCTTGACGAAAGCACCATAATCGTCACCCACGATGCGGTGCGTCCCTTTGTGACAAGTGAGATAATCAGGGAAAGTATTGTTTCTGCAGAGAAAAACGGTGCAAGCGTGGCGGCAGTTGAAGCGGTTGACACAATGATTATCACCGAGGACGGCAAAACCGTCAGCGAGGTTCCTGACAGAAGCAAAATCTATCACGTGCAGACCCCTCAGACCTTCAGAGCGTTAAAGCTGAGAGAGCTTTATAACAGTCTGACTCAGGAAGAAAAGAACAGCCTCACGGACTGCAGTAAGATTTTCCTTTACAAAAACGAAAAGGTCGCCATAATAAAGGGCGACAGAAAAAATATAAAGATTACTTATCAGAGTGATGTGAAATAAAACGGAGGTAAAAGTGAAAAAAGATAAGGTAAAAAGAACTAAAAAAGAAAAAGCACTTATTGCTGCTTCTGTATTTTTAGCAGTAACCGTATTGCTCACAGTTGTAATCAGCGATTTTCTCGTCAGCTTTGCTCTTGACTCGGAGTCCTCTTTCAATATGAATACCGTAATGTCGCTGGTCCTTCAGCAGAACGGCGAAGAAGGCGGCACCATGGCATACAGCGGATTTACGGGCACCGAGGAAGAAAAACAGTGGTTCATGGATAATTCGGAGGATATATATGTAACCTCAGAAGACGGTCTCAGACTTCACGCTTACCACATAAAAAATGAAAACGGAAACGGGAACTACGCCCTTGTTTTTCACGGATATACTATGCACGCAGGTCATATGGCATATTCCTCAAAACACTTCTATGAACTGGGCTACAACATAATTGTTCCCGATGCACGTGCTCACGGAGAAAGCGAAGGCAGATATATCGGTATGGGCTGGCCGGAGCGCAGAGATGCTCTTTGCTGGATAAATCAGGCTATTGAATTCTCTCCCGATGCTCAGATTATTCTTTACGGTATTTCTATGGGCGCATCTACGGTTATGAATGTTTCCGGTGAAGAAATCCCCGCAAACGTCAAAGCAGCCATAGAGGATTGCGGTTATACGTCCGTATGGAATGAGTTCAAAAGCCAGCTCAATTCCATGTTCAGACTTCCCTCATTCCCGATTCTCAATATCGCTGCTGTTCTGGCAAAATTCAGAGCAGGCTATGACCTTACGGCTGCAAGCAGCGAAGAACAGATTAAAAACTGTAAAATTCCCACACTCTTTATTCACGGCAGTGACGATGTTTTCGTTCCCTTTGAAATGCACGATGTGCTGTATAACGCTGCTGTGTGCGAGAAGGAAAAGCTTGTTATAGACGGAGCCGGACACGCTATGTCCTCAGCAGTAAACCCGGATCTTTACTGGTCTGCAGTTGATGACTTCATAGAAAAGCATACTGACTGAAAAACATATAACAATAAAGCTGACTGATGCCCTCAGGGGACTCTTCAGTCAGCTTTGCTTTTTTATTTAAGTGTATCAGCAATATTATAGATAAGATTTTCGGTCTTTTCCCAGCCCAGACAGGGGTCTGTTATTGACTGACCGAATACGTGATCACCGATTTTCTGCGCACCGTCAACAAGATAGCTTTCGATCATAAGACCCTTCACAAGCTTACGTACCTCAGGGTTGTGGTTGCAGGAATAAACAATATCCTTTGCAATTCTCACCTGCTCAAGATACTTTTTGCCTGAGTTTGCGTGGTTCGTGTCAATAATTGCAGCAGGATGCTCAAGACCGAATTTGTTGAAGAGCTCATTTACCTCAACAAGGTCCTCGTAATGATAGTTTGCGTTGCTCTTACCTGTGAAGTCCGCATAGCCTCTGAGAACGGCGTGGGCAAGAGGATTACCCTTGCTGACAACCTCCCAGCCTCTGAATATGAAGGTATGGGGATGACGGGCAGCGGTTATTGAGTTCATCATTATTGAAAGGTCACCGCTGGTGGTATTCTTCATACCGACGGGAATGTCAAGACCGCTTGCTGTCAGTCTGTGGTGCTGGTCCTCTGCAGAGCGTGCACCTACGGCAACATATGAAAGCAGGTCGGAGAGATAACGGTGGTTTTCAGGATAGAGCATCTCGTCTGCACTTGAAAGACCGTAGTCACGCAGAGCACTTATGTGAAGATCTCTGATTGCAACAATGCCCTTGAGCATATCGGGGCGCTCATCGGGGTTGGGCTGATGAAGCATACCCTTATAGCCGTCGCCTGTTGTGCGGGGCTTGTTTGTATAAATTCGGGGTATGATTATAATCTTATCCTTTACCTGCTCAGCCACCCTGCTGAGTCTGCCTATGTATTCAAGCACCGGCTCACGGCTGTCTGCCGAGCAAGGTCCGATAACAAGAATAAACTTGTCGCTTTCACCGAGAAATACCTTTCTGATTTCCTCGTCACGGGCTTTTTTAACTGCCTCCATTTCGGGAGTAATGGGATACATCTCCTTAACATCCTTAGGAATGGGGAGCTTTCTTAAAAATTCCATATTCATAGTCTTTTACCTCTATACTATTAATTTTATACTATTTTATCAAAGCGTTTACGTCTCTGAGTTGAGCATCTCATCATCTCTCTCATCTTTTCACGCTCATTATTTTTTACACATTCATACATTTCGTTGAAGGTGGTCATAAAGCTTTCCATTTCTGCAAGGAGAGCTTCTCTGTTGCTGAGGAAAAGCTCACTCCACATATCGTCGTTGATACGGGCAATTCTTGTCAGGTCACGGAAGGAGTCGCCCGTATAATGCTCAAGTCCCGGTGTATCGTTGGCACACATAAGGGAAACGGCAATACAGTGGGTAAGCTGAGAAAGAAAGGCTATCATTTCATCGTGCTTTTCCGGAGAAAGCTCTGTCACCGTCTTGAACTGAAGTATCTCACCGAGGGAACGGCAAAGCTCAATAGCCTCGGGAGTGTTCTTTTCCGTAGGAACAACAATATAGTTCGCACCCAGGAAAATACTGTCATCGCTGTTTTCAACGCCGTATACCTCACGGCCTGCCATGGGGTGAGCCGCAATAAACTCAACATCCTCACGGAGAATTTCCTGAATTTTATAAACAATACTGCATTTTACACCGGTAACGTCGGTTATGATTGCTCCCGACTTGAACAAGTGCTGATTTTCTTCTATCCACCTTATAAATATATGGGGGTAAAGAGCAAAAACAATAAAATCCGCCTCACCGATAAGCCTTTTATCAATCTCGGTGCTGCCTTCGTCGATTAATCCGTTTTCAACTGCATAATCTATGGAGGACTGACTTCTTGTTATTGCTTTGACCGTGAAGCCTTCTTTTTTCAGCCTCATGGCATAGCTGCCACCTATAAGACCGAGTCCTACAATAAGTATATTATGATTTTTATTAAGTTTCATTTTTACACCTTTTTATTTTTATTCCCGTCTCCTCAAGTCTTTCGAAGAAATCGGGGAAGCTCTTTCTGACACTTTCGGCCTCATCAATGCTGCCTCCCGTAAGGGTGCAGAGCACAGACAATGCCATAACTATTCTGTGGTCGTTGTGACCGTGAAGCGTTTCCACGGGAGCCGTCAGCTCTCCCTTTTCAATTTCAACGCTGTTTTCCTGCACGCTGACACTTATACCAAGCTTTGAAAGCTCCTCCTTCATTGCCTCGGCTCTGTCGCTTTCCTTTATTCTCAGCCGCCTTGTGCCTGTGAAGAGACCGCCGTTTTTTGCCGCCGCAAGGGCAAAAAGAACGGGAGCAAGGTCGGGGCAATCGCTGATATCAATATCAGCCTTGCCTTTTTCAAGCAGGGGGAAAAGCTGAGAATACACTCTGTCTCCCTGAAGGCTGTTTTCGTCAAGTCCCTTTATCTCTACCTCTCCGCCGAGATAATTGAGAGCCTCGAAAAATGCTGCGTTTGAGTAATCTCCCTCAACAGTAACATCTCTGCTTTCATAGGACTGGTCGCCCTTTATATAATAGGTATCGTAGCTTGTCTGCTCAATATGAACGCCGAAGTCCGAAAGAGCCTTTACCGTCAGGGAAATATATGAACGGCTTTCCGTTTTTCCCGTCAGGGTTATACGGCTGTCCCCCTCAAGCAGAGGAAGGACAAACATCAGTCCCGAAATGAACTGACTTGAAACGTCACCGGGTATTACGTATTCTCCCGACGAAAGCCTGCCCTTTACGGTTATTCCCTTTTCCGTCTGCTGAAACAGAAGTCTCTGCTCTGCACAGACATCGGCATAAATCTTATTCGGTCTTTCAAAAAGCCTCTGTGAGCCTGAGAGGGTGATTTCTTCGTTCTTCATCAGGCATAGGGGTATCATAAACCTGAGGGTGCTTCCGCTTTCGTTGCAGAAAAGCCCGTTTTTCTTCAGGGGATTTCTGCCGATTCCGCCGAGAGTAACCGTATCACCGTTTATTTCCACATCTGCGCCAAGAGCCTCAAGGCAGGAAAGAGTTGCCCTGATATCCTCTGACAAATCAACGCCCCTGACGGTGCTTTTTTCCGTAAGTGCGGCACAGATAAGGCTTCTGTGCGCCATACTCTTTGAAGGCGGAGCTGTTACAACGCCCTTCGCCTTGCCTTTTTCTATTTTAACTGTCATTACTTATCCTCTGTAAGAAAGTCTATTGCCTGAAGGTATCCGTCAAAGCCCTGACCTGCAATGGTTTTCACGCAGGCAAGTCTGATATAGCTGACCTGACGGAAATCCTCTCTCTTTGATACATCCGAAATATGCACCTCAACCGTGGGGATACCCACAGCCTTAACCGCATCAAGAAGGGCTACGCTCGTGTGGGTATAGGCTCCGGGATTGATGACAATTCCGTCGCATACGCCGTAAGCTCTCTGTATCTCATCCACAAGGTCGCCCTCGTGATTTGACTGAAAGAAGCTTACCTCTATGCCCCTTTTATCGCAATGCTCCCGTATCATAGAGCAAAGCGCCTCGTATGTTCCGTTTCCGTAAATACCCGGCTCTCTTATGCCCAGCATATTAAGGTTAGGCCCGTTTATTACTGAAATCTTCATTCTGTAAAATCATCCTTTATCATTCCGACATTTTCTTTTTTGCTCTGTGAACAGCTTATTACCTTGTCCGCTGTGCTCAGGTATATGTCGTATCTTTCGTTATATCTTTGCCGAAGCTTTTCTCTGTCACTTGAAAGAGGTCTGTCCTTGGTTGTGACAAGATATTCTATATCTCTGTCAAGGAAATAAATCCTTCCGTTGCGCCTGAGTGCATCCACATTTTCCTGACGGAGAATCGCACCGCCACCTGTTGCAATAACCGTATTCTGCAAAAGAGAAAGCTCTGCGATAACCTGACTTTCTATGTCACGGAAGCCCTGTTCTCCGACACTTTCAAATATTTCAGGTATGCTTTTCCCTGCCTTTTCAACAATCCCTTCATCGCTGTCAACAAAGCTCATTCCAAGCTCCTTTGCCACCAGCTTACCTATGGTGGATTTGCCGCAGCCGGGCATACCTGTAAGAACAATGTTTTCCTTTGACCTGAGCATATTTTTATATACACCTTCGGTTTTTTCCTCGCTTACGCAGGTCTGTGTGAATATCTCGCCTGCAAAAACAGCCTGAGCTACAAGCATATAAAGTCCGCCTGTTGCTCTGATGCCCTTGTTCAGCGCAGAAACCACCAGCTTCGTTCTGAGAGGGTTGTATACTGCATCAACTACTCCCTCAAGACGGGGGAAAAGGTCAATATCAACAGGCACACAGTCTGTATGAGGAAACATTCCGCAGGGGGTTGTATTAATGAGAATTTCAGCATCGGTGTGATTTTTCAGGGCATCCTCATAAGAGATTGCCCCGTCTTTTGCCGAGCGTGAAACACGGTAAACCTCCCTTGCGCCAAGCTCCTCAGCTACGGCAAAGGCAGTCTTAGACGTGCCTCCGCTTCCGAGAATAAGCACCTTTCTGCCCTGAAGCTCAATGCCGTTTCTCCTGATAAGAGCAACCATTCCCGAAAAATCCGTGTTATCTCCGTAAAGATATCCGTTTCTGTTATAAACGGTATTTACGGCTCCGATTTTCTTTGCCCTCTCGCTTATTTCATCCAGATAAGGAATGACCGTCTGCTTATAGGGAATAGTCACGTTGATGCCCTTGAAAGCCTTTGCCTTCATAAAGGCATCAAGCTGATCCTTGGGGATTTCCTTTATCCCGTATTTATAATCAAATATCTGCTCGTGTATTTCCTTTGAAAAGCTGTGTGAAAGCTTTTCTCCGATAAGTCCGTAATCCATTATTCTGCCAACCAGTCTGTTCCGAATTTTTGTGCAAGCAGGTCGCAAAGCACCAATGCAGTAACGCTGTCCACAACAACTCTCGCTCTGTGAACAATACAGGGGTCGTGCCTGCCTGCGCCCTTGATAGTTGTGTTTTCCATTTCCGCAAGATTCACGGTTTCCTGCTCCTTACCGATTGTTGGAGTAGGCTTCACGGCGCAACGGAAAACAATGGGCATTGAGTTTGTAATGCCTCCGTTTATGCCGCCGTTGTGATTGGTCTTTGTCACTACCTTGCCGTTTTCTGTGCGGAAGCAGTCGTTTGCCTGACTGCCCTTCATCCCGCTTATGTCAAAACCCGAGCCGAACTCAACGCCCTTGATTGCAGGAATTGAGAAAAGTCCGTGGGAAAGAAGCCCCTCAACCGTATCAAACCAGGGCTCACCTATACCTGCAGGCATACCGATAACCGCAGTTTCAATAACACCGCCTACGCTGTCGCCCTCTGACCTTGCGCTGAGGATGGCTTTTTTCATTTCCTCGCCCATTGCATCATCAAGAACTGCAAACTGTTTTTCGTTAAGTATATTTATTTCTTCGGCATAATCCGAAAAAGCTCTGTCCGATATACCGCCGCACTGAGCAATATGCGAACCGATGAATATACCCTTTTTTCTCAGAGCATCAATGGCTATTGCACCTGCGGCAACAAGTCCTGCGGTAATTCTTCCGCTGAAATGACCTCCGCCCCGGTAATCCCCGAAGCCCCTGTATTTCACATAGCCCGTGTAATCGGCATGTCCCGGTCTTGCGGTAACCGCCATTGCACCGTAATCGGCTGAGCGTGTGTCCTCGTTGGGAATGAGGATGCATATGGGAGTGCCCGTTGTTCTTCCCTGAAAAACACCGCTTTCTATTATATAAGGGTCCTGCTCTCTGCGGGGAGTTGAAAGAGCATCCGAGGGTCTGCGCAGAGAAAGCTGATGGGAGATGAAATCCTCATTGACCTCAATACCCGCACCCAGTCCGTCGATAACAGCGCCGATTGCCTTGCCGTGGCTTTCACCGAAAAGGGTGACGCTCACCGCATTTCCCAAAGTATTTCTCATTCCTTCACCGCCTCTTTCATAATCTGTGCAAGCTCGTTAAAATCTATATCCTTCATACGGAAGCTGCCGATTTCTTCAACGAAAATAACCGTAATTTTTTTGCCCGATTTCTTTTTGTCGTGGCTCATGGCTTCGCTCAGCACCGAGTAATCTGCAGAAAACACCGTGGGCAGACCGAGCTTCTCAAGGACGGGCATAAGCCTTTCCCTGACCTCCCTGCTGCACATGGGAAGCATACCCAGAGCAACACATTCTCCGTGATAAAGCTCCTGCATTCCGTTTGCGCTTTCAATGGCGTGGGCAAGGGTGTGACCGAAATTGAGAATTTTGCGAAGTCCCGATTCCTTTTCGTCCTCCTCAACCACCTGCTTTTTAATAAGCAGAGCCTTTTCTATTATAATATCTATGTTTTCGTATGCATTTTTCTTTTCAAATATTTCAAAAAGCTCTCCGTCACTTGTAAGACTCATTTTCAGAGCCTCTGCAAGTCCGTTTGAAATCTGTCTTGCAGGCAGAGTGGAGAGTGTATCGGGGTCAATAATAACTGCCTTCGGGGGATAGAAGGCTCCCACAATATTCTTATAGCCGCCAAAGTCAACAGCCGTCTTTCCGCCGATTGATGAATCCACCTGAGAAAGCACGGTTGTGGGGATATTGTAAAAATCAATACCTCTCATATAGCTTGCGGCGGCAAAGCCTGCAAGGTCTCCCACCACACCGCCGCCCACAGCAACAATGCAGTCTGAGCGTGTGAAGCTTTTCTCCACAAGGAAGGTGAGAATATCCCTCCAGGTATCAATATTTTTTGTCTGCTCCCCCTGAGGAACGGTGAGAACATAGGCCTCGTTGCATTTTTCGGCAACCGTCTGCGCATACTGTGCAGGTACGCCTGTATCCGTCACCACAAGCACCCTTCTGTCAAGGCGGAGATATTCCTCTGCCCTTGTAAGTGCCCCTCTTTCGAGAAATATGTTATACATACCCGACGAGGTTTTTACGGGAATTATCATTTTTATCACCCTTGGTCTGTTTTTTAAAGTGAGATTTCCTTTTCGAAGGAGCCGATAACCTTGATGTTGTTACAGGTTTTCTGCAGCTTATCAAGCATTTTTCTTCCTTCCTCGCTGTTTATGTTTCCTTCACCCTCGGCATAGAAGTAGTAGCTCCAGATAAGCTCCTTCGTGGGTCTGCTCTTGAGAGCACGAAGGTTGAAGCCGTGTTCACCGATAATCTGTATGGCCTTGCCCAGAGAGCCTGCCTCATTATTAACGGTAAAGAGCATAACAAACTGCTTGTCGTTTTCCGTTGCAGCCTTGGGAGTTTTTGAAAATACCGCAAAGCGTGTGGTATTTATATTGCTTTCGTTTATCCTTGAGCGTATCTTTCTCAGTCCGAATTTTGCCGCAGCCTCGTCGCTGCCAATGGCGGCTATGTCGTGTCTGCCCGATTGTGCAACCATCTGCGCTGCAACTGCCGTGTTCACCGCCTCGATTTTTTCAAAGCCGTGCTTGTGAATATAATCGGCGCACTGACCGAGAGCCTGAGGGTGGCTGATAACCTGCTTTATCTGATCCATTGTTGTGCCTCTGTTTACAAGCAGGTTCTGCACAATCTCAATATCGTATATTCCGTTTATATGAAGTGAACCGAAAAACGCAAGGTCCATAACCTGACCCACATCACCGTTAAAGCTGTTTTCAACGGGGAGGATTACACAGTCACATTCGCCCTTTTCTACTGCCTCATATGCGCTTCTGAAATCAGGATGAGGAACGGCAACGGCATCGGGGAAAACCTTATTTGCCGCAATATTTGCAAATGCGCCCTCCACACCGCTGAAGGCAACACGCATACCGTCAAGAAGTCTGTGCTGAAGCTTCTTTGAAATTTCTATGGTGTCACGGAGAAAGCTTGCATAATACTGTCTGTATTCCTCGTTTTCAATCATTTCCGTGTTACGAAGAATAAGCTCTTCCTCCCGACGGGCATCGGTCACCTGAAGTCCTCTTTCCTTTTTGTATGCGGCAACCATTTTTGCGGCATCCATTCTTTTTTCAAAGAGCTTTACCATTTCTCCGTCAACTTCGTTTATGATTTTTCTTGCCTTGTCCAGCTCTGTCATAGCGTTTCCTCCCGTCTTCAACGGATCTCAATTTAAAATATGATGAAACATTTTACTGCTTTATTGTGAGAAAGTCAAGAGTTTGCTGTTATTACTTTTTATCAAACCCGTAAATTATTTGACAAAATGTAAATTCTTTCCTTTGCACCCCTGCTTTTTATTGACATTTTACGGGTCAGAGATTATAATTCTGTTAGAAAAATGTTAAAGTTTTCTTCTGACAGAAAACGGAAAGGACAGCATTATGAAAAGAGTTAAAAAAATCTCATCAATAGTTATATCTCTTCTTCTCGTGTTCTCTCTCACCTTTTCAGCCTCGGCTTCTCTCGGTGTTGAAAACAACACGGGCTATGTCAGCGAAAACATTATTGTAAAGTCATTTTATAATATTGTTGACCGACTTATGGATATAGCTCTGCGCTATATCACCGATTTTATGATAACACCTCCTGCATGGGAAAGCGGTGAAACTCCCGACGGCTTTATGGCAGGAACTGAGGTTTTCACTAAAGAGGCCGACAAAAACGGCAAGTGGCTTCTCGGCTATGACAGCAGAAGCCTCCTCCCCGAAGATGAAAACGACGTTATCGGCAAGCTTTACGTTGCAGGCACTATCGCCTTCGGCGACAAGACGGCAACGAGCATTGTTGATGACCTTAAAGTAAGAACCTTTGCTCTCAACGATAACAGCGGAACAGGCACAGCAGTTTTTGCAGTTATTGACGCATACGGTATTTCTCTGGGTGACGTCCGTGAAATCAGAGTAAGACTTGCCGACTTTGCAAAGGCAAACAACATAAACTCAATTACAGTATCAGTTCTTCATCAGCACAGCGCAGTTGACACCTTCGGTATGAACGGCAATATTGCACAGATGGTTCTCCTCAATCCCATCAAGGTATGGCAGGGTATGGAAACCGAAAACGGTAAGAACGATGCCTATATGGAAAATCTTTATGAGACCTGCGTGGCTTCCGTTAAAGAGGCAGTAGGCAATATGACTCAGGGCGATATGTTTGCGGGAACCGCAGACGCTTCCGAATACATTTATGACAAGAGACAGCCCTATGTAAACGATCCCAATTTCACAAGACTCCGTTTCGTTCCTGATAACGGCGAAAGGGAAACCTGGATTGTTACGTCAGCCATTCACTGCACAGGTAACGGCGCTGCCGGCACCGATATCACAGGAGACTATCCCTACTATGCAGAAGAGGTCATCAACAAAAAGGCTGATGCAAACGTGGCATTCATCCTCGGCGCAGAGCTTTGCAATACTCAGGAAAGAAACGAAAACACCGTTACGGATTACACCGAGAATATGACCCGTCTTGAGGAAACTGCAGGCTTCGGCAGATCAATCGGTAACGCACTTACGGAAATTGAAAATGAAAAGAAGGTTGCTCCTCTGCTTAATATCAGATATGAGGAAACAAAGGTAACCATTGATAACGGAGTTCTCCTTCTTGCAGGTAAGGCAGGCGTATTTGAAAACATCATCGTTAAGGAAGACGGTGAATACAAGGTTCTCACAGAGGTTGGCTATATGGAGCTTGGTGAGGATATGGCATTCGCTATTATCCCCGGCGAGCTTGCTCCCGAGCTTGCTTACGGCGGCACTCTTTCCGCTGAGTATGCCTGGTCAGGCGAGGACTGGCCCTATCTCTCACTTGCAGAGATTGCACAGGACGTATCAGGCAGAGAGCTTTACGTTCTCGGTCTTGCAAATGACCAGATAGGCTATATCCTTCCCGGTAACGATTATATGCCTATGATTTATGAAAACAGCCAGAGCATTGAATTTGTTTCTCTCGGTGAGAACACAGGTGCAACCATTGTTGAGGCCTTCGCAAGTGTGTCAGGCTGGAGTAATACAACAAATTTCTGATAAAGTGTCGGTTTGTAAAAAATTACCTGAAAATTTAATAAAAAAATGTGAATTTTTCTTGACTAAGTATTTTTTCTGTGCTATAATGACACCGTATCAAGAGTATATGGAAAGGAGAGTTCATAATGACTTTAGGTGAATTTATCGAAATTATCAAGTTGGTTTTCCAGACAATTGCAGCTCTTTTCTCATCTTTCGGCGGCGGCGAAGAGGAAACACCGACTGTTTAATTAAGAAAAAATCAGAGGCTCCTTGAAAGAGGAGCCCTATTTTTTTGTTTCTGCGGAAAATTTATTTCCCGCTATATCTTCACAAGGGAAGAAAAATGTGATAATATAATTGAAATGAAAATTCAGCATCTTATGATGCTTTGCGAGGTAATAAAAATGGAAACAGTACAGACAGAAAAGAAAAAGAAAATATTAAGCTGTATTCAGCCCTCAGGCATACCCACTCTGGGCAACTATCTGGGTGCGCTTAAAAACTGGAAAACTCTGGCTGACGAGTTCGACGGTGCTTTTGCCGTTGCCGACCTTCATGCCATAACAGTCCGTCAGGACCCTGCAAAGCTCCGCCAGCAGACAAGCGAAGTTCTTGCTCTCCTGCTTGCTATCGGTCTTGATCCCGAAAAGTCAGTTATCTTTGTTCAGAGTCACGTGCCCGCCCACGCTCAGCTTGCCTGGGTGCTCAACTGCTACACCCAGTTCGGCGAAATGAACAGAATGACTCAATTCAAGGACAAAAGCACTTCACACGCAGACAACGTAAACGTAGGTCTTTTCTCATATCCCGTTCTTATGGCTGCAGACATACTTCTTTATCAGGCTGACCTTGTACCTGTCGGCGCAGACCAGAAGCAGCATCTTGAAATTGCAAGAGACATTGCAAACCGCTTCAACGGTATTTACGGAAATACCTTCACCGTACCCGACCCCTATATCGGAAAGAACGGTGCAAGGGTTATGTCCCTTCAGGACCCCTCAAAGAAGATGAGCAAGTCCGATCCCAATCCCAAGGGCTTCGTTTCGGTTTTCGACACTCCCGAGGTAATTATGAAGAAGTTCAAGAGTGCAGTCACGGACAGCGAGGCCTGTGTGCGCTTTGCTGAAGGCAAGGACGGTATCAACAACCTTATGGGTATCTATTCCTGCTGCACCGGTCTTACAATGGATGAGATCGCAAATCAGTTCGAGGGCAAGGGCTACGGCGACTTCAAGGTTGAGGTTGCAAACGCAGTTATAGAAGAGCTTCGTCCCGTCCGTGAAAGATACAATCAGATTATCACCGACAAAGCATACCTCAAAGAGGTTGCTGCAAAGGGTGCTGACACAGCATCAAGAATTGCAGGCAGAACTCTCAATAAAACAATGAAAAAGGTCGGCTTCCTTATGCCGTAACAGAAAGGTTAAATTATGACTTACAGAACTCAGGGTGTCTGCTCAAAGGCTATCGAATTTGAGCTTGAGGGCGACATTGTTAAAAAGGTTAAATTCATCGGCGGCTGCTCAGGCAACACTCAGGGCGTTGCAAGACTTGCAGAAGGCCGCAGGGTTGATGAGGTTATTGCAATCCTCGAGGGAATAAGATGCGGCTTCAAAAGCACATCCTGTCCCGACCAGCTTGCAAAGGCGCTGAAAAAAGCAATAAGTGAATAACCGATATTATACGGAGTGCTAAGACGGAACTTTTCCGAAAAGGCACTCCGTTTTTCTTTGTTAATTTTATACAAAATAATCTGCAGACTATTGAAAAAAAACACAATAAAGGTTAAAATATATTATCTATAATAGTATAGGAGGAAATCTTATGAGAAAAACCAAAAAACTCATCAGCGCAATTCTCGCAATAGCAATGGTGCTCTGCCTTGTGCCCACGGCTTCACTTGCTCAGGGAATTAACGGTGATGCGGTAAACGAAATCACCTTTGCCACCTTCTCGGATATTCACTATTATCCTCAGGTGCTGACAATCGACAAGGAAACAGGTAAGCAGAGTGATGCCTGGCTCGAGGCAGCCCGTCTTGATGCAAAGGAATATAACGAAAGTGAGGATATTCTTCTGACTGCTCTTGAAACCTTCAAGGTAAGAGCAAAGGAAAACAATATCAACTACCTTCTTGTTCCCGGCGACATCACAAAGGAAAGTGAATATGTTGCTCACACGGAAATCGCAAAGATATTTGAGGCTTTCGAAAAGGAAACAGGTATTCAGGTAATCGTTGTCAACGGTAACCACGATATTAACTCAATCAAGGCATCGCAGTTCATAAACAATGTCAAGGAGCCTGCAAGGGCAACCACTCCCGAGGATTTCCGTGAGATTTACAAAAACCTCGGCTATGATCTTGCAACCGACGAATATGCCGTTGAAACATCAGGCGACAGCTTTGTTGTTCCCCAAGTTGCAAATGCACTTTCTTACACGGTTGACCTTGATGAAAAGACCCAGCTCATCGTTGTTGACAGCTGTATGTATAGCTTTGACGGTCCCGTCAAGGTTGAAACCGGCGGTGAAATCTCAAAGGAATGTCTTGAATGGATCGGCAAAAAGGCTGACGAGGCTACTGCTCAGGGCAAGGCAAACATCCTTATGACTCACCACAACGTTGCTCCTCATATGGAATGTGAGCCTTCGGTTACATTTGCGTTCTGCCTTTATAACTATCTTGAATGTGCAGAATTCTTTGCTGACCACAATATTCATTACACCTTCTCAGGTCACCTTCATCAGGCTGACATTGCAAAGGTTGTAAGCGACGACGGAAACGTGGTTTACGATGTTGAAACAGGTGCTCTTACCAGCTTCCCCAATACATACAGAGAGCAGACTCTCACCCTTTATGAAAACGGCGAATGCGAAATGTCCTTCGAAAATGTTGACTTCGATTCGGTTGCTCAATATGTTCACAACGGCAAGGCATACGCTCAGGGTGAATTTATGAAGGAATCCTTCGGTCTCTGCTTCGGCGGCGGTCTTGTTGAAAACGGCGACGGCACAGCTTCTGCAGTAGGCTTTGTAAGAGGTCTTGTTGAAAATTATCTTGCAGGCATTCTCAGAGAAATCGCTGAGGTTGGCATACTCGATTACATCGAGCTGAAGCTTGACTTCGACCTTGCACAGTTCCTTGCAGATTTCCTTGAGCCCTATATCGGCGAGGGTATCTATGTGAACGGATACAGTATCCTCTCAAAGGATAATATTATGTGGTTCGTTGAGGATCTCTGCAATCAGATAGAGGAGCTTTACATCAACGACCCCAAGGCTCTCTGGACGGCCCTTGAGCCCATCGTTGAAAAGCTTGTCAGCTTTGAGGTTTCAGACCTTCCCTGCACAGAGCTTCTTGATGAAATCGGTATCGGCGACCCCAATAAGCCGGGCACTCTCGAAGACCTTGTGTTCACGGCAGTTTACTACTTCTATACAGGTAACGAGGATATCTCAGACAACGCCTTCCTTCTTGATGCTATTGAGGAGCTTTCCGGCGGTGAAAGAGTGAATGAGTTATTCAACTTCCTCATTGATACAATCTATTATGATATCGCATACGGTCTTATTCTTGATAAGCTGGAAATAAGGCTTGACAAGCTGTTCAACAGCCACGAAATAAGTCAGGAGGCTGCAGCAGGTCTCAACAAGGGACTTTCATACATCCTCAAGGGTGACTTCACCTACGGCAACCTTGTTGACACGGTATTTGCTCTGGGTATTCTTCCCTATTCAAGCGTTTATGATATCCTTGATCAGAAGCTTATTCAGGAATACTGGACAGACAGTATGAACGAAATACTCGGCTCTGAGCTTGAATTCTTCCTCAGAGACTTTGCAACAGATTCAGACCCTCAGTTCAAGGGCGACTATAACGTTTCCTATGTGACAAACAATCAGGCTGACACAATGGAAATTTCACAGAAGAATTACAGACTGCCCACCATGCTCAGCGTGACTCTCGGTGACGATGCACAGACTCAGGCAAATATAAACTGGTTCTCAAAGAGCACTCTTGAGGCAACAGATATAGAAATTTATGAAGGTACAGACAAGGCCTTCACAGGCACAACGGAAAAGAATGCAGAGCTTGTTGACCGTTACTATCCCGGTATTGACTTAGGCTTCATCGGCTTATTTGAGTATCACTTTGATATGTACCGTCACTCAGTTAAGCTCTCAGGTCTCAAGCCCGGCACAAGCTATACCTACCGTGTGGGCAATGCCGAAAGAGGCTGGTGGAGTGATTGGGGCACAATCACAACAGCCGACGGCGGCGACGAGGTAACCTTCTTCCATATGTCCGACCCTCAGGCAAAGAGTCAGGAGCAGTATGAAAGAGGCTGGGCCAACACAGTTGCTCAGGCATTCAGGCTCTATCCCGAAGCTGACTTCATTATGAACACAGGCGACATCTCAGACCACGGCAACAACACACGTCTGTGGCAGAGAGTGTTCGATACACCCGAGGAGCTTCCCAATACCTTCTTTATGCCCACAGCAGGCAACCACGAGGGTATGGATGACTTTGCGCTCACCTCGAACTTCCTTCTTCCCAACGTTCCCGAGCAGGACGAGGCAAGCGGTACTTACTACTCATTTGATTATAACAACGTTCACATTGCTGTTCTTAACTCAAACGATATTGTTGATGATAAGCTCTCAGACAAGCAGATTGATTGGCTTACCAAGGATATGAACGGCAGCAATGCCGATTGGAAGGTTGTTTCAATCCACAAGGCAGTTTATTCAAACGGCTCACACTATGACGATGATGACGTTATCGGTATGAGAGAGCAGCTGGGCGAGCTTATGCCCGACCTTGACATCGACATTGTTCTTCAGGGTCACGACCATGTATACCTGAGAACCTTCTCCCTTGACGGCAACGCAGTTGTTCAGGAGGCAAAGAACTATCTCAAGTATCAGGACGAGGTTTATAAGACAATGATAAATCCTGCAGGTACAACCTACGTTATCTCAGGCTGTGCAGGCGTTAAGTATTATCAGGTAAAGGATGTAAGCGAAACAGACGAGCTCTTCCCCAGAGCAGCAAAAATCTATGACGCATTCACATCTATGTTCTCATCAATTCAGATAAAGGACGATATTCTTTACTTCAACGCATACACCGTTGACGGCGAAGAGGTGACCTGCGTTGACTCCTTCGCAATCCAGAAGGACGCTTCTCAGGGTGACGCTCTTGACCCCGAGCTCTGGCCCGAGGAGGAGCTTCCTCAGGAAGAAACAGAGGATCTTATTGCAAAAATAATTGAAGTTTTCAAGAAGATTCTTCAGGTTGTGTGGAATATACTTAACATATATTTCTTTGACAATTAAGCAAATCCAAGAGGGAAAGCAACTTGCTTTCCCTCTTATTTTGTGTTATTCTTATATCGGTGATGAAAATGAAAACAGTTCTTATAACAGGTGCTTCCCGTGGTATAGGCAAAGCCTGTGCCATAGCCTTTGCAAAGGAAGGCTACGGTGTTGCATTAAACTATAACGTCAGCGAGAGAGCAGCAATGGAGGTTAAAGAAGAAATTTCTGCCCTCGGAGCAAAATGTGAAATATATAAATGCAATGTCAGCGACAGCAAAGCCGTCTGCGCTATGGTCAATGCCATAGAAAATGAATTCGGCAGCATTGACGTTCTTGTGAACAATGCAGGCATTGCCCAGCAGAAGCTCTTTGACACCCTGACCGATGAGGATTTCGACAGAATGCTCGGCATAAACACAAAGGGCGTTTTCAACTGCTCAAGAGAGGTCAGCAGAATTATGCTCAGGAACCACAAAGGCAGTATAGTAAACATCTCGTCTATGTGGGGAAGCGTAGGAGCTTCAATGGAGGTTCACTATTCTGCATCAAAGGCAGCAGTTAACGGTATGACAAAGGCTCTTTCAAAGGAGCTTGGTCCCTCTGGAATAAGGGTGAACTGTATTGCTCCCGGTCTTATTGACACGGAGATGAATGCAATTCACAGCGAAGAAACCCTCAAGGCGCTTACAGAGGAGATCTCCCTTATGAGAATGGGCAGACCCGAGGAGGTAGCTGAGCTTGCAGTTTTCCTTGCAGGTGACAGGGCAAGCTATATCACAGGTCAGGTCATCGGCGTTGACGGAGGAATATAAACCTTTTAAAAAATTAAAACCCGACAGTCAACTGTCGGGTTGTTTTTATTCATCTCATCCCTTGAGTATCTTGTTATACATCTTGATGTATTCGTTAGCTGACTTGCCCCAGCTGAAGTCACATTCGAGGGCACGCTGAACAAGTGTGGGCCAATACTCTCTGTTATAGTAAGCACCAACTGCTCTGTTAATAGCATCAAGCATATCGTGAGCATTATAGCTCTTGAAGGTGAAGCCGTTACCCTGACCGTCACCGCTGTCTGTGATAGAGTCTCTCAGACCGCCTGTCTCTCTGATAATGGGCACTGTGCCGTAGCGCAGAGCAACCATCTGTGAAAGTCCGCAGGGTTCACTCTTTGAGGGCATAAGGAACAGGTCTGCACCTGCATAAATCTTTCTTGCAAGAGTAGGAACAAAGCCGATGCGTACACCCATCTTATCGGGGTATTTGTCTGCCATATCCCTGAAGAAGCTCTCATACTGCCAATCGCCTGAGCCGAGAACAACTATCTGAACATCGCTTGTGCAGAGAAGCTCCTCGAGAATTGCCTTTACAAGGTCGAGACCCTTATGGTCAACAAGGCGGGAAACAAGACCGATGATGGGTACATCGGGTCTGACGGGAAGTCCCATCTCCTTCTGGAGATCCTCCTTATCAGTTGCCTTATTCTTCCAATCCTCTGCATTGTAGTTAGCGGCAATAGCTTTATCTGTTTCGGGGTTATAATTGATAACGTCAATACCGTTGAGGATACCCTGAAGCTTCCAGCTTCTTGCCTTGAGGATGGTATCAAGACCGTGACTGTACCAGGGGTCAAGGATTTCCTGAGCATACGAGGGAGAAACTGTTGTAACCTTATCGGCACACTCGATTGCACCCTTCATAAAGTTAACGTCACCGTCGTATTCAATAATGCTTGCATCACCCTCAAGTCCGATAACGTCGCCGATGATTTCCTTGCCGTAAACACCCTGATACTGAATGTTATGGATTGTGAAAACCGTCTTGATGCCCTGATACCAGGGGTCCTTTGCATACATTGTCGTATAGTAAACCGGTGTCAATGCGCTCTGCCAGTCATTGCAATGGATAATGTCGGGGCGGAAGTTGATATGGGGAAGCATCTCAAGAACTGCTCTTGAAAAGAATGCAAATCTTTCCGCATCATCATAATGACCGTAAATGGTATCACGCTTGAAATAATACTGATTATCAAGAAGATAATAGATTACACCGTCTGCCTTAGCTTCAAAAATTCCGCAATACTGACGTCTCCATGCCACAGGTACAGAAATGCTTGTGACAAACTTCATTGTGTCTTTAAGCTCCTGCTTTATGGTGTCATACATAGGCATAACCACTCTGCAGCCTATAAGTCTCTTGCGAAGAGCCTGAGGAAGAGAGCCTGCCACGTCACCCAGACCGCCGCTGGCCATAAAGGGAAGAGCTTCACTTGCTACGTATAATACTTTCATCTGTTTTATTCTCCTGATTTATACAATAATCTGCTTTCCTACATAGATAGGATATGTGGGTGCGCCCGTAAGCTCTCTGCCCGGCTTTACCACTACCTTTTTATCAAGGATTGCACAGCTTATCTTTGCGTTTGCTCCGATATATGCACCCTGCATAAGAATTGAGTTTTTAACAACTGCGCCTTCCTCTACATGAACGCCTCTGAAAAGTATGCAGTTTTCCACCTTGCCCTTGATGATACAGCCGTCAGCAATAAGGGAGTTGTTTGCCTCTGAGCTGAGACCGTAGGTTGTGGGCATATTATCTCTTACCTTTGTGTAAACGGGACGCTCCTTGCTGAAGAGCTTTCTGTAATCACCGTCAACAAGAGCCATACTGATATCGTAATATGACTGAAGAGAGTCTATAACCTTTGCATAGTCCTCAACCTCATAGCCGTAAATCTTGTATGTGCCGATATTCTTCTGGATAATGTCCTTTTCAAAGCTTGTCATATTGCTGCTGACTGCGCCCTTGATAAGTGTTTCAAGAAGAACTCTTGAAATAACGATAATGTTAAGTGAGAAGTCAGCCTCATCGGCAGCAGGAGAAATTGCAACATCATTGATCTTACCGTCAGCCTCAAGACCGAATACCATTCTGTTCTCAGTTGCGGGGACTGCACCCTTCTTGTATGCGATGGTGATATCTGCGCCCTTTTCCTCGTGGAAATCAAGGAGCTTGCCGTAATCGATATTGCATACTGCATTACAGTCAGCAAGAACAACGTAATCCTTCTTTGACTGTGAAATATAGTCCATAACATTTGCAAGAGCTTCTATTCTTGACTTATACATACCGCCTGTTCCCAGATTGAAGGGCGGAAGAATGGTCATACCCTCTGATTTTCTTGAAAGGTCCCATGCCTTGCCTGAGCCCAGGTGGTCCATAAGTGACTGATAGTTGCTCTTTGTGATAACGCCCACCTTGCTCATACCGCAGTTGACCATATTGCTCAGAACGAAGTCAATAAGACGGTAGCGGCCTGCAAAAGGGATAGAGCCCATTGTTCTTATACCTGTCATTTCACGGATATTATCGTCATATGCACTGCTGAACACAAGACCTAATACATTCTTAGCTGTCATTGCTTATTCCCCCTTTACATCCTGATCAACCATAGCCTTGGGAGCAACCTTTGCACCCTTGCCGATTGTTATATCTGAGCCTACAACAGCTACGCCCCAGTCCTCGGGATTTTCTGTTTCCTCGGGAGAAAGGCCGATAACTGCGTTTTCTTCGATAACTGTGTTTTCTGCAACGATTGCATACTGAACAACTGCGCCCTTCTTTATCTTTGTGCCGGGCATTACGATTGAATAGTGTACCTTTGCACCCTCTTCAACCTCAACGTTTGCGAAGATAACAGAATAGTCAATATCACCCTCAATATCGCAGCCCTCTGCAATCATTGAGTTTTCAACATGAGCATTCTTGCCGATATAGTGAGGCGGAGAAGCTGTGTTCTTTGAATAAATCTTCCAGGTATCGTCGCTGAGATCAAGGTCAACCTTGGGATTGAGAAGGTCAAGGTTTGCTTCCCAGAGACTGTCAATTGTACCAACGTCCTTCCAGTAACCGTCAAAGCCGTAAGCAAACATCTTTTCGCCTGCCTCGTGCATTGCGGGGATAACGTTTTTACCGAAGTCGTTTGATGAATCCGGGTTGTTTTCATCGTCAATGAGATACTGACGAAGCTTGCTCCAGGTGAATATGTAAACACCCATTGAAGCCTTATTTGATTTGGGGTTCTTAGGCTTTTCCTCAAATGCGCTGATAGAGTTATCGTCGTTGAGAATCATAAGACCGAAACGGGGAGCCTCCTCCCAGGGCACCTCCATCATAGCGATTGTGCAGGCTGCATCCTTTTCCTTGTGAGCTTCAAGCATCTTTGCATAATCCATCTTATAGATGTGGTCACCTGAAAGAATTGCAACGTATTCGGGATTATACTTATCAATGAAATTGATGTTCTGATAGATAGCGTTTGCTGTGCCCTTATACCATTCTGTTCCCTCAATCTGCTGATAGGGTGAAAGCACGTGGACACCGCCATAGTTTCTGTCAAGATCCCATGCCGCACCGTTGCCGATATAGTCGTTAAGCTCAAGGGGCTGATACTGTGTCAATACGCCCACGGTATCAATACCTGAGTTGGCGCAGTTTGAAAGCGGGAAATCGATAATTCTGTATTTTCCGCCATAGGGTACTGCCGGCTTTGCGATTTTCTTTGTCAGTATGCCTAAACGGCTTCCCTGACCGCCTGCAAGAAGCATTGCAAGGCATTCTGTTTTACGAGCCATAATTGGTTTCCTCCCTTTAAGTTATATCATTTAAAATTATATTAAGCTGTGCATACGGATAATCCTCGTCCGTATTTTCACTTATGAGTCGCAGCGCACTCTCCAGCCTTTCCGCATGGCCGAGCAACTCCTCCTCATTGTATCTGAAGGCGCTTATTATTGACATAAACGCCTCTTTTCTGTATTCATCTGACAATATCAGACTGTCAGATTGCGCAAGCTGTTCCAGAGACTGCATATCGGCTGAGGCACGGTGAAAATACTCCTCATCACCCGTTTCCAGATACATCCGGATTTCATATGCCGCAAGCCTTACGCCCTCCGAAAGCGTGTTGCCCGTCTCTCTTTTCTGTGCAATCACTCCGGAGAGTATACTCCCGACAACCGAAAGCACAAGCACTGCTGCAATTATTATTAAAATCAGCTTTTTTCTGTTCATTTCTGAGCTTTTTCCGTTTTCTTAGGCTTTGCTGCTTTCGGAGATTTTTCTGTCTTTGCTCCCTTTACAGCCTTTGCCGCTTCCTTCTTAACCTGCTTTATAAGGTCAGGCTTCTTCCTCAGATAGATTGCACTCAGAGGCGGAAGGTCAAGAGTAAGGCTCTGGGGCTTACCGTGCATTTCGGTCTTCTTTGCAGTTACCCTTGTTTTCGGGCCTCTGCCTTCGCCGCCGAACTTCTTATCGTCGGAATTAATAAGAACCTCGTAGGTGCCCGGACTGTTCACACCAAAGGAATAGCCCTCTCTGAACACATTGGTAAGGTTGCAGACCACAACGATTTCCTCACCGTTATCATCCTTTCTTGTGAAGGCGATACAGGAATTTGTGTTATCGTCGCTGACAAGCCAATCGAAGCCTTCCCAGCTGTAATCAATCTTCCATAAGGCAGGGTGCTTGACATAAAGCTTATTGAGCTCCTTTGTGAAGGCTTTGAGCTGTTTGTGAGGCTCATAGTCAAGAAGAAGCCAATCAAGTCCCTGATCATATTTCCATTCAATGAACTGACCGAACTCCTGACCCATAAACATCAGCTTCTTGCCCGGATGCGCCATCATATAGCCTAAGAAGGAGCGCATACCTGCGAACTTTTCTTCATATGTTCCCGGCATCTTATTAATAAGTGAGCACTTTCCGTGAACCACTTCATCGTGAGATATGGGAAGCACGAAGTTTTCCGAAAAAGCATAAAAGAAAGAGAAGGTCAGAAGATTATGATTATACTTTCTGAAAATGCCGTCAAGTGAAAAGTAGCGGAGAACATCGTTCATCCAGCCCATGTTCCACTTGAAGTTGAAGCCCAGACCGCCGATGTCCGTGGGCTTTGAAACAAGAGGCCATGCTGTGCTTTCCTCTGCAATCATAAGGGCATAGGGGTGCTCGGCAAAGATATGCTCATTGAGGCTTCTGAGAAATGCAATAGCCTCCAGATTTTCGTTGCCTCCGTTGATATTGGGAGCCCACTGACCGTGGTCTCTGCCGTAATCAAGATAGAGCATTGATGCAACCGCATCAACACGCAGACCGTCAACGTGATATTTATCAAGCCAGAAGTTTGCGCTGCTCATAAGGAAGGATATAACCTCTGTTCTTCCGAAGTCGAAAACCTTGGTGCCCCATTCCTTGTGCTCGCCCTTCATGGGATTTGAATATTCATAGCAGCAGGTGCCGTCAAATTCAGCAAGACCGTGAGCGTCTCTGGGGAAATGAGCAGGTACCCAGTCAAGAATAACGCCGATGTTATTCTGGTGGCACTTGTCCACGAAATACATAAAGTCCTCCGGAGTTCCGTAACGGGAGGTAACGGCAAAATAGCCTGTTACCTGATATCCCCAGGAGCCGTCGAAGGGATATTCGGAAACGGGGAGAAGCTCTATGTGAGTATAGCCCATATCCGAAACATAAGCTACAAGCTCGTCGGCAAGCTCTCTGTAATTGAGTGGGTTGCCGTCAGGATGGGTTTTCCATGAGCCTGCGTGCATTTCATATATATTCATGGGAGAAGAATACACATTCTTCTTTTTTCTCTCTTTTATCCACTTGGAATCCTTCCAGGGATATTCGCCCAGCTCATAGAACTTGCTTGCGTTATTGGGTCGGGTTTCGCAATGGAAGGCGTAGGGGTCACACTTAGCTATTATATCATCATTGCGTGTCACAATTGAGTATTTATAGTTGTCGAAAACCTTAACATTTTTAACCGTACCCTGCCACACACCTGCATCGTTAATTCTCTCCAGCCTGTTTTTCTCTCTGTCCCAGCCGTTGAATTCACCTATAACACTGACGGCCTGTGCATTGGGTGCCCATACCCTGAACACAACCTCGTCCTTGTTTATTCTGTGAGCTCCTAAGTATTCGTATGCTTTTATGTTGTTTCCCTGATGAAACAGGTATAAGGCGTCGTCGTCTCTTAATATGTTATTTGCCATCAGAACACTCCTTTATACGAAAATCAAGCGGACATAATTATAATTATACCGATTATAATTAAGTTTACCACACAGGACATTGGTTTTTCAAGTGCTTTTTGCATATTTTATTCAATTTTTTTAGTTTTTTCTTATTTTTGTTTGGTTATTTTGTTACAAAACTTTTCCTTTGTTCGAAAAAGAAAAGCTTTAAAGCAGTCTGCTGCCCGCTGACAAGGAAGTATTTACTTATTTTTTCAAAATTATCTTGCTAAGACTTCAATTATTATGTATAATAAATAGTTGAAATAAACTAATATGAGAGGTTTTAATATGATTCAGTTTGAAGAATTACGTCTGAGACTCCTTGAAAGCGAAAAGCCCCTTGAGGAATTGGCAGGCGCTCTGGGTCTTGATAAAATGAACGAAGAAATTCAGACTCTTGAAGCTCAGACTGCTGAAACAAGCTTCTGGGACGACGTTGCAAACTCAAACAAGGTTCTGCAGAGAATTGCCCAGCTTAAAAATAAGGTTTCTGCCTATGAAAAATTAAAGACTGATTTTGAGGATGCTCTTGTTATGATTGAGCTTTCCGACGAGGAGGGCGACCTTGAGCTTCTTCCCGATTGCGAGGAAAGCGTATCGGCTGTTGAAGCTGAGCTTGAAAAGCAGACTCTCTCCACCCTTCTCAGCGGTGAATACGATAACAGCAACGCTATTCTCACCTTCCACGCAGGTGCAGGCGGTACAGAAGCTCAGGACTGGTGCCAGATGCTTTACAGAATGTACGGTCAATGGGCAACAAAGCGTGGCTTCAAGTTCACAACGGTTGACTTCCTTGACGGTGATGAAGCCGGTCTCAAGAGCGCAACGGTTGTTATTGAGGGCGAAAATGCATACGGCTATCTCAAGAGTGAAATGGGTGTTCACAGACTTGTCCGTGTTTCTCCCTTCGATTCATCAGGCCGCCGTCACACATCCTTCGCTTCGCTTGAGGTTATGCCTGAAATTGATGATAACATTGAAGTTGAAATCGCTCCCGACGATATCAAGATGGAGGTTTACCGTGCCAGCGGTGCAGGCGGTCAGAAGGTTAACAAGACATCCTCTGCCGTTCGTCTTATCCACATTCCCACAGGTATTGTTGTTTCCTGTCAGGTTGAAAGAAGCCAGCATCAGAACCGTGAAGTCTGTATGCGTATGCTGAAATCAAAGCTTATTGAAATCAAGGAAAGAGAACACCTTGACAAGATTGAAGATATCAAGGGCGACCAGAAGGAAATCGGCTGGGGCAGCCAGATCCGAAGCTATGTATTTATGCCCTATACCCTTGCAAAGGACCACAGAACAGGCTTTGAAATGGGTAATATAAACGCTGTTATGGACGGTGAAATTGACGGCTTCATCAACGCATATCTCAAGAAGCAGTCACTTGACAGTATGGAATAATCAAATTGAAAATGGAAAATAGAAAGCTTTGGGAATGCAGAATGCAGAACGCAGAGTGCAGAATTGTGGGGAGCAAAGCTCCGGATTTTATCCGACTCAGTCAGTTCTGACCGTTGGTCTGCTACCGCCACTAAAACTTGTGTTCTGCTTTTGGGTTCCCCGTGCGGCTTCGCCGCACGCCGCCCACGACTGCGGGCGGCTCTTGCCCCGAAGGAAACACCTTATCCCATTCAGTTGCTGCTTAAAGAAAGGAGAAAACCTATGCCGGCATTTGTTTCACATTACATTCACGCAAAAAGTGTTGAAGAAAAAATAAAGGAGCTTAATCCCTCCCTGAAATTTTCCGAGGCAGCCTATAACTACGGCGCTCAGGGCCCCGACTTCCTTTTCTCTCATAAGGTGTGGCTCACGCTTATCGGAGGAGAAAATCTCGGTGAACTTGCATCGGCACTTCACAGCTGCAATACAAGCGAGTTTTTTGCAACAGCTAAGGAATATATCGAAAACGAAAGCTGTGACAAGGACGTTGTCACCTGCTTTATCTACGGCTTCCTCTGCCATTATGCCCTTGACCGTAACACCCATCCTCTTATTTATGCAGTTCAGGAGCAGTACACAAAGGCATACGGTCTTGAAAACGCCGTTTCCTTCTCTATACACAATATAATTGAATATAACATTGACACCATGCTTCTCAGAAGCGAAATGGGCATTTCAGACGGACGTGCCTTCAACAACAGCTCGGTTATCCCTGACGATGAGCATATTATCGAGGAAATGAGCAAGCTTATGGCATACGTTGTCCCCCGCACTCTGGGTCATCAGGCAGGCGTAGAGGATTACAAGGAAGGCTTCCGTCATATGATACTGACACAGAAGATTCTTTATGACCCCAAGGGCATTAAAAGAGGCCTTCTCAGTATTCCCCAGAAGCCTCTGCTTAAAATCACGGGACCCTTGCTCGTAGGTATGCTCCGTCAGAAGAAGTGTGACAGCAACTGGGATTATATGAATCTCACCCATAAGGAATGGTCAATGGTTTACGCTCCCGAAAGAAAGTCAACGGCTTCCTTTATGGATCTTTACAAGGTATCTCAGCAGGATGCCCTTGAGCTTGTGAAGGCATACGAGAGCGAGGATGCAAGAAAAGCAATCGAAGACCTGACAGACAATATGTCCTACGATACGGGGCTGAGATATGACGCTGTGGAAAAATAAATATAAACAGAACAGAATTTTGGGCGACACCTCTCAGCGAGGTATCGCCCTTTAATATTTTTACTGTTTCTTTTCGGTGGGGTTCCCGGAATCAGTTTTTTCTCATCTTAATTGTAAATGCGCTTCCGACGCCTGCTTCACTTTCAACAAGGATCTCGTACCCGAGAATATCCCCGATTCTTTTAACCAGAGCAAGTCCCAGACCGTTGCCCTGAGAGGAATGGGATTTGTCCCCCTGATAAAACTTATCAAATATATGCTTTTTCGTTTCAGAATCAAAGCCGCAGCCTGTGTCTGCCACTCTTATAAGGACAAAACCTGCCTCCTCCTTGAGCTGCAGGAAAAGACTGCCCTCGTGTCGGTTGAATTTTATCGCATTTGACAGAAGATTGTTCCACACCAGAGAAAGCATATCCGGGTCAGATTCTATGTATACGTTTTCCTCTATATCTGCCTCAACCTGCAGTTTCTTTTCTTCTATGGCGTTTTCAAACATAAACAGACATTCGCAAAGCTGTTCGCTCAGGTTAAAACGCTTTTTATCAAGAATTATCTGCTGGTTCTCCAGCTTATTAAGTTTAAGTATATTCGTAATCAGCTCGGAAAGCTCTCTTGAAGCTTCAATAAGCACTTGCGAGTATTCTTCTCTCTCTTCTTCGCTGATACACGGATTTTTAATAAGCTCTGCGTAATTACCGATAACCGCAAGGGGTGTTTTCAGCTCGTGAGAAACATCGGCAATAAAGTTTGTTTTCAGCGTTTCCGTTCCCGAAAGCTCTTGCGCCATAATATTTATATTTCTGCTGATAATATCAAATTCATCCCTTGGTTTTTCGTTGCGGTGTGTACGTATTCTTACAGAAAAATCTCCCTCGCTGATTTTCTGTGTTGCAAAAAGTATGCGGTTGACAGAGCGTTCAACCGTAAGCTTTCTTCTGACCATATCCATTACTGTCAGCAGAAGAGTAACCAAAAGCACATTTATAAATGTGATAGTTGCCTTCTCTCTCAGAAACTCTTCGGATAATTCCAGACCGTTGAGGAAAAGCATAAAGCAGCAGGATATCGCAAAAGCAAGCGCAATAAAAATTAATATAAATCTTTTAACAGAAAAGATGGCAAGACGCAGAATTGTGTATTGCTCGGATTTACTCTTATTCTTCATCTTTCAGCACCGCCTTATATCCCAGACCGTGAACGGTCACGATTTTAAACGCATCCGTTGAAGCAAACTTGTTTCTCAGCCTTGTCATATAGACATCTACCGTTCTGGGGCCCGAGGATGTATCGCTGTCCCAGAACTCATCCATCAGCTGCATACGGGTAAAGGGCTTCTTGGGGTAGGAAAGCAGCTTATATATAATATTGAACTCCCTGACGGAAAGATAAACCGGCTCATCGCCTATATGCACGGTATGCGCCTCTGTATCAAGAACAACGTCCCCTACCTCTATTCTTTTGTTAGCCGATATTTTTGCCCTCCTGAACAAGGCACTTATCCTGAGGCTCAGCTCCTCGAAATTAATGGGCTTTACCATATAGTCATCAACGCCCAGTCCGAAGCTGCACCTTTTTGTAAACATATCGGATTTGGCGGTAACGAATATAATCGGCATTTCCTCGTTCTGCTTTCTTATGGTTCTTGCAAATTCCAATCCATCGGTATCGGGCATCATTATATCTGAAATCACAAGGTCAAATTTGTTTCCGTACATAGTATCATACGCCTCATTGACATTAAGACAGCCTGCCACATTGTAGCCCTTCTGTCTCAGGAAAACGCAGATTGCACGGTTAAGCTGTGCATCGTCCTCTACAACCAGAATTTTAAACATAGTCAGTCACCTCTTTTAAATTTTATCATGTATATGTTAAAGTTTTGTTGCTGTGTAATCACATTTTAATGGTAACTTTCAAAATTATTTGCCTTTTTCAAACAGATATTATATAATATCATCAGAAAAGAAGGAGGGGTAAGAGCTATGAATGAAAATACAGCTATCGGTACTCTCTATATCGTTGCCACGCCCATAGGCAACTCAAGGGATATGTCTCCCCGAGGAATAGAAATCCTCACAAACGTTGATATGATTGCCGCCGAGGATACCAGACGGTCAATGATTCTTATGAACAAGCTGGAGATTAAAAATAAGCTTGTGTCAAACCACAAGTTTAACGAATACGGAAAAACAAAGTATTTCATAAACGAGATGCTTTCGGGAAAAAGCGTGGCGGTAATTACCGATGCGGGTACACCCTGCATTTCCGACCCGGGCAATGAGCTGATAAAAAGCGCCATTGAGGCAGGTATCAGGGTTGTGGGCATACCCGGCGCCTGTGCCGCTGTGACAGCTCTCTCCATTTCAGGCTTTGATCTGAGCACCTTTCTGTTTTACGGCTTCTTCCCCAGAGAAAACTCCGAAAGAAGAAAGCTTCTTGAACAGATGCGCAAGGGCGCAGGCACAAGGACCTTTGCGTTTTACGAATCGCCTAAGAGAATTATGAGCACCGTTGACTTCTTCATTGACAGCGAGGCTCAGTGCCGTATGTGCCTTTGCAACGACCTGACCAAGCTCCACGAAATGACCTTCAGGGGCACCCCCGAGGAAGTGAAGCAGCAGCTTCTGACAAAGGGCAATTATGAAAAGGGCGAGTTTGCTCTCATTGTTGAAATTGACAAGGAATATATTTTCAATAAGGTTGAACACATCTTCTCCCCCGAGGCTATGCTTGTGGACGTTCTTGTGAAAGAGGCTTGCTCCGTCAAGGATGCCATAAAGCTTGTGCTGAAGGATGAGAATAATTCTTACAGTAAAAATGAGCTTTATGCGGCAAGTCTTAATCTGAAGGAGCTTTTCGGGTGAAAAACAAAAGGCAAATATAAAAAGAACTTGACAAAATAAAAGCCCCACACTATAATATAAGTGTGGGGAGATACTGCGATAAGCGGTTACGCCCTCAAATTAGTTGATTAAGAAATTAACCGCCGTGTTTTGAGAGAGTCGGCGGTTATTTCTTTTTGTTATCATTTTTGATTGCCAATATGTATCCTGTTGACAAGATTAATATCAATGCTGACATTATAAGATACTCCACGCAACCACCTCATTTCTGAGGACATGATTATAACCGCCTACCGTTTTTACAGTATCTGCAAAACATTATAGTGGGTTTGTCGACGTTTTTCAATATTCGTCAGCACACACCAACGAGGTGACAACTATGAGCAACATAATAACAGACCTTACAGAAAACATTGACAATATAGTAAAAGCTGTCCTCTCTCAGCCGACAAAAGAGGCCGAATACACAAAAATCACCGTCAAGCCCGTGATGATAAAGGGAAGTCTCCGTTTTCAGCTCGAGCGCTTCAGGGATAATAAGGTGTATCACCTCAATCTTCAGAAAGAGCAGTTTATACCGTGGTTCGAGGAAAACGCCGACCTGAAATACAAGCAGATTCTCATAACCGAAAAGGAAAGAAGTGTCCACTATCACCTTAAAGGCATTAACTACGGAAAAAAGGTCAGCGAAAATAAAACGAAGAAGGAAGTTCCCCTGTCTCATAACAGAGAAAAGGCTTATATACTTAAAGAGGGAGAAAACATTCCTGCTCTTGTGGAGCTTGGTGTTTTCACGTCCGATTTCAGAATAGTCAAAGCAAAATACGATAAATACAAGCAGATTAACCGCTTTATCGAGCTTGTTGACGACGAGTTCAGCAAGTTTGATAAGAAGGATATCACAATCCTTGATTTCGGCTGCGGAAAATCATATTTGACCTTCATCCTCTATTACTACTTTGCAGTAAAGAGAGGTATGAACACGAAAATCATCGGATATGACCTGAAGAAGGACGTGGTGGAAAACTGCAATAAGATTGCAGAAAAATACGGCTACGACAATCTGAAATTTGTTGTCAGCGACGTTACAAAGGACAATCTTTATAATGAAAAAATTGATATGATTGTCACCCTTCACGCCTGCGATACCGCAACGGACTATGCCCTTAACTACGCTATCGGCAAGGGCGCAAAGCATATCTTCTCCGTACCCTGCTGTCAGCACGAGGTGAACAAGCAGATTAAAAAGGGCGGGGATATGGATATTCTGCTGAAATACGGCATAATAAAAGAAAGAGTTTCTGCTCTGCTGACAGACAGCATCAGAGCGACGGTGCTTGAGGCTATGGGATATACCGTAGACGTAATTGAGTTTATAGACTTTGAGCATTCGCCGAAAAACATTATGCTCAGGGCAAAGAAAACCAAAAAAATAAACAGGAAGCTCCTCAGCACACCTCAGGAGCTTTGCGATAAATATTCGTTTAAACAGACCTTATTGGAATTGGTAAAGGAGAGTGGCGAGGATGTATAAGCTTTTAGTTGTGGTTGATATGCAGAACGACTTTGTGTCGGGCAGTCTCGGAAGTGAGGATGCAAAAGCAATCGTCGGTAATGTGGTGAAAATGATAGAGGCTTGGCAGGGAGAAATCGTCTGCACCTATGACACACACTACGAAAACTACCTTGAAACCAAGGAGGGCAGGATGCTCCCCGTTAAGCACTGCATTGAAAATACCGAGGGCTGGCAGTTGTGCCCTGAGGTTGAAAAAGCCCTGGAAAGCAAGGAATACAAGGTCTTCAGAAAGCCCACCTTCGGCAGCGAGGATTTGGCTGCTTATCTTAAAGAGGGCAATTATGACGAGATACACTTTGTGGGGCTTTGCACAGACATTTGCGTTATATCAAACGTTATGCTTACAAAGGCAGCTCTGCCTGAAAGTGAAATCGTGGTACACGCCGACTGTTGTGCAGGCGTGACAACGGAAAGCCACGAAAACGCACTCAATGCCATGAAAATGTGCCAGGTTCAGATTGAAAATTGAAAAAGGAAAATGGAAAATGAAGGGACAAGCCTTGCAAAATATTGCTCGGGCTTGTCCTTTTGGTTTTATTTTCCGAAAAGCTTTTGCATCTTTTCATAATCTGAAATCTCTCTACTGATTTCCTCTATCATCTGTCTGCTTTCTTTATCTCTTGATAGTATTCTGCCTACCCTTGCCACCCGACGGAGAAACACCGTATCGAAGGAAATTTCTTCCCTGTGGCTTAACATAGGGCAGACAGGCATGCCCCGCAAATCGGGCCTTGCCGTTATTTCTCCGTTTTCATCAATGCAGGGAAAAAACGGAAATATCATACAGCTGAGAGGACGCTCATCCCGGTTACAGTACCCGTTACAAACCGCTAATGTTCTGTCCCCTGCGCTTTTTCTTTCAAGGGTTGTTTCTTCAAAGGGAAACAGCAGCATCCCCGTATTCTCGTCACCCTTGCAGCAGGCTCCGCCGCAAAGCTGACCGCAATCCGCTTTCAAGGGCGTATGGTCGCCGATAGCCTTTTTTGCTTTAGCATAAAGTCGATTATAGTATTCTTGATTCATTTTCCATTTTCCACTTTCCATTTTTAATTTGTATAAACCCTCTTGTCACATTCGTGACATTCTCCCTAACAGGTAGATTTCCTAAAGGGGACAGATTTTTTATGGCTCCCCTTTTAGGGGGAGCTGGATTTGACGAAGTCAAAGACTGAGGGGGCTCATTTTCCACTTTCCATTTTCAATTTTTCATTATTAAAAGGGCGGTAACCCGCCCTTTTAATTATATCAGTCGTCCATTTCTGCCTTTGCTTCTTCAATAACCTTCTGTGCTATCTGTGCCGGAGCATCCTGATAACGTGCAAACTCAAGTGAGAAGTATCCTCTGCCTGCTGTGATTGAACGAAGAACAACTGCGAAGTCGCCCATTTCAGCCATGGGAACCTCAGCAACAAGCTCCTGCATCTTAGGCTCTTCTGCAGGACCCATACCGAGAACAGCACCACGTCTCTTTGTGATGTCGCCCATAATGTCACCAAGGTTATCATTGGGCATATAAGCCTTGAGTGTACCGATGGGTTCAAGGATTGAGGGGTTAGCCTGAGGAATAGCTGCCTTATATGCAAGTGAAGCTGCTGTCTTGAATGCCATTTCAGATGAGTCAACGGGATGGTATGAGCCGTCATAGAGAACAGCCTTGAGACCTACCATGGGATAGCCTGCCATAACGCCCTTCTGAATGCATTCACGAAGACCCTTTTCAACTGCAGGGAAGAAGTTCTTGGGAACTGCGCCGCCGACAACCTCTGTCTCGAAGATAAGATCGTCGCACTCTGCGGGCTCGAAGCGGATCCAAACATCACCGAACTGACCGTGACCGCCTGACTGCTTCTTATGTCTGCCCTGAACGGAAACAGTCTTTCTGATAGCTTCTCTGTATGCAACCTTAGGTGTCTTGAGAGTTACTTCAACGCCGAACTTTGCCTTTAACTTGGAAACAATAATGTCAAGGTGCTGTTCACCGAGACCTGAGAGAATCTGCTCTCTTGTTTCTGTGTTTGTTTCAAATGTGATTGTGGGATCCTCTTCCATAAGTCTGAGGAGACCTGCGGCAACCTTTTCTTCCTCGCCCTTCTTGTTTACAACAACTGCCATTGAAAGACAGGGTGCGGGGAACTTAACGCTGCCCATCTTGATAACATCGTTTGCTGAGCAGATAGTGTCACCTGTCTTGATGCCTTCAAGCTTTGTGATAACACCGATATCACCTGCTACGATTTCCTTGATGTCCTCTGTCTTGCCGCCCTTGATAGAAACGATCTTACCCATTCTTTCACTCTTGCCTGTACGCTCGTTGAAGGCGGGAGTGTCAGAAGTAATCTTACCTGAAAGAACCTTTATGTATGACATCTTACCAACGAAGGGGTCAGCAACCGTCTTGAAGCAGACTGCTGCAAGAGGACCGTTGGGATCGAAGGGAAGTCTTTCTTCCTTATCGTTTCTTACAACCTTTTCGCCTGAGCCTGCTGCAGGGCTCTGTGCTGAATATACAAGAGCGTCAAGAATAAGACCGATAGCTTCTGCATTATAGCCTGAGCAAGCGTATACGGGATAGATTTCACCCTGCTCAACACCTGCTGTAAGACCACGGATGATTTCTTCCTTTGTGAGAGCTTCGCCTTCAAAGAACTTTTCCATAAGCTCTTCGTCAACAGTTGCAACTGCTTCTGCAAGAAGACCCTTCATTTCCTCAATCTTATCATCCTGGGGGAAGTCAACATATACCTTTTCGTTGTTTTCATACTTGAAAGCCTTGCCGTTGCAAAGGTTACAATATGCAGCGATCTTTCCGTCTACCATATAGGGTACAACAACGGGGCATACCTTTGTTCCGATTTCTTCCTGTAATGCATTGAATGTCTTATAGAAATCACGGTTTTCAGCATCGCACTTTGTAACTGCGAAGAAAATTGAAAGACCGTATTTGTGTGCAAGTGAGAATGCCTTTTCAGCACCTACGTCGTAGCCGCTGCCTGCCGAAGTAACGATAAGAACTGTCTCAGCAGCACGCATACCCTCACTCATACCGCCGGCAAAGTCAAACTTACCCGGAGTGTCGAGAAGGTTGATTTTTGTGTTGTTCCATTCAAGAGGAGCAACTGCTGTGGAAACGGAGAAGTGACGCTTTCTTTCCTCTGCGTCAAAGTCTGTTACTGTGTTTCCGTCTGTTACACGTCCCAATCTATCGTTTGCACCTGCAACGTAGAGCATTGCTTCTGCAAGTGTGGTCTTACCCTTTCCGCCATGACCGGCGATAACTACGTTTCTGATATCCTTAATATCATATGTTTTCATCAAATTAGCCTCCTTACAATCATCCTGATTGTACTCAAATTTCTTTGCTGCAATTTGAAGCGTACTTTTAGTGCAGCTTACGAATAATATTAACATAATTATCCGTTGATTTCAAGAATTTTTGTCAATTTTATATAATTTCAGTAATATTTACAAAAATAAAGGTTGTTTTAATAGATTAAAGCAGGAATGTTTTGTCTGTTTTGCCGAAAAGACGGAAAAATCGGTATAAAATATAAGTTTAGGACACAATTAAATTATGTATCATCAGTCAGACCGAGAATATAATCGGCGCTGACGTTGTAATATTTGCACAAGGTTATAAGATGTCTGATAGGCATTTCGGAAAAGCCCGTTTCGTATCTGCTGTATACTCTCTGGCTTGTGTTCAGAGCTTCTGCAACCTCCTTTTGCGTAAGGTCGTGGTCTGTTCTCAGATCTCGTATTCTTTGCTGATAATTCATAACTGTAACTCCTGTCGTTTTGTTGTACTTATTTTACAATACAACTTATCTGTACTATTGACTTTACTACACAAGAGTAGTATAATGCTTTTATGCATCTCTTTGCTGCGACACGAAAAACCGCTGGAGCCTTCGCCGGCTTCAGCGGTTTTTTCTTATTTACAGAATACGTGATTTCCTATGGTTTTTATAACAGGTCGGGCAAGCATCCACTTGTTTGAGGTCTTTGCCGGGTTATAGTAATACAGGGCTCCTCCCGTAGGGTCCCAGCCGTTTATGGCATCCTGAGCCGCTTTTCTGGCTGAAGCCGCAACGGGCTTTGTCCAGTTTGAGTCCCTGACTGCATCAAAGGCTCCACGCTGATACACCACTCCCGATACCGTGTCGGGAAATGACGAGCTTGATACACGGTTGAGCACCACGGCTCCTACGGCAACCTGACCCGTATAGCTTTCTCCTCTTGCCTCTGCAGAAATAATTTTTGCAAGAAGGTTTACATCGGCTGTGGAAAGCGACGATGAGCTGTTATCAAGCCCCAGATAGAGCAGGGTTTTCGGCCCGGCTATACCGTCAGCGGTAATTCCGCAGCTTCGCTGAAAGGCTCTTACCGCATTCCTTGTGCCCACGCCGTAGATACCGTCAACGGAGCCTGTGTAAAAGCCCAAGGATTTCAGCTTCTTCTGAATCGCCCTGACCTCATCACCCCGTGACCCCAGCTTAGACAAGACCTGAACGCTCTCCTCGGACTGTCCGTTATACTGAACAAGGGTAACAACCAGAAACATACTCATAACCGCCGCAACGGTCAGGCTTATAATTCTGATAATTTTCTTTGTTTTTGCATCCATTTGATTTTCACCCTTCATATTATGGCGCAAAACAAATAAAAAATTTAAAACCGAAAACAGAAAATTTTGGAAAAGCAGGATTAACCCTTTTAAAAGCCTCTCCTGAAAGGGAATTCCCCCTGTCAGGGGAAGTGTCACGAATGTGACGAGGGGGTTCCCGTTTCCGGAGGAAAAGGTGGTTGCGACCGTCGGGAGCAGACGGAGAGGTTCCTATACAACGCCTTCGGCGTTGGGTGGTTTCTGCTGAACCCCTGTTTACCTCGGCACGAGTGTGCCGTTTGAGCACCTCTCCGTCACAGCTAACGCTGTGCCACCTCTCCTTTCAGGAGAGGCTTTTGACCCCCTTCCTCTAAAGGAGCAGGCTTATTCGGCGTCCCCTTTAGGGAAATCTCCCTGTTAGGGAGAATGTCACGAATGTGACAAGAGGGTTCCCGTTCGTGGAACGAAAGCTGTCGCTTTGCGACTGAAGGGGCACCTTCTGCATTCTGCACTCTGCATTCTGCATTTAACTCACGCCCCCATCAGATCTCTTTCCTCGTCTGAAAACTCGGTTTCTATAACCTTTTCGCATTTTTCGGGAGAATAGATCCATCTGTCGATATGCCCCTCCTCTACGAAGTATTCAATATCGCTTCGGGGATATTCGGCATCGAAGGAGTCCACGATGATCAGCTTTATCTTCATCCTTTCGGGAATGAGCGACTTGATATATACGCTGGCGTGCTGCCCCGGCTTAACATCGGGGACATATTCGGCAAGGCCTGCCAGATTGGGCTTCAGCTCAACGAAGATACCGTATTTCTCAACCGAACGGATAATACCGGGCACGGTTTCACCGGGAGAAAAGCTCTCTGCGTTCTGCTCCCAGGTGCCGAGAAGCTCCTTAAAGCTGAGAGTAATTCGGTTTTCGCTGTCCCGCTGTCTGACCACGGCCTTTATATCATCGCCGGGGGAGAAGCGCACCGAGGGATGAGGTATGCGGGAAACGGAAATGCTGTCAATGGGCATCAGGGCACTTATGCCTGCACCGATATCCGCAAATACCCCGAAGGACTCCATATGAGTCACCTTTGCATCGATAATATCACCCGGACGCATACGGGAAATATATTCATCTATACAATCCTGCTGAACCTGTCTGCGTGAAAGCAGAGCGTAGGTATTGCCGGCGGTGTCCTCCTGAAATCCGCTTATCCTGAAGCAGACGGGTTTATTCACTCTTGAGATAATCGCAATATCCCTCACCGAGCCCTCGGAAATACCCACTGCGCCCTCGTCACGGGGAATAATGCCCTTCATAATCCCCAGGTCTACGTGTAGATTATGGTCCTTGTCGCACATAACGGCCCTTGCCTCAAGTATGCGTTTGCTGTAATAAGCATCCTTCAGCCCTGCCTTTGACATAAGCGCAGTCTGATTTTCTTTTGTGTTGATGAGACAGCCCTCCGGCATAAACTTTTTCATTTTTAACCCTTTCCGTCGCTGCACCCGACTTTGTTCTTATACTTCCTTTGATGTGCAGAGTTCTTTAATTTATATGCAGTAAACTTTGGTTAAATGCAGAATGCAGAGTGCAGAGTGCAGAATTGTGGGGAGCAAAGCTCCGGATTTTATCCGACTCAGTCAGTGCTGACCGTTGGTCAGATACCGCCGACAAAATGCTCTCGCAGGGATGGTATCCCAACGCTCCGCAGACAACCTTGCCTCTTGCAGAAATCATTGCATTTAATTGTGCATTGGAACGACCCTTCCACCGCAAGCGGTCCCCCTTTTCTTCCAGAAACCGGAACCCTTTTGTCTGCGTTGCAGACATTTCCCCTGACAGGGGAATTTCCTTTCAGGGACGGCTTTTG
>JAFSEP010000018.1 GCA_017435665.1 Clostridia bacterium | reverse complement strand
TGTCGGATTTTTTGGCGGAGAGCAAGGGATTTTGTCCCGGTGCTGCCGCACCTATCGCCTCGCTTTGCTCGTTGCCCCGTCGGCGAAAACAGTCACACCGGACTGTTTTCTTCCGCTTCGCTCCCTCCTTGTTCGAATCCCTTGCTTCTGATTAAACGAAAAAATAATACCGACACCACAAGGGTATCGGTATCATTTTTGGCGGAGAGCAAGGGATTCGAACCCTCGAAGCCGTGTTTGCGACTTACACGATTTCCAATCGTGCTCCTTCGGCCAGCTCGGACAACTCTCCATATATTGAGCTTATACACAAGAGCTTTTTACACCCGTCACCCTATGCATATAAGCACATTGGTGTAGCCTTGATATTATACATAATCATTTATGAAAAATCAAGCCTTTGCAGTAAAAAGTTTTAACTTAATACTGCAAAGGCTGAATTGTTATTACTGATTACTTTTTATTATCATTCGCTGAAGGCTCTGAAATAGCTTGCTGCTTCGCCTCTTGTAACGGTTGCACCTGTCTTGAAGTCATTTTCAGACATAACCTTTACGCAAAGCTTGAAGCCCTTGATGAGACCTGAGAAGCCATCCTTTATACCGCCTGTGAAGAAGGAGATTGCAAGCTTGAGGACAGATACCTTATCTGTTCCGCTTGTTGAATCGTTTGTGCCCACCATAGCGTTGAAGGCTGCTGCAAGCTGTCCCGTTGTGAGGTATGCATCGGGGCTGAAGGTGTTTTCTGATGTGCCTGCCATTATGCCGTTTGTTACAACGTATTCAACGTCGTTATAGTACTTGTGACCGGGAGCTACATCATTGAACATTGTTGATATTTCGGGATCGGGGAGAGCCTCGATAATCTTGTTTGCTATGAAAACGTGACCTGCTGCATCGGGATGGCTGTCAACATATGTTGTACCGTCTGTGTCAACATATGTATAACCGAAGGTCTTTGCACCGTCAATCATAGGCTTATTGCCAACGCCCATAATGAAGCCGACGATAGTTGACATAAGCTGAGCCTTTGCGGGATCCTCTTCTGCACCGCCGTTTACAAGCTCGCCTTCAACACCGTTGTAGTCATAATACTTACCCTTGAGACTGTTGTCGCTCATACCGAGAACCATAAGAGTTACGTCGGGGTTCAGGTCATAGATATCCTGAATCATAATATCCCAGTTCTTATAGAAGTTGCCCAGACCGTAGTCAAGAGCTGCAGGGATTTCTTCAAGAAGTGTGGGAAGAGCACCTGCAAGGTGAGCTATTTCAACAATATCCTCAATTGAACCAAGGTCAAGATTGCTGTTTGCCATAACCTCCTGAAGCATCTCTACATATTCATCGGCAATATTCTTCTCGGCAAAGATCTTATTGACAACCCAACCGAGGTATGCGCCCCAGTCGTTACCGCCCACACCGAGAGTGATGAGATCTGCTTCTGCTACTGACTTCTGGAAATCCTTTCTGAAGTATTCTGCACCGGGGAGAAGGTATTCACCTGAGCCGTCGGGAGCGAGCTGATCCTCGTAAACATAGAGATGGCTGGGCCAGAAGAGGTATTCGTCCTCGCAGGTTGCTGCAAAGTCATCCTCAAGCATATAGCGCATTTCTATTGTTCTGTATCCGGGACCTGCATATGCTGTCATGCTCTTGTCTGCGATGATAGCGTTTGCGAGCACGTCAGCGTAGGAGCCGGGTACTCTGTAATAGGTTGATTCATTGTTTGCTTCGTTGAAGTCTGCGTCATTGTCACTTACTTCGTCACGGTAACCGCTTGCAACGCTGTCGCCGAGAAGAAGATAGTTTTCAAACTGACCGTAGTGCTTGTTTACTGCATCCTGATTAAGCTCTGCGGCAAAGCACACAAAGGTGCCTGAAACCATAGCGAGAGCAAGGAAAACAGCAAGTGTTTTTCTTATTACTTTTCTCATCTGAAAAGCCTCCTGAATTATTTGTTTTTATGAGTTTTTGCCAAGAAAATGATAACAGAAAAGCACTCTTTAGTCAAGATGAATTTTAACAATCAATGACTAAAGCGTTAATCTGACGTTAATGATACAAAAGAATAAAAAAATATATCTTTTCCGTCAAAAACAATAATTGGTGCAGAATATTATCTGCACCAATAAGCTTTTCTTATTCAATTATCGTTATTTCGTCACCCTCGAAAACCTTTCCGCCTGTGATAACCCTTGCAAATATGCCTTCTCTGGGCATTACGCATTGACCCACAAGCTTCTTTATGGCGCAGCCGTCGTGACATTCCTTGCCAATCTGAGTGATTTCTATCACACATTCGCCAATCTGCAATTTCGTTCCTACGGGGATAGTGTAAAGCTCTATTCCCTCGGTAGTGATGTTTTCGGCGAAAACTCCGTGGCAGAGTCCGTCTGTGGGCAGCCCCTTTGATTTCTCTATGCTTTCCATAGCAAGAAGGCTTACCTGTCTGTGCCATTTTCCTGCATGGGCATCGTTTTCAAACCCGAAATCCTCAATCAGCACACCGGGATTGATTTTAACCTTGGGGGTACCCTTTTTTTCGCTTATATTTATTGATATAACCTTAGCCATATTTTATCCTCCTATTTTATTCAGTCCGTGGCTGTGTCCGTAGCCGCAGGAAAATCCGTGCTCCATGGGCTTTGACAGAATGGCAGTTCTGATTCTTTCCCTGAGAAGCTCTTCGTTGTCAAGCACATCCGTAAGGTCAAAGACCTCATCGTTACCGAGACAGGGCTTTATACTTCCGTCAGAAAGAAGCCTTATTCTGTTGCACTCACTGCAGAATTTGTCACTGACGGGAGTGATAAGACCTATTCTGCCCCTGAAGCCGTCGCCTTCATAATATCGGGCAACGCTTTTTTCAAAATCCGTACCCTCAGCTTTAACCGGTCTGAGGAAGGGGAAGCGTTCGAGTATTTCCTCACCCCTGATAACAAGCTTTTCATCCTCTCCCGCATCTGAGAAAGGCATAAGCTCAATGAACCTTACGTCAATGTTTCTGTCTCTGGCAATATTTATCAAGCTTTCGGCAGATTGCTCGTTCTGTCCTCTTATGAGCACGCTGTTGAGTCTGATGGGGGAGAGTCCTACCTTTTCGCATTCCTCAATACCGTTCATTACCTTCTGCAATCCGTCATATCCCGTAATCTGCCTGAAAAGCTCACGGTCGGTTGTATCAAGGCTGATATTGACTGCGGTAACGCCTGCCTTTTTCAGCTCAGATGCATACCTGTCAAGATAAATACCGTTTGTGGTGATTGCAAGCTTTTTTATCCCGTCAATCCTGCTTATCCTTTCGGCAATATCGCAGATATCATCTCTTACAAGAGGCTCGCCCCCCGTAAGACGTACCTTGTCTATGCCGAAGGAGGCAAAAATCCTGACGATTTTTTCAATCTGCTCACTTGTCAGCTCCCGGGCACCTTTCTCGCAGTCCGCACCGCAATAGGTGCAGTTAAGATTGCACCGTTCGGTGACGGAAACCCGAAGATAGTTTATTTTTCTTCCGTAATTATCAATCATTTTTAAAATCGCTCTTTCCGCCTGTTTTCTCAAGAAGGCGTATTTCTCTGATTTCCATTTTTCTGTCAATGGCCTTGCACATATCGTAAACGGTCAACGCCGCAACGGAGACTGCTGTGAGTGCCTCCATTTCAATGCCTGTTTTATATGAGCATTTTGCAACAGAGGTGATATAAAGCTCGTTTTTTCCGTTATTGTCAAAGCTTATTTCAACGCTGTCAATGGGTATGTTATGGCAAAGTGGGATAAGGTCGGAGGTATGCTTTGCTCCCATTATACCGGCAATTCTTGCGGCGGCAAGACCGTCACCCTTTTTAAGCTCCGATGCAAGAAGCTTACGGAGAGTTTCTTCTTCCATCACAAGCTTTGCAAAGGCCCTTGCACTTCTTCGTGTAACAGCCTTTTCACCAACGTCAACCATAAGAGCCTCGCCGTTTTTATTAAGATGAGTAAAATCAGCCAAAATTGTAGCCTCCCATCTGAGAAAGTCTTTCTCTGAACTTTTCACTTTCAAATACTTTCAGGAAAGCCTGAACCTCCTGAGTACCGTATGCGTCTTCATCTATAAGAAAATCGTATTCTTCGATGCAGATTTCAATAAAATCAAGGTCATACATTTTTGCAGCAGAATATATACCCAGACCGCAGTCTGCATTTCCTGCCGCTATAAGAGCCGCAACCGCTGTGTGAGTGAATTCCTCGTTCCTGTAACCGTCAATCTCATTTTTATCCATACCGTTTTTGCCTATAAGATAATCACAGAGAATACGTGTGCCTGAGCCCAGCTGACGGTTAACATATCTGCCCTTTGTAATATCTCGGAAGCTCTTTATGCCCAGAGGGTTGCCTTTTTTAACCATAAGTCCCTGAACTCTGCCAACACCCTTTATAAGCTTTACTCCGCCTTCAGGGAAATACTTTTTTACATAGCTTTCGTTATAGCTTCCGTCCTGAGTGTCGAGAAGGTGTATGCAGCCCAGATGTGCCTGACCGTTTTTAAGTGCGGTGATTGCACCCATACTGCCCACGTGGCTTGATGTGACTGAGAAGCCGCAACCGTTTTTTCTTATCATATCCGAAAGCTCATCAAGCAGGGGATCGTGACTTCCCGTGATAATCAGGGATTTCTCTATTTCCTCAAGGCTTCGCAGAAGTCTTACCTCTGCTTCTTCACCTGCCTCAAAGCCTTCGCTGTCCTGAGGCACAACAAGAATACCGTCAGCCTTTGTGAAGCTGGTGATAACACCTGCGCCTCTGTTAAGAGGTACTGCGGTAAGCTGACCCTTTACCTTGCCGAGACTTACCCTTACGTATTCACGGTATTTGAGAGATGAAACTATCCTTTTGCCAACCGTAGCTTTTACCGTTGGATATGGCTTGGGCTCAGATGCATAATAAAGGGAAACAACGTCCCTGACAATTTCATCCATTATAACAATGGCTGAAACAGGATAGCCCGGAAGTCCGATAACGGGAGTTTCACCAACCTTGCCGAGAACGGTAGGCTTGCCGGGTTTGGCGGCAATTCCGTGAAAAACGACTTCACCCAGCTCTGATATAATAGTGCTTGTATAATCGTCTCTGCCTGCTGAGGAGCCTGCAAGAACAAGCACGGCATCACATTCGTCGCAGGCTGCTTTTATCTGCTGACGGAGAAGGTCCTTTTTATCCTTGATAATGTCATACACCCTGCTTTCTGCGTTCCAGCCTGAAAGCATTGATGAGAAAATAGTTGAATTAAATTCGATGATTTCACCCTTCTGAGGATCTGCCTTGGGTGAAACGATTTCATCACCTGTGGGGATAATGCCCACAACAGGTCTGCTGATAACCTGAACCTGCAGAACTCCGCCTGCAAGGAAGGCACCGCATAAAGAGGGGGTAACCTCCGTAAATGAAGGAGCAATCATATCTCCCATACATATATCCTCACCAACCTGTCTCACGTTCTGCCAGGGGTGAACTGCCGAGAAAATCTTTACTCTGCCTTCGTTAAGCTCCGTAACATCCTCCACCATAATGACTGCATCAGCATCATCGGGTAAAGGGTCGCCCGTATCCACAACGGTGTATTGCTCTGCGCTGAGAGTTATAGGCTCTGCCTCGCTTGCACCGTAGGTATGGGAGGCCTTTACAGCAATTCCGTCCATAGCACTTGCGTTATAATGGGGGGAGCATATATGGGCATATACTGCCTGAGAGAGAATTCTGCCCGATGCCTCAGCAGAGGGGATTGTCTCGGTTTTATATAAAAATCCGTCTTGTCTGAGACAAGATAGATAGGCTTCCTTCGCTTCTTCCAAAGGTGTATTGTTAAGATAATTGTGTCTCATTTTGTACCTCACAATTCAATCTGAGTTTTTCAGTTCCAGAGTATGACATGAACCTCGTCGCCCTGCTTCAGTCCCTCGCAGTTGCGGTCAATGATTATATATCCGTCACTTTCCGAAAGCAGAGAAATTATCCCGCTTTTGCCGAAGACGGGTGTAACGCCGTCAGCTGTGAACTTCACACACAGAAGCTCTTCACGTCCGTGGTTTGATGAAATGTTCTGAGTGAGCCTTCCCGTGACTGCTCTGTCTGTGCTGTTTCTGCCGAGAATAGTATCAATAAGAGGCTTCACCAACCTGAGTGTCACGAAATAGGCGGCGGCAGGGTGCCCCGGTAGACCGAAAACAGCCTTTTGATCAATCCTTCCCACAATGGTAGGCTTTCCCGGCTTCATGGCAATTCCGTGAAGATAAAGCTCACCCAGGGTGCCGATGATTTCAGCAGTCATATCTCTTGCTCCTGCAGAGGAGCCGCCTGAAATCAGCACTATATCATTTTCACTTACCGCTTTTTTAACGCTGTTATAAATATCGTCATAATTGTCACGTATGATACCGTATTCCTTGGGGATACAGCCAAGCTCATTTATAAGAGCCGAGAGAATGTGGGTATTGATATCCCTGATTTTGCCGAAGGGAACTTTACCCTCAATGCTGACGATTTCATCACCGGTTGAGATAATTCCAACTCTGGGCTTTGAAGCAACGGGAACTTTGCTTCTGCCGAGAGAAGCAAGAACACCTGCTTCTCTTGATGAAATAACCTTGCCCTTTTTGAAAACAACGTCGCCCTTTCTTGTGTCGTCACCCTTTTTTGTCACATTCTCAAAGGGACTGACTGCCTTGAGAATAAGACAAACAGGGGGGAAGGTGCAATCCGTATGCTCCACCATAACAACGCTGTCTGCGTTTTCGGGGATCATTCCTCCTGTTGAAATCCTGATACATTCACCCTCACCGAGCTTTGCTTCGGCTTTTTCACCCATAAGGATTTCGCCTGTTATTTCAAGCTGAGAGGGCACGCTTTCGCTGCTGCCGTAGGTATCCTTTGCTCTTACTGCAAAGCCGTCAACGGTTGAACGGTTGAATGCAGGGATGTTTTCTTCTGACAGAATATCGTCACCGAGAGTTCTTCCGATGCTTTCGCTCAGAATAACCGTTTCGGTCTGAGCCTTAATATGAGAAAATTCTTCTCTGATTATTTCTAACGCTTTTTCGGTTGATACTACCTTTAACACCCTTACACCCTCTTATCAGTCAATTTTCCACATACCGATGAATTTTCTTCCCCACTCCGTCTGCGGTGCAGACAGAAGCTGTTCAGGTCTGCCTTCTTCAACAATTCTGCCTTCACGGAGCATTATTATTCTGTCGGCAAGATTAAGTGCCTGACGGGGAGAGTGGGTGGTCATAAGTATGGCACAGCCCGTTTCTTCACGGTATCTCTTTATTGCATTTTCTATTATTTCAGTACCCTCTATATCGGCGGCACTTGAAGGCTCGTCCAGAAGAAGAAGGTCACATTTATTTATGAGTATTCTGCCAAGAGCAAGACGCTGACATTCACCGCCCGAAAGCCCCTTTGCATTTTTATCGGCAAGATGCATAAGCTGAAGCTCCTTCAGCAGTTCGTTGCATCTTTGTTCTTTATCTGTGCTGTCCTTTGCAGAGAAGAGAATATTTTTTCTCACACTTTTCCTGAAAGGAATACTTTGCTGAGGGAGATAGTATAATTCACCGTCAAAGCCGAAGCTTCCTTCACTTTTTGCGATAACTCCCGAAAGTATTTTCAAAAGGGTAGACTTACCGCTTCCGTTGGGACCGACTATAACGACGGTTTCGCCCTTATTCATTTTAAGTTTATCAATATCAAGAACGGTTCTGTCACCGTAGATTTTTTTAAGATCATTTATTTCAAGCATTTTTATCCTCCTTTACAAGCACCGAAGCCAACACGTTGACTATCAGGGAGATTAAAAGGAGAACAATGCCCAGAGCCAGAGCAAAGCTGAAATTGCCCTTGTTAGTTTCAAGCATAATTGCAGTTGTCATAACTCTTGTTTTCCATTGGATGTTACCGCCAACAAGACTTACTGCACCAACCTCGGCGATTGATCTTCCGAAGGCTGTGAGAACAACGGACAGAAGCGCCTGCTTGTTTTCACTGAGAAGCAGAAGGGCAGTTTTCCGTTTGCTGAAATTAAGTCCCTTTGCGGTTTCCGAAATGCTTTTCGCATTTATTGAGGTCATGGATTCGGTTATGCCGATTACCACGGGAGTTATGAGGATGCATTGGGCAACAACCATAACCTCAACGGTAAAGAGCAGACCTAAAGCGCCGAGAGGACCGTTTTTTGAGAAAAGCATATAGACAATCAGGCCTGCCACCACAGGAGGCAGACCCATAAGAGTACCTGTTAACTTTTTGATTGTCCCTTTGCCTTTGAAATCACCTTTGCCTGTCAGAACACCCAAAGGCATACCGATAAGGCAGGAAATGCAGGTGCTGAATAATGACATTCTCAGTGTTACGCCGAGAATCTGAAACAGCTCCCTGTCCATATTCATAAGCATTCCAAAGGCTTCGTGTAAGCTGCTCAAGTCTTATTCTTCGATGAGATAGAAGAGTGCTGAGCCATATTCTGCTTCACCGTATTTTGCGATAAGAGCTGAAGCCTCGTCGCCTGTCATCCAGTCTATGAATGCCTTTGCGCCCTCTGTGTCGATGTCGGGAAGCTTTTCGGGGTTGCATGCAATGAGAGAATAGGTATTTTTCATATCCTCACCCTCAGCAAGGAGAATTTCAAGGTCGAGATTCTTTGCATTTGAGAGGAAGGTTGCCTTATCAGTCAGACAGTATGCGCCCTGTTCGCTTGCCATTGTAAGGCATTCACCCATGCCCTTGCCTGCGTTTATGTACCAGGTATCTGTTTCTGCGTTGGGTGCTGTTTCTGCCCAGATTTTAAGCTCTGCCTTGTGAGTGCCGCTGTCGTCACCACGGGATACGAACTTTGCTTCAGATGCTGCAATCTTTGCAAAAGCTGCTGTTGCATCCTTGCTGTCCTTTATGCCTGCAGGATCATCCTTGGGACCTACAATTACAAAGTAGTTGTACATAAAGGGAATTCTTTCCACACCGTAGCCGTCTGCAACAAACTTTTCTTCAGAAGCCTTTGAGTGAACAAGGATAAGGTCGGCATTACCGTCCATGGCCTTCTGAATGGCTGCACCTGTGCCTGCTGACTGAACATCTACCTCATAGCCTGTTGCTTCCTTGAAATAGGGAAGAAGGTAGCCTAAAAGACCTGAGTCATTTACAGATGTTGTTGTGGATATGCGAAGTGTTTTGGTTCCTGCACCGCAAGCTGCAAGGCTTAAAAGCATAACAGCAACGAGGAGGATAGAGAGAAGTTTCTTCATAATTCATTCTCCTTTTCAATCACGGAAGGCAAAAGGATTTCTCATTTTACCCTTGACCGGTGCTTTGAAAGCAGTGTTATTTCGGTCACGCTCAGATTTTCCTGCCCTGAGGGTTTAGAAAAAATGAGTCGGAATATGAATTAATGCGGATATCCGCTAACTTCAACTATGTACAAATTGTTTAATTTTAGTGAAACAATATAGAAAAAGATTGTAAATATTGCTTCTTTATGATATTATATATCAGTAATATGAATATTTCAAGTACGGGGTGAGAAAAAATGCTTTTCGGCGTGGTTTGTGTCAGCGACAGATGCTCACAGGGCCTGTGTGAGGACAAAAGCGGACAGCTTATAAAAGAGCTTGTTTCTTCACTGGGAACGGCAGAGGAATATGTACTTGTTCCCGATGAGAAGGAACAGATTGAAAACGCCCTTATTTCTCTTTGTGATAAAGGTGTTGACGTGGTTTTCACCACCGGCGGCACAGGCTTTGCACCAAGAGATATTACTCCCGAAGCCACAAAAAGTGTTATTGAAAGAGAGGCTCCGGGTATTGCAGAGGCAATCAGGGTGAAAAGCCTTGAAATCACTCCCAAGGCTATGCTTTCAAGAGCTGTTTCGGGAATAAGAGGCAAAACCCTTATTATCAATCTTCCCGGAAGCCCCAAGGCAGTAAGGGAGGCACTTGAATTTGTCCTTCCCGTTATACCTCATGCAGTTGAGGTGCTTTCGGGGGATACCCTTAACTGCGGCGGGAAATACTGATAGGGGTGATGCTCTTGAATGAAAAGGAAAAAAGGCAAGGCTTTTCTGTCAGGGATAAATCCGTTTGCATTGTCGGCTGCGGGGGACTCGGCTGTAATGTGGCTGTTCACCTTACGGGAGCAGGAATAGGAGAGCTGATACTCTGCGATTTTGACAGGATTGAAAAATCAAATCTTAACCGTCAGTTTCTCTATACCTGTGAGGATATCGGCAAAAGCAAATGTCTGACTATGGCAGAAAGGCTTTCGGCATACAGCAAGGATACACGGATTCTCTGTTTCGAAAAGGAAGTTCACGGTGCGGAGGATTTGTCCTTTGCGGAAAAATGTGATATAATTATTCTTGCAGTTGATAATTCTGCGGCAAGAAAAGCGGCGGAGGAGTTCTGCACCGAGAAGAAAATTCCCCTTGTCTGCGGCGGTATAGACGGGTTTTACGGTGTGTGTTACCTTTATGTTCCCGATTTTTCGCCAAGCCCCGAAAAAGCAGGACTTAATGAAGGAAACGGCTCGAGCCATGACGTATCGTCAACTGCAGGAATTATCGGTGCGTTACAGGCAGCAACAGCGCTGAGGTACCTGCTGACGGGTGATAACAGCCTTGCAGGAAGGCTTACGGTATATGACGATAACAAATTTGATACCCTTGAACTAAAATGAGGAGATGTATATATGACGAACTATAAAGGCTATATGGGTAAGGTGCTTTTTGTTGACCTTACGGAGAAAACCTATAAGGAGTTTCCTTGGACGGATGAAGACAGAAAGAGGACAGTCGGCGGTAAAATAATGGCGGCTGATATTCTTCTCAATCATATCAGACCGGGAATGAAGGCTTTTGATGAGGATAACTGGCTTGTTATTACAACCGGCCCTCTTACAAGGTGTAAGTCACCTTCATCAACCAGATTCAATATTTCAACCGTATCACCCCTTACAGGTATACTTACATCCTCGAACTGCGGCGGTTCCTTCGGACGCCGACTTAAAAAAGCAGGCTGGGATGCAATGATTATCACAGGTAGGGCTCAGGAGCTTACGTGGATAGAAATTGATGAGGACGTTATCACCTTCCACGAGGTTCCCGAAATGAAGGGATTACATACAAGTCCGGCTCAGAAGGCGCTTCCCCCGAACACAGGTAAGCTTGTTATCGGTCCCGCAGGTGAAAGCAAGGTTTCTTATGCCTGTGTTTTCAGCGGCGAAAGAACTGCAGGCAGAGGCGGTGTAGGTGCTGTTTTCGGAGATAAGAATCTGAAGGCAGTTACCGCAAAGGGTACAAAGGAGCCTGAAATTTACGATCAGGAAAGACTTGATAAAATCAATGAGCAGTGGAAGAAAACCCTGCTCAAGCATCCCATAACAGGTGCTCAGCTTTCAAAGCTCGGCACAGCAGGTCTTGTGGCTCCCATGCAGGCCCACAGAATACTTGCAACAAAGAACTTCTCAGACGGACGCTTTGATAGCTTTGAAAAGGTTTCCGGTGAGGAGCTTGCAGAGAAGCATCTCATCAAAAACGGCGGCTGCTATTCCTGCCCTATGAAGTGTGAAAGACGTGTAAGATACGAGGGTAAGAATATCAAGGGCCCCGAGCTTGAAACCTTGGGGCTTCTGGGTCCCAACATCATGAACGATGATATTGAAAAGATAATCAAGTGGAATTATGAGCTTGACGAGCTTGGTCTTGATACAATCTCATGCGCAGGGTCAATTGCCTTTGCTATGGAGCTTAACGAAAAGGGGCTCTGGGACAACGGTCTGAAGTTTGGCGATACTGATAACCTCAGTGAGGTTTTTGAGCTTATAGCAAAGAGAGAGGGTATAGGCGACGATCTTGCGAACGGTGCAAGATGGATGAGTGAAAAATACGGCGGCAAGGAATTTGCAATTCACGCAAAGGGTATGGAGCTTGCAGCCTATGAGCCCAGAGGTGCTGTGGGACACGGTCTCGGTTATGCAACTGCAAACAGAGGCGGATGTCACCTTAATGCAGGCTACCTTGTTGTTCTTGAAGGCCTCGGTCTTAACCTTGACCCCTATACAGCAAAGGGCAAGGCAGGTCTTGCAATAACCTTCCAGAATGTTATGGAGGCGGCTTCTGCAGCAGGCTTCTGCGTGTTCACCTCTTATGCGATTCTTCCCTGGTTCCTTGTTGCAAAGCCCACAAGCCTTCTTACAAGAGCCGTGCAGACGGTATTCAAGTATTCAGCTCCCGTTATCTATATCGCTGCACAGTACCCCGAAATTTTTCACGTGAATATTCCTCTTGTGCAGTACCCCAGAGTGCTTAATGCGGCAACGGGTATGAAATATACCGTAGGCGATTTTATCAAGAACGGAAGCTTCGGCTATAATACAGAGAGACTTGCAAACATCATACTCGGCTTACCCGTCGGCCCCGATACCGATACTCTTCCCAAGAGACTTACTGACGAGGAGCAGGTGCCCGGTAATAAGAGAACAAAGGTGCCCCTTCAGAAGATGAAGAACAGCTATTATATTATGCGAGGCTGGAAGGACGGCGCACCGACACTCAGAACACTTAAAAGACACGGAATCAAGCTTCCGGAATGTGCAAAGGGGGTATATCCTTATGACAAAGGTTAAGATTTTCGGTGTACTTCGTACAACTATCGGTTTCGGATATCTTGAGGTTGAAGCAAAGACCGTAATGGGTGTCTTTGAAGAAATTTCAAAGATTATGGAAAAGGGTTACTATGAAGACCTGAAAAAACAGGAGGAAGCAAAGAATAACCCTGAAATCAAACCGAGAAAGAGAAACGAGGCACTCAATCCTCACAAAAATCTCAAATTCGGTGATGCCATTGTTTACGTAAACGGTGAGCGCTGTATGAGAAAGGGCAAGAAAATTGCAGACGGAGATGAAATCTGGCTGTTAAGCCCTGCAGCAGGCGGTTAATAACACAAAATCAAAAGCTGTCAACAATCGGCGATTGTTGACAGCCTTTTTTATCCTATTTCAATTTTAAAGCAAAGAGGTAAGTCTGAGCTGATTTTATCAGGAAGGTGTATAAGAAGCTCATTGTTATTACGCTCAAATCCGGCATTGCCCATACCGAGAATTTCAACACCTTCAATAAAGAAATCACGGGTAATTCTTTTTGCAAGGGTTTTGATTTTAACGTCATTTCCGTCAGGTCTCATCTGGAAGGCGTAGAGATATCCGTTTTTATATGTGAAGCGGAAGTCTTTTTCGGTGAAAGCCTTTTCGTCACCGTCCTTGAAAAAGCCTGCCTCGGCGTTTACTTCACCCTCACCGAAGGTTTTCCAGAAGGTTGTTCCGTAGATGCCCTCACCGTTAGTATCAAGCCATCTGCCCAGGTCGAGAAGTACCTGAGTTTCCTCGTCGGTGATCGTGCCGTCGGGCTTTGGTCCTATATTTAAAAGGAGACAGCCGTTCTTTGAAACAATGTCAACAAGGTCGCAGATAATCTGACGGGAGGTCTTGTATTCATTGTCAGCTCTGTATCCCCACGAGCCCTTACCTATGGCCGTATCTGTCTGCCACGGAACGGGAGAAATATCGGTCAATGCGCCTCGTTCCACATCAAAGGTGGCAACTGTTGGTGGGAAGGCTTCGTGCTTGTAATTGATTGTGACCTCCTTGCCCCATTCTTCTGCACGGTTATAGTAATAGGCTGCAAGCTTTTTCAGATAGGGCTTGAAGGAATGGTTATGAATCCACCAATCAAAATATAATATCTGCGGTTGGTATTTATCTATGATTTCGCAGGTACGTACAAGCCAGTCGGTAAGCCATTCCTCAGTTGCACCGACGGTATATGGGTCCTCTGTGGTTGTTCCCAACACCCTTGAGTCAAGCTCGGGACAGTATACTGCAGGTCCGTAGAAATCGGCATAGGCTTCATCATTTACATCGCTGTCAAAGGTTCTGCCCATATTCATAAAGAAGTAATGCTCTGCTCTGTGGGTTGATGCACAGAAAACAAGGCCCTTCTTTTCGCAGGACTTTTTTAATTCACCGACAACGTCTGTACAGGGTCCCATTTCCTTTGCATTCCAGCGGTTGAATTCGGTTTCATACATTGCAAAGCCGTCGTGATGCTCGGCAACAGGCATAACGTATTTTGCTCCCGATTTCCTGAAAAGCTCTGTCCATTGGTCAGCGTTGAATTTCTCAGCCTTGAACATAGGGATGAAATCCTTATAGCCGAAATCCTTGTGCTCACCGTAGGTTTTCCTGTGATGCTCGAATTCCCGCACACCCTTATCGTACATGCTTCTTGAGTACCATTCGCTTCCGTATGCAGGAACGCTGTAAATGCCCCAATGGATAAAGATGCCCAGTTTGCCTTCCGTAAGCCAATCGGGTGTTTTGTGGTTTGAAAGTGATTTCCAGTCGGCCTTGTATCTGCCTTTTTCAATAACCTTGTCAATTGTTGTGATGTATTCTGATTTGTTCATTGTTTTCTCCTTTTGCACAAGATCTTCTCACCACGATTATACAGTATTGAGCCGCATTTTTCAATGCATATGAAAACGTTTTCTCCTTGTGTGCATAGAATATTCAGGGAGGGATTTTATGAAAACAATACCTTATAACCGAAGAAATGCCGTTGCGTATGCGAGAAGATGGGCTTTCGGAAGAAATCCTCGGTTTTATGATTTTTCACAGCTGGGAGGGGATTGCACAAATTTTGTGTCCCAGTGCCTTTATGCAGGCTCGGGAGTTATGAATTATACCCCGGATATTGGTTGGTATTATCGCTCTCTGAATGACAGAGCGCCTGCCTGGACGGGAGTGGAGTTCCTTTATGATTTCCTTGTTAATAATAAATCTATCGGTCCGTTTGCTGCTGAAGTTGGCGAAAATGAGACAGAAATCGGAGATATTATACAGTTAGGAAGGGCCGACGGTGACTTTTATCATACGGTGATTATTGTAAAGACAAGGCCTGAAATACTCATAGCATCTCACAGTAACGATGCCCTTAACCGACCTCTTGACACATATGATTATGATACCGCAAGGTTTCTGCATATTGAGGGTGTACGGATATAAAAATGAGGCCCAATCCGTCTTGTTTTACAAGAAAAACCGGGTAAATATAAAACAGAAAGACGGCACAGAAATTAATCTGTACCGTCTGTTTTTTATTCTTCAAAGGGATATTTAAGTCCCATCTGCTCTCTGCAGACATCCATTATCTTCATACAGCTAAGAGTTGCGTCAAAGGGAATATAGTCTGATTCCTTTTTACCTGCCCTTATTTCCTCTGCTACTCTGTCAAATTCATTGAGATAGGTGGTTTTCCCGAAAGCAATTTTATTTCCCTTTTTGCTTTTGAGTATGGCAAAGGGAGAAACATGAAACATAGGAACGTTGATTTTTCCCTCTGTGCCTTCAATAACGAAGGTCTCCTTCAGCTTTTCAAAGGACATATAAAGCTCGCAGGGCATATTGTCGTAATAAAGAGTAACCTTTTCCTTTATGTCAATGCCGTTCTGTATAGTGCCTTCGCATCTGATTTTATCGGGATAGCCGAAGATGTTATAGCAATAAGTAATGGGGTAAATGCCGATATCAAGAAGCGCACCGCCTGCGGTCATCGGGTCAAGAACACGTGAGTCAGGTTTCTTGTTCAGACCGGGGAAGGCGTGATAAATTTCAACGTGCCTCACTCTGCCGACCTTGCCCTGCTTTATCCAATCTCTGACAGCTATTGCAGTATCTGAGAACCAGCTCCACATAGCCTCAACGAAGTAGGTATCATTTTCTCTTGCTGTTTTAATCAGCAGCTCTACGTCGGACTGAGTAATGCCTACCGGTTTTTCGCAGAGAACGGGTATTCCCTTTTTCAGCGCCGCAACGGCATATTCCACGTGGGAGGTGTGGGGTGTGGCAATATACACAGCATCAAAGCTGTCGCAGGAAAGAAGAGCTTCAAGGCTTTCAACGGCTTTCGCACCGAACCTTTTGGCAAAAGCCTTAGCCTTATCATAGCTTCTTCCGTAGACGACGGTTATTTCGTGGTTTCCTTTCAGTATGCTTCTGGCAGTTTTATCGGCTATGCTTCCGCAGCCGATGTATGCCCATCTGAATTTATCCATAGCAGTTCCTCCGATTAATCCCATTCACAGCCCGTGACCGTTTCAAGGTCAACATTCTTTGTGTCGTGGGTGTTCTTTATGAGTGCGATAAGAGTTGCCGCAAAGCTTGGAACGAGAAGGCAAAGTGAAACTGTTGCAATGGAAGCATTGCCGAAAATCATTGTAACGGGAACGTAAATCAGATATGCAAAGGCATAGCCAACAAAGCCGACAACTGTTTGTGCCGATGAGGTTGACGAACGCAGATTTGTGGGTGCCGATTCACTTGCCATCATAATAAGAACGTCATTTGTTGAGTAGTAGCTGCCTACGAATGCACCGCAAAGGAAGCCTACTATATAGGGGTTAAGGTTGAACTTTGCACCGAGAGTGAAGCCTAAGAAGCATACAAGGCAGTTTGCGGCAACTGTGATTGCGGCTGTCTTTCTGCCCTTTAAGTCGGAGACGAAGCCCATAATAACCTGAGCAATGGCTGATCCGATGGGAAAGAGAATGAGTGCCTTTGTTACCTCGTTTATGCTTACAAGGTTAAGGAAATTATCTGTAATTCCGCCGTGAACACTCTGTGCGTAACCGTAGGTGATGATTGTCTGATAGTCAAGACTTCCGATAACTCCGATGCCTGCAAGTGCAAAGCAGATGAATACCCATCTTAACTGCTTGTGTGCAAGACCGAATTTGAGGGCAGCAATGAGACCGCCCTGAGCATTGTCAGCTTTTTTCTGCTCCTGCTCGGCCCTGATTTCTTCATCGGTCATTCTCAGATAGCGCAGGCGTGAATCAATGAAGGCGTCTGTTTCTCTTGCACAGAGAAGAGCGATAAGCGAAATCACAATACCGACTATTGCGGGAATCATGTATACCTTGCGCCATTCACCTGCATTCTGCATAAGCAGACGGCGGAGAATAGGCACAAGCATAACTGCCATATTTGCAAAGAATTTTATAACCGAGTATGTAATTGCACGGCGTTTCTGGGGAGATGATTCCATAATGAACACCACGTGCATATCGTGAGGAATGAAGAACATTATCAGGCAGGCACCCAGAACATACATAGCTACGTTCTGAGAAAGGAAAATCACAAACAGAGCAATACTCATACCGAAGGTATTGATAACCAGGAAGGTCTTTCTTCCGTAACGGTCAGCAAGAGGTCTGTAAAGCAGGCCTAAAATCTGGAAGGGTACTGCAACAACCTGAAGAAGGTTGAGGATTGTTACAGAGCTTGCGCTCTGAAACAGATCGTTTGCTATTTCTGTTTTCATTAATGTTCCTATCTGTGATGCGATTTCATCAACAGCATAAATGAGAGCGATAATAAGAACAAGGTACCAGAAGTATGTGTTACCCTTAGGTCTTGCCTTTTGCTTTTCCCATTTTGCGATTTCTTTCTCCTTTTTTGCGGCAATTTTTGCCATTTTTTCAGGAGTCATAGTTTTTGTTTTCATAACGCTTTCTCCTTTTTTGTTATGACCTTATTATATTTCAATATGATGAATGTGTCAATACGGCTTGTGGGATTATGTGGGGTTTGTGCAGGAGGCGGGGTGGGGGGGCGAAGGTTTGCGGCGAAGCCGCAAACAGGCACGCCTGAGGCGTGCCTCCCCCGACGGAGTCGGGGGCTTCGCCCTGCCAAACCTGCCCCTTCCGCAAACTGAAAGCGGCACTTCGTCAGAAGTGCCGCCATATAATGCTGAATTAACCGAAAAGCTTTGTGCCCACAAGACCTTCGCCGAGGGAAACATCGTAGCCCTGATCAACGTATCTCTCATACATATCAATATTGTTTATAACGTTTACGATTCGTGAAACAAAGAAGATAAGAGGCAGAAGAAAGAACTTTGAACTGCTGTATTTGTGTCCGCCCTCCTGAGTGGTCTTTGTGATAGTCAGAGAATCAAATTCCTCGTCACCGTCAACGGTGTAGCACTTGATTGCAAGGCTGTCATCGGAGAACTGAAGAAGGCTGTACATAGCATCCTCTGCAAGATAGCTGTGAGCTGCATTTTCGCCTAAGGGATGCTCGCTTCCGTCTTCACGGGTGGGATCTGCAGTATTATTTATGGAGCCCGTTGCCATATAAATTGTACCCTTGGGATCTGTTACGCTGTCTCTGTCCACGAGGCTTTCCACAGTCTTGTTGTTATGGATAACATTTGAGATTGTGTGGAAGTGGCTGTGACCGTAGAGACAAAGGTCGATGCCGAATTTGTCAAATATGGGAGTCCATAAAAGCTTGAGAAGAGCATTTTCAGTATCAAGCTCAGGCTCTCTTCCACCGTAAAGGTCGTGATGCATAACGGCAATTATCCATTTTGCATCGGGATTGGCTTCAACTGCTTCCTTGGTGAAATCATAGTGACCGTGCATACTTGAGTTGTTGCTGTCATAGACAAGGAAGAGTGCGTTGCCCTGAGTAAAATAATAGTCAGTTCCGATATATGATCTGAAGGTGTTATCGGTTTCGTTGGGAAGGAAGGTGTAGTATTTGTAGTCTACGCTCTTTCTGTCGTGATTGCCCACAGAGATTGCGAAGGGGATTGACTTCATATAAGAGGGAGAGCTGAGCCCCACAAATTCTTTTCTGTATCCGCCTGAAGCCTGATCGCCTGCCGAAACAATAAGGTCAAGTGTATTGCCCTGATTGAGAGCCTTGTTGTATGCGGCCTCCAGAGTCTGATTGTATCTGAAAGCAGTTTCACCCGATGTATCAACGGGACTGTCGTTTTTGTCCTGAGAAACGTGAATATCCGTTACAAACAGAGCCGTGAAGTCGTTTCCTGCTTCAACTGAGAATGTATAGCTGTCTGAAGTGAAATCGCCGCTCACACACTTATATGTATATTCGCCTTCCTCAAGCTCCTTGAGAACTGCACACAGACGGTAGTCGCCCTGAGCTGTCTGCTTTGCCTGAGCATCAATTTTTTCTGTGCCCTTTGTGCTTGTCAGCTCAACATAGCCCTCAGCGTTATCTGAGTACCATGCAACGTATCTCTCGGTTTCGTTATCGCCGGGAAACATTGTTACTGCGGCGCTGATTTCATCAGTATCGCTCCAGTATTTGTCCCATTGCTCCTTGGTCATCACGTTTGCCGCCGATGCTGAACCCAGGCAGGAAAGGAGCATTGTGAGTACCAGAAGAATGCTCAATGATTTCTTTAAGATTTTCATATTGATTTCCCCTTTGTCATATTTTTTCTTTATTATAGCAGATTTATTGTGAATTGTCTGTTAAAAATATTGCGGAGAAGGGATTAACCTTCTCCACCTGATTTTTATTTCATCTGACTTCTGTAATAGTTCATAAGACAACCTTCAAGAATGATGGTTTTTTCATCCTCCGTAAGTCCCTTGACATAAAGGGTGATGTCTTCAACACCGTTCTTGGTGATAACCTTTGCAGGTATTTCTTCCTGACCGTTTTTAATGGCATCTCTGATACCGGGAACAAAAACATAGTCATCGGGTGAATAGTTGAACTCTCTGTTTTTATCAATAGTAAAGGGTAAAATGCCCCAGTTGATACAGTTTGAACGGTATCTCTTGGTTGCAAATTCATAACAGATGTTAGCAAAACCGCCAAGCACCTTCTGGCAGGATGCCGCCTGTTCTCTTGCTGAACCGTCACCGGGCTTTCTTGCAAATACGCAGGAGCCGAACTGAGTGTGACGCATTGCTTCTTCGGGATTTGTTGTTACCTTTGAAAGCACATCAAGAAGCTCAGAGGGATTTTCACCGTCTCTTCTTGCTTTTTCCGTTGCTGAAATCGCTTTTGAACGGGGAACATACTGAGGCTCACGTCTGCTCAGGGCAAACTCAGAAAGTCTCAGGGGATTTGAACGGTAAGAGGAGGTTTCGCCTGAGGGGATAAGCTCGTCTGTTGTTGTAACGTCATCGTGTATAACGCAGGCAAGCTTAACAAGAAGATTTTCTTCAAGAGCATACATCTTCGGCCAGTCTGTAATGTTGGGGCCGAAGCGGAGTGCACTGCTTTCATCAGCCTTGCCCAGACCGTTATAAACTCTCTTTTCATATACGCTCTTATCATAAGAGTAGGTATATTTCACATCTTCAAAGTCGATATCTGTTGCAGCTGTGAGAACGCCCTTGTTTCTTGCTGTTGCGGCAATTGAAAGAGCATCCACAAGAGCAACTGCGGAAAGCTGACCCTCACCGGGCTTACTGCCTTCTCTGTTGGGGAAGTTTCTTGTGGTGTGTCTGATTGAAAGACCGTTGTTTCCGGGTACGTCGCCTGCACCGAAGCAGGGACCGCAGAAGGAAGGCTTGAACACAGCACCGGCTTCAAGAAGCTTTTCCTGAACACCGTTTCTGATAAGAGCAAGATTTACGGGTACGCTTGAGGGATAGATGCTAAGTGAGAAGTAACCGTCACCTATGTCACCGCCGTCAAGAATATTTGCCGCACCGCAGATTGAATCAAACATACCGCCTGAGCAGCCTGCGATGATACCCTGGTCAATCATAATCTTTCCGTCAACAACCTTGTCTGTCAGGTGGAAGTCAACCTTATCGCCGAACTGTGCCTTTGCGGCTTCCTCGACCTGACGGAGAATTTCAACGGGATTTTCCTGAAGCTCGTGGATTGAGTATGCATTTGACGGGTGGAAGGGGAGGGCAATCATACTTTCAATTTTTGAAAGGTCGATTTTAACCATACTGTCATAGTATGCGACTGCTTCGGGAGCAAGCTTTTCGTAAGCCTCACCTCTGCCGTGATTGATATAGAAGTTTCTTACAATTTCATCTGTTGTCCAGATTGATGAAAGACATGCAGTCTCCGTTGTCATAACGTCAATGCCGATTCTGAAATCCATGGGAAGATTTTTTACACCGGGACCTACAAATTCAAGCACCTTGTTTGTAACAAGAGCATCCTTGAATACTGCCCTGCAAAGAGCAAGAGCAACGTCGTGAGGGCCGATACCCTTGCGGGGCTTGTTTTCAAGATAAACAAGAACAACCTGAGGAGCCTTTACATCATATGTGTTTGAAAGCAACTGCTTTACAAGCTCGGGGCCGCCTTCGCCGATACCCATTGTGCCCATAGCACCGTAACGGGTGTGACTGTCTGAGCCGAGAATCATCTTTCCGCAGCCCGTCATGGTTTCTCTTGCAAACTGGTGGATAACAGCCTGATTGGCAGGTACGTATACACCGCCGTACTTCTTAGCGGCAGAGAGACCGAAGATATGGTCATCCTCGTTGATTGTACCGCCAACAGCACAAAGACTGTTGTGGCAGTTTGTCATTGAATACTGAACGGGAAATTTTTCAAGTCCGCTTGCACGGGCTGTCTGTATAATACCTACATATGTGATATCGTGAGAGATGAGTGAGTCAAACTTAATCTGAAGATTCTCTTCGCTCTTTCCCACATTGTGTGCAGACATAATCTTATTTGCGATAGTGCCTTTTCTGTATTTCTTGCTGTCGGCTTCAGCACCCTTTTCTCTGAGGTATGCTTCGGCTTCTGCCTGAGACATAACCTTTTCACCGTCTATAAGATAAACGCCGTGATTAAATACTTCTATCATTTGTTAACCTTCCTTTCATCTTCTGAACAAGCTGTTGATGTGTCTGTAATAGCTGCTGTCAACATTGTCGATTGCATCCTTGCCTGCTCTGTAAAGCCAGTTACCCTTGTCTGTGCCGGGTATGTTCATACGGGCATCGTTACCGAAGCCGCACATATCCTGAAAGGCAATCATACTCAGCTTTGCAGAGGATTTCCATACAGTTTCTATGATGCTTCGGCAGCTTTCGCTGTGATATCCGCCGTCACCCCATCTGTCGCCCTTGTAGCCGCAATAGTCAAGTGCGAATTTTCTTTCATCCACACTTGCATCATAGAGCCAACCGAGAAGTGTGTTGTTATCGTGAGTTCCCACATATGCAATGCAGTTTTCGCTGTAATTGTGGGGCAGGTGAGTGCTGTCACCGCAGGGGTCAAAGCCGAACTGAATAACTCTCATTCCGGGGAACTGCGTATCCTCAAGGAGCTTTATAACGTCCTCACCGAAGGTACCCAAGTCTTCAGCAACGATAGAGGGGTTTTCGATTTCCTCTTTAACACGGTTGAAAAGCTTCATACCGGGACCCTCTACCCACTTGCCGTTCTTTGCAGTTTCTGCATCTGCATCAACCTCCCAATAGGAAGCGAAGGCACGGAAGTGATCAATTCTCACTGTATCATAGATTTCAAGGGCAAATCTGAGTCTGTCTATCCACCATTTATAGTCTTCCTTCTCCATTTCAGCCCAGTCATATATTGGGTTACCCCAGAGCTGACCGTCCTCTGAGAAGTAATCGGGAGGCACACCTGCAACCTTTTTCGGCTTCAGACTGTCCTTTTCAAGCTCAAATAGGGAGGTATGGCTCCACACATCAGCGCTGTCAAGGCTTACATAAACGGGCATATCGCCCAGAATGCTGATGCCTTTTTCATTGGCGTATTTTTTAAGCTTATCCCACTGTCTGTAAAACTCATACTGAACAAAAAGTCGGAAGAAAATGTCCTCATCATCCTCGTCAGTATGTGACACGGCAGAGTTATAGATTTTATATTCATCATCCCATTCCCACCAAGGGGCAAGATCAAATCTGTCTTTAAGGGACATATATAAGGCATAGTTTTTTGTGTGATGATTCTTATCTGCAAAGGCTCTGATTTCTGTCTTCTGCTCATCCGTCAGGTTAACAAAAGCCTTTTTAAGAGCAGAGAGTCTTTTATCGCCCGCATACTGATAATCGGCAGTATAGCATGAACCTGAATAAATGTTATCCCTGATATCCTCATCACTTAAACCGTATTCCTCCTTAAGCTGACGGGGGTCGATATATATCAGATTTCCTGCAAAGGCAGAGCAGCTGCAATAGGGGGAATTGGCAGAGTCGGTGTTTCCTATGGGAAGCACCTGCCAATAGCTGAATCCCATATCTTTGATTTTATCTATAAACTCACGTGCTTCCTTCCCCATAACACCTACGGCATACTCACCGTAAACCGATGAAAGGGGGAGTAATACGCCACTCATTCTTCGTTTCATTTTATCACCTTTATTAAATACAAATTACAGATAATTATAATATATATGTGCTTTTTTTTCAATAGAAAATAATACAAAAAAGCACAAAAGCTTTTCAATGCACAATTTACAATGCACAATTAAAGCGCTTCTTCGGAAGTGCTTTTTCAATTTTCCATAAAAAAAGTGCCAACCTTTCGGTCAGCACTTTAATTATGTAATTTTAATCAGCTTATACTCTTTCTGAGGGAACCTTGCCGAGAAGATCTTCAAGACGAAGGAACTCGAAGAGTCTGTCAAAGAGGTCATACATAACCTTTCTCAGTGAATTGAGAGCTGACTGAATACCCTTGATGAAACCGTTCTGAGCTGATTCCTGAGCATTTTCAATTGATTCCTTTAAGTTGCCGTCATCTGCAAGAGGATCTACACAATGGTCACATCCGCAGTGGCACTTGCAATCTGACTTGCCTGTGCAGTTTTCACAGCAGAGAGCCTTCCAGTAGTAAACTGTAACCTGAGAGCCTGTGTGGATAATGTTACCTGCTGCATCTCTTTCGTCAAGGTCAAGATAGCAGTCAACGTGACAGCTTGCATAGCCTGCAAGATTGATTGCTTCGCCTTTGTCGTTGAGAGCGTTGGGGCACTGTGAGCAGCATGTGCAGCCGAAAGTACCTGTGCATACAACGCCGCATTCGGGATTCTGACAATACTCTTTAACACCCTTGTTTGCTTCATGCTCCTGCCATGAGCCTGCAAAAGCCATACCGGAGAATGTGAGAAGCATTGAAATAACTAATAATAATGATAATACCTTTTTCATTATCTAGTCCTCCTTAAAATATTTATTTTGAGCTAAAAATTCACAATAACTCATATTTACTACATTATAGTTTACCTGAATCGAAAAGTCAATAAATATAATACTTTCTTTACAATATTGTGCAAAACTTACAAATATTGTAAACGGTTTTTTTGCACAAATGCCATATGTACTTGCGGGTTTACCGTTATATATCGGCTGTGAAGCTGTTGTTGGTATAACCGTAGCCGAGTATTACACCCTTGGGGAAGTAAAGCTCATACATATAAAGGTCACGGTCAATTTCCAGATCTGACGGGATGATTATGTCACAGATGGTAACACCGCTGTAATCCTCGTCATAATAGCAGTCAAGCTCGATTGTTCTTGTCTGTACCACGGCACCGTCTGCATCGTAAACGTAAAGGATAACGTCACCGTTACCTGCAACAACGTCACCGAATCTTCCGGAAACCATAACAAGCACCTGTTCTACTCTGCCGTTATCCTCAAAGGTTTCGACGGTTGTTCTGTCAATGTCAACATACTGCATAGTCGGTATTGTGAAGGGCGGCTCGGTAGTTGTCGGAAGTGTCGTTGTGGTAGTCGTCGTCGTTGTAGTTGTAGTGGTTGTTGTCGTTGTGGTTGTGGTGGTTGTTGTGGTAGTGGTGGTCGGCTCCGTTGTGGTGGGAGCTTCCGTTGTTGTCGTTGTGGGCTGAGTGGTAGTCGGCTGAGTTGTAGTGGTTGTTGCAACAGTTGTGGAGGTGGTGGTTGTCTTATTTCCGCTGTTTCCGCCAAAGAGCATATTTGCTATGAAAGCAAAGGCAATTACGGCAACTGCCACTATTGCTACCGTAAGTCCCGTAATGAGTTTTTTGGAATCATTGCTTACCGCTATGTATTCGTCCTCATCATCAATGTCGTCGGGAATTATCGCTCCTGAGACTGCTTCATCCTCCGAAGGATCGGGAATTTTTTCAACCTTGGGGGGCTCCTGAACAAAGCTGTGTCCGCTTACATATGCGGCTGCGGGAGCGAAGGAGGGGTCGAGTTCCGACAGAGCCTTTTCAAGCTCTGTGCGAAGACTTGCCACATTCTGATATCTGTCAGCAGGAGTAAAGGCACATGCCTTCTGTAAAGCAGCTGCAAGCTCACCGTGACTGTCATCGGGAAAGACGATTGCTTCACCGTTCATTCTTCTTGCAAGAGCGTTATTTCTGTTTTCCTGAGTTATCTCAATGGGAAAGGCAGGAAGGAACGGGGCTCTGTTATGGTTGAGCAGCTTGAAAGAGAGCATACCCAGAGCATACATATCGCTGTTTTTCAGGTCACCGCTTACATTGTATTCCTCGGGAGAAACGTAGTCCTCCGGGATGATAAGCTGATTTTCTGCACCCAGAGCACCCAGACGGAAGTCGCCCTTATAGTCAACGAAAATATTTTCGGGGTTGATATTTCTCTGAATTGTACCTGCACTTCTGAACTGCTCAAGAGCATGGCTCATTGCGACGGAAATTTTTAATGCATCTGTTTCACTCAGATCGTGAATGTCATATTTCTCCGTCAGGGGAGCAGCGTTCTGAATAAGAGCAAGAATGTCATAGCTTCCGTCACCGTTGTCAACAACGCTGTGAGAATAGTGCTCAAGAACATTATCGCAGTTTTTCATTCTCTGCATAATGTCAAGCTCTGTGAGAATTCTCTGTACTCTTGCGGGATAGAGATTCTCGTCGCCCTCTTCACGGGTTGCCTGAATGCTTATAACCTTGAGCAATCTGTAACTTATTCCGCCTTCAACGGTTTTCTTTGCTACCTTGTAGACTGCTGTATTTTCATATTCTCTTACCAAGGTATCAACATACCAACCGTCGAAATACGGTTCGAAATCCTTAATCTTCTGATAATCCAAATGGTTCACCTCATTTTATTACTGTTGTTTCACCGCCGGGGGCATTCTTCCCGATTGAGCGTATGCCCTTCAGACAGCTTGCCTTTGATGTATAGCTTTCGCTGATGGCGATTATCTCACCGTTTGCTGATTTAAGTCTGAAATGGAACTCACCCGACAGATTTTTATAGATTTCATATTTGGGGTAGGGGACAGCCTTCCATTTATTTAAGGTTCTGTCCTCAACGGGAGCTTTTGCGTTACGTTTTATGCTGTCAATTATGTTTTCACAGCTTTCAACCGTGGGAAAGGTCTGGCTGACAGCTATGGATTCGCCGTTACCTGCTCTCAGTTCAAAGGTATATTCCTGAGAGGGGGTTTTTATTATAACAAAACGTCCTGCCATTTTTTTGCTCCTTTCTGAATTGGTGTGTGCGGTCAATGCCTTCTCTGAAAGGGAAGGTGCCCGACAGGGCGGATGGGTGCTTAAGCGGCACTAACAGTGCCGGGGTAAACTGAAGTTACTGCAGAGGTTATTCCAACGCCGATAGCGTTGCTAAAGCACCCACCCGTCACAGCTTGCGCTGTGCCACCCTCCCTTTCAGAGAGGGCTTTAAAAGGGACGTCGAGGTTACGGCTTTGCCATTACCCATTTGTCGCATTTGCGACATTTCCCCTATCAGGGGAATCTCACCGTCCCCTACGGATTGATGCTTTATTCCGATTTCTGCAAGAGGTCAGTTTTCCTGTGCGGCTCCGCCGCACCCCGCCCACGACTGCGGGCGGGGTAACCCACACTCTATCACTTTATTTTACCAATTATATAAATAAAAAGCAAGTAGAAAATTATTAAAGGTGTCGGACAAACCGACACCCCGATAAACTGGTAATAACTATTTTTGTTTTTCTCTGAATTCCACCCATTTTTCGTATTTGTAGCTTTTCCACCAAAGAAGATCTTGTTCGCTTATATCTAAACCATTTGTATTGATTAGACTTTTCACTTCTTCTAAATCTTTTTTGTTTCCGTGAAGATAAAACTTTATATACTTGTTATATGCGAGCCTATAAATAGCGGATGCATATATACTATCTGTTGGAATGTTTTTTGTGTTCTTCATTTATATCACTCACCGCAACAATAATTATTTTCGTAATTATATTACTATAAAAATTATTAAAAGTCAACATCTTTTCGTATATAATTTACGAAAAAGGAGAGAGTGCGCTATGACTGTTTTAGAAAGAATATTACAACTCAGACTTGAAAGAAATTGGAGCGAATATAGATTATCTGAGGAATCCGGAATTGCTCAGACCACCATATCCTCTTGGTTTAAAAAGGACATTTATCCTTCCATACCCTCTCTTGAAAAAATTTGTAAAGCATATGATATCAGTATGGCTCAGTTTTTCAATTTTGATAATGAGCCTGTATCTCTAAGTCCCGAACAAAATGAGCTTCTCGAAAATTGGAACAGACTCAGCGGGGAGCAGAAAACTGCTGTTTTGAATTTGCTCAAAACAATATAAAATAAGTGATAATCGGCGGAACAGTTGCTCAAGCAACATTCCGCCATATTTTTTTTGAACAAAAATTATTAAAGGTGTCGGATGATTATTGCAACACTGAGTCTGTGAAAGTATATGCTGTAACCATTGACAAAAACGAAGGAAAGGTATACACTTAAATTGAAGTTAGTATGGATAGTTGTACTTATGTTGGAACACGGAAGGAAGTGGAAAAATGCAATATTTAAAGAAAAATAAAAGATATATATTTACGGTTATAGGGATAATGTATGTGCTTTTTACTATATTTTTATGCTTGCAAATAAATTACTACAGTTCTTTCTATGAGAGATCATTGTCTCATATAGAATCCGAGTGTGAAGCAAAAATAATATCGGAAATATGCTATAACAAAAACGGTGATATATTGATGTTTTCATATTATGGATATGAGTATGCGTTGATAAGCAATCATAGTGGTTATTTTTTGCCGATACACAAAAGGAATGTTCAACCTGTAGCTAAGTTTTATGCAGGCGTTAATAGTGCATTTAAAAATTACTATATTTATGATTATCGGAATGATGAAGATAATTTGTTCCTGTATTGTGATTATGACGGAGATCCTGCGGTGCCTGTTGAATTTTATAATTGCTATAGAAGTGATATAACTTTACCTGCACTAAATGTTGAAAACATATCTCATATAGATGTTTTTTTATCTGACAATTATTATGATAATTATGGTGGTGCTGTGTATACAATCGATGGAAATGCAGCAATAAATAGTATTTTGGCGCTCCATAGTGAAAATGGTGGTAAAGATAGTATTTTTGATAATTTTAACTACGCTGAGAAGTATTATAGTGTTATTGTTAACTTCTCCAATATGCCATTATGTTTTCATTTAGGACGAGTTAATGAAGATGGGTTACAGGTAATTTTGGACTTGATTAAAGTAGATAGTCACTCACCATCCTAATCTCAATCACACCACACCCCGATTCGAAAGAATCGGGGTGCTGCTTTTTCTTTTTACCTATTGACAAAACCAGAATAATTGCATATAATAACATATGAACAAACATTCATATGTCAGGAGGCAATTATGGAAAACGAGAATATCCAATGCTGTGAATATATGCACGCCCATGAAGATATTATTGAAAAGGTAAAAAAACAAATGCCGGGTGAGGAGGAGCTTTATGACCTTGCCGAATTATTTAAGGTTTTTGCCGACAGCACCCGTATAAAGATACTCTATGTTCTGTTTGAAAGTGAGATGTGTGTCTGCGATATCGCCCAGCTTATTGAAATGAGCCAGTCAGCCATATCGCATCAGCTCAGAGTTCTGAAGCAGGCAAAGCTTGTTAAGTTCAGACGTGAGGGAAAGACCGTATTCTATTCCCTTTCGGATGACCACGTGAGAACAATGATAAATCAGGGTATCGAACATATAAAGGAGTAATTTGCGATGAAAAAGGTATTTAAAATGGAAGAGCTTGAATGTGCAAACTGTGCGGCAAAAATGGAAGCTGCAATCTCAAAGCTTGAGGGTGTTGAAAAGGTAAGCATCAGCTTTATGACACAGAAGATGATAATTGTTGCCGATGATGAAAAGCTTGAAAGTATTATGGACGAAGCGCAGAAAATCTGCAAAAGGTTTGAGCCTGATTGCAGAATTGTAAGGTAAATGCTATGACGAAGAAACAGAAAAAGCTTCTGACAAAGATAATTGTTTCCGGGATACTGTTTGTCGGCGGGTTTATTGTGCCATACGAGTGGGTGAGTCTGCTCCTGTTTGTGGCAGCATATCTCACAGTCGGATACAGTGTTATTATAAAGGCGGTAAAGAACATAAGACAAGGTCAGGTCTTTGATGAAAACTTCCTTATGCTTGTTGCAACCCTCGGTGCCTTTGCTCTCAGAGAGTATTCCGAAGCAGTAGCAGTAATGCTTTTTTATCAGGTGGGTGAGCTGTTTGAAAGCATAGCTGTGGGACGTTCACGTAAAAGTGTCAGCGAGCTTATAAATATAGTCCCCGAATATGCAAATATAATGGTTGACGGCGAGCTTACTCAGGTTATGCCCGAAGAGGTTGAGGTGGGCGATATCATCATAGTCAGGACAGGTGAAAAGATTGCTATTGACGGAATAATTGTCTCAGGTCAGACAGTTATTGAAAGTTCTGCCCTTACAGGGGAGAGCGTGCCCACAGAGGCCGCCGTTGGGGATGAGGTGCTCAGCGGATGCATAAATCTTGGCAGTACAATTGAAATCAGGACAACGAAAGAGTTCGAGGACAGCACCGCAAGTAAGATAATGTATCTTGTGGAGGAGGCGTCCTCACGCAAGGCAAAGACAGAAAGCTTTATAACAAAGTTTGCACGGAAATATACTCCCTGTGTCGTAATTGCGGCAGCGGTTATTGCGCTTGTTCCTTCCATTATAACAGGGGATTGGGCAACTTGGGTGTCCAGAGCGTTGCTGTTTCTTGTGGTTTCCTGTCCCTGTGCCCTTGTTATATCGGTACCTCTGACCTTCTTCTGTTCCATAGGCAGAGCATCGGCTTCGGGCATACTCATAAAGGGAAGCAACTTCCTTGAGCTCGCCGCAAAGGCTGAGGTTGCAGTTTTCGATAAAACAGGAACTCTCACGGAAGGTCGCTTTGAGGTGGCTGAGATTAAGACCTACGGTGTTGCTGAGAATGAACTGAAATATTACCTCGCACTTGCAGAAAGCTACGTTGACCACCCCATTGCAAGGTGTATCGCTCAGCTTAGTAATGAGGGAAAGGACCACGATGAGGTCACAGACGTGAAGCAGTTACCCGGTTTCGGTGTCAGCGCAGTGATAAACGGAAAGACCCTCCTTGCAGGAAATGAGGCTCTTATGGAGCGAAACAATATAGAATATGTTAAATCGGAAAGTGAACTGACGGTGGTGTATGCGGCTGTTGACGGTCAGTTTGTTGGTTATGTTACAGTAGCCGACAGGGTGAAGGACAGAGCAGAAAAGGCGATTTTCAGGCTCAGGAAAAACGGAATAAAGAAAACCGTTATGCTTACAGGTGATAAAGAAAAAATCGGAAGATATGTCGCAGATAAGACAGGTATCGACGAGTTTTATGCAGAACTCCTGCCTGACCAAAAGGTGGAAAGGCTCTGTGAAATCAGACAGAACGGTCAGTCGGTTATCTTCGTCGGTGACGGTCTCAACGATGCCCCCGTGCTGACGGAAGCGGATATAGGAATTGCTATGGGGGCTCTCGGAAGCGATGCAGCCATTGAGGCGGCGGATATTGTCATAATGGATGATGATATTGAAAAGGTTGCTCTTACGGTTGAGATAAGCAGAAAGACCTTACGCATTGTCAGACAAAACATCATTTTTGCTCTCGGCATCAAGTTCGCAATAATGCTTCTGGGCATTTTCGGTTTTGCGAATATGTGGATGGCTGTCTTTGCCGATGTAGGTGTTTCCGTGATAGCAATTCTCAATGCGCTGAGATGCGGCGGAAGGTAATTGCAACATAAAGCATAATTCACCTCTTGACTTCCTTTTTGCTTTATGCTAAAATACCAAGGATAAATATATAGCGTTACGAACAAGAGAGTAGGCTTTGTTCCCTGCTTCAGAGAGGAAACGGTTGGTGAGAGTTTCTGCAAGAGCAAAGGTGAAGGTAGCTTGTCAGCTTCGGGAAGAAAGGCTTCGGCTGATTAGAACCCGACGTATGTCTGCGTTAAAGATTTTGAGTGCAGAGCAAAGCTCTGAATTCAGGTGGTACCACGGAAAGTGTATTTTCGCCCTGAGATTTTTTCTCGGGGCGTTTTTTTATTTGCAAAACTTTATAATTAAGACCACAGCCACAGTTTTTTAAGGCTCTCCCTGAAAGGGGAGCTGTCAAAATCGGATTGCGATTTTGACTGAGGGGTCGACATTTTCAATTATCAATTTGAAACAGGAGTGATAAATATGGCAAAAGAACTTGCAAAGCAGTATGACCCGTCAGAGGTTGAAGACCGAATTTACAAATATTGGCTTGACGGTAAGTACTTCCACGCTGAAGTGGACGAAAAAAAGAATCCCTATACTATCGTGATTCCGCCCCCGAACATCACAGGTCAGCTTCATATGGGACACGCCCTTGACAATACTCTTCAGGATATCCTTATCCGATACAGAAGAATGCAGGGCTATGATACCCTCTGGCTTCCCGGCACAGACCACGCTTCAATTGCAACAGAGGCAAAGATTGTTGAAGCCATGAAGAAGGAAGGCATTTCAAAGGAGGATCTCGGCAGAGAAGGCTTCCTTGAAAGAGCTTGGGACTGGAAGAAGCAGTACGGCGGAAGAATTATTGAGCAGCTCAAGAAGATGGGCTCCTCCTGCGACTGGGACAGAGAGCGCTTCACACTTGATGAAGGCTGTAACAGAGCAGTCAAAGAGGTTTTCGTAAACCTTTATGAAAAGGGCCTTATATACCGTGGTGAGAGAATTATCAACTGGTGCTCACACTGTAAGACATCAATTTCAGACGCTGAGGTTGAATATGAAGAAAAGGACGGTGCTTTCTGGCACATCCGTTATCCCTTTGCAGACGGAAGCGGATATGTTGAGGTTGCTACCACAAGACCCGAAACAATCCCGGGTGATACAGGTGTGGCTGTTCACCCCGATGATGAAAGATACAAGGATATTATAGGTAAGACCTGTATAATTCCTGTTATCGGCAGGGAAATTCCCGTCGTTGCAGACACCTATGCAAAGATGGATAAGGGTACAGGTGCAGTTAAAATCACACCGGCACACGACCCCAACGACTTTGAGGTTGGCCTCAGAGCAAATCTTCCCATTATCAACGTTATGACAGACGACGGCTTTATGAATGAGAAGGCAGGCAAGTATGCAGGTATGTCTCTTATGGAATGCCGCAAGGCTATCGTTGCCGATATGGAAGAGGCTGGCGCACTTGTGAAAATCGAGCCCACTAAGCACGAGGTAGGCTCTTGTTACCGTTGCCACACAACAGTTGAGCCCAGAGTATCAAAGCAGTGGTTCGTAAAGATGGAACCCCTTGCAAAGCCTGCTATTGAGGTTGTTAAGAACGGAACGGTAAAATTCGTTCCCGAAAGATTTGATAAGATTTATTTCAACTGGATGGAAAACATCCGTGACTGGTGTATATCCCGTCAGCTCTGGTGGGGACACAGAATTCCTGCGTGGTACTGTGCAGATTGCGGTGAAATCATAGTTTCCAAGGAAGTACCCCATACCTGTCCCAAGTGTGGCAGCACAAAGCTTGATCAGGATCCCGATACCCTTGACACATGGTTCTCATCGGCACTCTGGCCCTTCTCAACATTGGGCTGGCCCGAAAAGACACCTGAGCTTATGCACTATTATCCCACAAGCACACTTGTAACAGGCTATGACATCATCTTCTTCTGGGTTGCCAGAATGATATTCTCAGCCTGCGAGCATATGGGCGAAGCACCCTTCAACACCGTATTCATCCACGGTATCGTCCGTGACGAGCTTGGCAGAAAGATGTCGAAATCTCTCGGTAACGGTATTGATCCTCTTCTCGTTATTGAGAAGTACGGTGCTGACGCTCTGAGATTTACACTTGCCACAGGTAACAGCCCCGGAAACGATATGCGTTACTCTGAAAAGAAGGTTGAGGCAAGCCGTAACTTTGCAAACAAGATATGGAATGCCGCAAGATTTATTCTTATGAACCTTGACGGAAGCGAAAAGGCTCCCTACATTCCCGAAAGCCTTGAGACAGAGGATAAGTGGATTCTTTCACTCTTCAATAAGCTTGCAAAGGAAGTAACTGACAACCTTGATAAGTTCGAGCTTGGTATTGCTGTTCAGAAGCTTTACGATTTCATCTGGGATATCTTCTGCGACTGGTATATTGAAATTGCTAAGATAAGACTTCAGCAGGGCGGTGAAAAGGCAGAGCAGGTAAAGGCAGTTCTCATCTATATTATGAGTGAGACACTCAAGCTCCTTCATCCCTTTATGCCCTTCATCACAGAGGAAATCTGGCAGACTCTTCCTCACGACGGTGAGACGATTATGAAGAGTGCATGGCCCGTATACAGCGACGAGCTTAACTTTGCCGAGGACGAGGAAAAGATGGAAAGCATCATGGGTGCAATCCGTGCTATCCGTAACAGACGAGGAGAGATGAACGTTCCTCCATCAAGAAAGGCAAAGGTATATATCGCAACAGAAAAGAAGGACGTATTTGCCCTTTCAGCAGTATTTATGCAGAGACTTGCTTCTGCATCGGAAACTGAAATCGGCGATAGCTTCGACCACCTTGAGGACGCTGTATGCATTGTTACTCACGATGCAAAGATTTATATTCCCATGGGTGAGCTTGTTGACTTCGAGGCAGAAAGAAAGAGACTGACAAAGGAGCTTGAAGCTGCACAGAAGAAGCTTGACCAGATTAACAACAAGCTTAATAACCCCGGCTTCCTCAGCAAGGCTCCCGAAAGCGTTGTTGAAGGACAGAAGCAGGAGGCTGCAAAGCTTAACGAAAAGGTAAAGATGATCAACGAAAGCCTTGCTAAGCTGAAGTAAGCGACAATTCTCAATGCACAATGCACAATGCACAATTAAACGGGCGGATTAGCGCGATACTCCAAGCGAAGTATCGCGCAACTCTATTCGCCTACGGCGAGTTATATTGCTACGCAGTGTTATTCGGCTTTCAGCCGAGTGTTATTTTCTTCGCAAGTTATGGGCGAATAGAATATCACTAAATCCAAAGGACTTAATATCACTTTCGCAAAGCGAAAATATCACGCTGACTATGGTCAGCATATCACTTAACAGACAAAATGAAAGAGAAGACTCGTTATCTAAACGAATCTTCTCTTTTCTGTTATTAGTGGGTTTGAGCTACTGCCCAAATGCATTTATACACAAATGCGATGCCGGTTCTTAACAAGATTTGAAAGAATTTTCAAATCCTCCGCTAAGGACATCACACTTTTTCCGCCCGTTGTTTTTTGTTTATTCCGCCCACGACTGACGCCTTGAAAAAATCAGAACAAAAATCCCGCCAACATTTTTTGCAAGTTGGCGGGATAAATCTTTAGTTTTCATTTGAACTGAAACGGATAAAATCGGAGCTTCGCTCCACATAATTTTTCAATTTTCCATTTTCAATTTTCAATTTGTTCGTCCTTGTGCTTTTCAAGATAAGCCTGAAAAACTGCCTGGACAAGGTCGTCGTCCTCGATACCAACATAGCTGTCATATTCGTCGCTTGTGGCATCCTCCTCAACCTTGAGAATAAGAAGCTGACCTTCATCGTCATTCATGGGATAAAGAACAATAAATTCCTCACCCTCATATTCGATAATATCGAGAAAGCCGAAGCTTTCCTCTTCACCGCTGTTATCTGTCAGGGTGATAATGCCTTCATCTTCCATGTTATGTCTCCTGTCTGTGTTTGATACCTATATTATAGTAATATCAGACGTTGTAGTCAAGTTTGAATTTTTCACCGCAGCCATAGTTTTCATAAACATAGTCGATATCCTTATCACCTCTGCCCGAAAGGCTGACAAGAATTGAGCCTGACTTATGCTCCTTTGCGTATCTTATAGCGTATGCCACAGCGTGAGAGCTTTCGATTGCGGGGATGATACCCTCATATCTGCAAAGCAGGAAGAAAGCCTCCATAGCTTCTTCGTCACTTACGGTTTCGTAGTGAACTCTGCCTGTATCTCTCAGGTATGCGTGCTCGGGGCCTACACCGGGATAATCAAGACCGCTTGCGATTGAATATACGGGAAGGGGCTCACCTTTTTCATCCTGAAGAAGATAGCTCTCAAAGCCGTGAAGTCTGCCCTTTGTACCGTATGCCATTGTTGCTGCGTGATCGCCTACTGCGCTGCCCTTACCGAGAGGCTCGATACCGTAAATTTCAACCGGGTCAGCAAGGAAGGGCACGAACATACCGATTGAGTTAGAGCCGCCGCCTACACAGGCACATACCGCATCGGGCATAATGCCTGTCATATCAAGGAACTGTTCTCTTGCTTCAATACCGATAATTGCCTGAAAATCTCTTACCATCTTCGGGAAGGGATGGGGACCGAGTGCAGAGCCGATACAGTAAATCGCTCTGTCATATTCCTTGAGATATGCATCGAATGCGGCATCGACTGCCTCCTTGAGTGTCTTGAGACCGTGAGTTACGGGAATAACGTTTGCACCCAGCATCTTCATTCTGATAACGTTGGGATGCTGTTTTGCAATATCAACCTCGCCCATATATATGTCACATTCGAGACCGAAATATGCGGCGGCAGTTGCAAGGGCAACACCGTGCTGACCTGCACCTGTTTCGGCAATGAGCTTCTTCTTGCCCATATATTTTGCAAGAAGTCCCTCACCCATACAGTGGTTAAGCTTATGAGCACCCGTATGGTTCAGATCCTCTCTCTTGAGATAAATCTGACAGTTACCGAAGAGCTTTGAAAGTCTCTCGCAATGGTAAACGGGAGTGGGTCTGCCCTGAAATTCCTTTCTTATTCTTCTCAGCTCGTTGATAAACTGTGCTGAATGGCAGATTGCCTCATAAGCATCGTCTGCTTCCTTGAATGCAGGCTCAAGCTCAGGTGGGAGAAAGGCTCCGCCGAACTCACCGAAATATCCGTCCTCTGTGGGAAATTCCTTCAGATAGTTGTCAAAATCCTTATATTTATTCATTGTAATATCTCCTTCTGTATATTTGGTTTATTTATATTGATGTAATGTAACGCTGTATATGAACGCCATCGGATTCCCGATAAAAACATAAAAACACTTCCTTAAAAAAATAAAAGCTTCTGTCCCATAAGGAACAGAAGACCGTTGCCACCTTAATCAATACGTACCATCATACGCTCTCTGTGTAACGGCAGAGTACCGTCAACGCCTACTGCAATTTTCGGGTTGCCCTCACAAGTCCATTCGCACGAATACTCCGTTGTCACTTTCCACCGCCCGTGACTCTCTGTAAGCTTCATATCCGGTTACTACTCTTGCTCATCGGTTTGAATATGATTGATGTATTTAATATACTAAAGCATTAAAGGAGATTTGTCAATAACTTTCGTAAAAAAGTTGAAATTATTTTTCCTATAAATTTTCATATTGCCACTTTAGTCAATCATTTACAAATTCCAACAAACGCTGTATAATATCGACAATGTAATTGAGAGGCGTGAAGGCGGTTGGCAAGCTCTTCCGAAAGGAGGTGCTGCATATGCCTATTATCATTACTTTACATATATTCAGATATACTGTAACGATAAGGATAAAAGACAACAACCGCCACTCGGCCAAGTGACGGTTGCTTTTTTAAAATTAAAAATAAAACTATCCGGCTAACCGCTTTGCACGGTTACCTCTCAATTACATTATAAACACAAATCTCCGCTTTGTCAACAGACAAACGGAGATTTTTTCAAATCAGCTCTCCCTTTAGTTAAGCCAACATCGCATTGTTACAATTTAGCTATTGTAAATTTCTGATTTTTGTTTTATAATATATAGGATTGATAACCTTTGCATAAAGTCAATGTGATTAACCTGAGATTTTTTAATTGGGTGTGGGCATCGCCCACCCACAACATTTGCCCAATGGCAAATATATCACTTTGCCCTCTGGGCAAAATATCACTCGCCGACAGGCGAATATCACATCTGCTATTGCGGATATAGCATTGCAAAGTCATTGATTCAATGACTTTTGCATAAGGGAGGGATATGTGTGACCGGAGATATTATTATGAATGATACCGCAAGAGAAACTCTTTCGGGCTTCTTCTCTTTCAGACGCATACCCCATGCAATTATCGTTGAGGGGACGACTGCTGCAAACAGACTTGAGTGTGCAAAGTTCCTTGCCCGTGCTATGATGTGCGAGGGAGAGCCAATCCCCTGCGGAGAGTGCAGGCATTGCCGTAAAGCATTGCAGGATGCTCACCCCGACATAATTTTCTGTGAAAAGGAATCGGGCAAGGCAACTATGGGTGTTGACGTTATAAGGCAGATGAAAAGCACCGCCTTTATCTCCACCAATGAGGCTGAAAGAAAGATATATATATTCTGCGAGGCTCAGGATATGACCGTTCAGTCACAGAATGCCCTGCTCAAGATTTTTGAGGAGCCCCCCGACCATATTGCAATCATTATGACCTGCGATTCCAAGGCAACCTTGCTTGAAACAATTATTTCAAGAGGCACGGTTATCACTCTGGGGGAATCGGAAAATGATACGGCTTCGGACAAAAAGCGAAAGAAATCCTCCGACCTGGCGCATACCTTGTGTATGCTTCTTTGCGAGGATAACGAGCTTGAATTTATGAAGGCAACAGGGGTATTTGAAAAGGACAAGCAGCTTCTTTCGGATACGCTGAAGGATATGGCTGAAATTTTTGCTTCAGCCGCAGTTAAGAAAAACGGCGGAACGCATACGGTAAGTGGTGACGGTAAGACAACGGACCGCCTTGTTACCCGATTTACCACAGAACAGCTTCTGGGCTTTATAAAGGAAACAAACGAACTTGGGTTTTCCGTAAAAAGAAACGCAAACAATAATTTGACAGTAACACGTCTGAGCAGTCTTCTTGCTCAGGCAAAAATCAGCAGAGGATGATTAGTATCTCCTAAGAAAGGAATAACATATGGCAGAAGTAATCGGCGTAAGATTTAAAGAGGTGGGAAAGGTTTATTACTTCGACCCCCAGGGAAAGGAATACGAAACAGGCAAAAAGGTCATTGTGGAAACCGCAATAGGTATTGAATGCGGTGAGGTAGCTCTTGCAAATAAGCAGGTGGCTGAGGAGGAAATCGTAAGCCCCCTCAAGACTGTTATTAGAACAGCAACCGAAAAGGATCTTCAGACTCTCGAGGAAAACAGAGAGAAGGAAAAAGATGCTTTTGAGATATGCCTTAAAAAGATCGCAGAGCATAAGCTTGATATGAAGCTTGTTGAGGCTGAATACACCTTTGACAGAAGCAAGGTGCTTTTCTATTTCACAGCAGACGGCAGAGTGGATTTCAGAGAGCTTGTCAAGGACCTTGCAAGTGTGTTCAAAACAAGAATTGAGCTTCGTCAGATAGGTGTAAGAGACGAGTCAAAGATGCTTGGCGGCCTCGGTGTATGCGGACGTCCCTTCTGCTGCAGCACCTTCCTCGGCAGCTTCCAGCCCGTAACAATCAAGATGGCAAAGGAGCAGGGCTTGTCCCTCAGTCCCGTAAAGATAAGCGGTACCTGCGGCAGACTTATGTGCTGTCTGAAATATGAGCAGGCTTCATACGAGCATCTGCTCAGACATACTCCCAAGGTCGGCGCAATCGTTGACACCAAGGAAGGCAGAGGTACGGTTGTTGAAAACAACCTGCTGACAGGTATGCTCAAGATAAGACTTGACAAGCGCCCCGAATCTGCTCCCCTTGTGGTTGAGAGACATTCTGTCAAGCTCATCAAGGATGCACAGATAAGAGTTGCAAAGGAAGAGCTTGAAGCTCTCAAGGGAATTGAATAATTCTCCTGTTATTAATACCGGAACGTAAAATATCTTCATAAATGATTGAGAGGGGCGTGAAACGCCCCTCTCAATCATTTATATTCACTTTCCGTTTCAGTCTTCAAAGCTGTGCCTATGGTCATAAGCATCTTTATCATAGGCTTCAATGGCCTCCATGAGAGAGCTATACTCGTCTTTGTCATAAAGCCACCAATAATGGTCCCAAAAACCGTCAGCCTTTTTCGGCCCCGTAACCAATTCACCGTCAAGGGTACTTGCAAGGAGCGTGGCGTTTTTCAGATATCCGTCAAGCTCGTCGGTGAACTTCATCAATCTGTCAACGGGTATATGTTCCCGACCGTCAATATCAAATTCAACGCTGTCTGCGTGGCGTGTGTACTTTTTGTAGTTTTCACCGTCAGACCAAATTGTGAATATTTCATAGTTATAGTGGCAATGACCTTGTCCGACATACGGATTATACGTCATCAGGCAGGTTCTTCCGTCAACTTCACAGACTAAAAATGAGTTCCAGCCCACATGAGATTCCGAGAATGACTCAGACCATATTACAGTCCCTTCCGAGTCAGTAAGGCGGATTTCATATTCATAAGGATATGTTTCAATAACATTTATGCTTTCTTTTTTTCCGTCACCCAGAAAATCACCTGTGTAAAGGTTCTTCTTCTCAACCTTATTGTACATATAGTCATCATATATTTTGAGGTTCTCCTTCAGAGTCTTGGTCTTTTTATCTGTAATACCGCTTTCCCAAAGCCAATTAAAGCAGTCATAAAAACCGGCAGACGGTTTTGGACCTATAACCGTATCTTCGTTAGTGCTGATAATCAGAGTACTGTTATCTAAATAATAGTTGATTCCCTCATAAAAATCGACCATATCATTAACAGGTAATCTTGCCGCACCTATAATATCGAACTCATTAATATCGTCACTGTAAATTACCTTTTCTATATTATATTCATCTATTGTATATAACTTATAAAAATAATTGCAATGTCCCTTGTAATACATATACGGACAATATAGCAAGATGTAATCCGTTCCTTTAACATTACAGATATGTATACTGCTCTGGTCATAATCAGATACTTCGAAAGACCAGATAACTTTTCCGGCGCTGTTTTCAAAGTTCACTTCATATGTGCCTGCGTCAGTTTCAACAACACGTATATCTTCATCAGCTCCGTCTGAATTTATATCAGCCGAATAAATCACACCGTGATCTTTCGGGAAAGAAGCATCGTCGACAGTTATTTCTCCTGAAGTCACTTCTTTTCCGCTGCTGAATTCCTGCACCGCAAAGCCGAAGCCGACTATACTGAAAATCAGCATCACAACCAACAAACCGATAATTATTTTTTTCTTCTTCATATGACACCCTCCTTTGTTTTTTATAATTACATTATATCTGCCTTTGTATAAATTGTCTATATAAAAACTACGCTTTTCCCTGTCAAGCAAAATTTTGAACAAAAATGATTTTTATGCATTCTATACAGAATTCTCAGGTTAAATTTGGCAGTTTTTTTAGTAAAAATTTGCCGAAAAGCCTTGACAAAGACACTTAACAATTTCTGTCTACGATGATTTATCCACATTTTCCACAGAGTTTTGCATATGTTTTGTATATGCATTATACGGAAAAACGTGAATAATTCACGTTGTCAATGTGGAAAACTCTGTGGGTAAAGTGAATAACTTTACAAAAATCAGATCTTATTTTTCTGTTTTAGCAATTAAACGAAGTTATCCACATTTTCAACAGAGTTATCCACACTGTAAAGTTTTTTACCTTTACAAAAACAGCGAATGTTTTTTAACGGATTTTTTTGCCTTAAAGCAAAAAAACGAATAAAATGTATTTTTATTCATAACTATGCATTTTTATACAGTTGATTCTTTCGCAGTTTATTCAGTTGAAGCTTTTTGTTTAAAAAGATATATGATTTTTTGCCCGAAAAAATCTTTGTGTATTTTCCCCAAACATATTTTCTGCACAAAAGAAGACAGGCCGTTTCCGACCTGCCTTTTACTCATTTTTTCATTGCTTCAAGCAATTCATCGGCCAAAGGAAAATCGCTTTTCGTGTTCACGATATCGGTCCATTTTTTTACGATTGTGCCGAGGAAGCCTTTATTTTCTTCGTTGCCTTCCTTTTCTTCACGTTCTGCCTCTTTTTGCTGATAAAGCTCAAATACTGCATTGATAAATTCATCAGCCTTATATATTTTTATGCGTTCAAGTCCCATATTAAATGCCAGCTGTTCAAGCTGATATAAGGTTTCAGGGCCGTACTTTTTAAGTAATGCGCTGAAGGTTCTGGGCAAGAAGTGATAGATATTTCCCTGAAGCTTTCCGAACGCCTTTTTCGCATCCAGATAACCCATAGTCATTCGCTTGGTTGCCATTTCAGGTGAAAAATCAAATGCGGCGCCCAATTCGTCGCTGTTATAGGGTCTGATGTTGACTATCTGTGAGCAGGAATAGGCATCTGTCTGATGCTTCCAGCCCTTCATTACGGATATATCAATAATAATAAGGTTATTTATTCCTCGTTTTTTAAGCACGCTGAACGGAATATTGTCATATACACCGCCGTCGATAAACATTTCACCCTCAGGGCCGATTTTGCTTACACCGGGCACCTTGCTTGATGCAAGAATATAGTCGATAAGCTCACCCTCGGGAATGTCCTGAGTGAAAAGCTCAAGAGGATTCATCGTTGAAAGCTGATATGTAATAAGTCCCAAAGGGATTTTGCTCTTTCTTACGGCAGCCTCGTCTATGTACTGAGAAAGGAAATCCTTTGTGGGGGAAGCATCAATACCGCCGTTTCTCATTATCTCCTTGAAAAGGGCAGCATAGTTCTTAACGCTGAAAAGATTGTCAGGCTCTTTAAGCTCCTCGGTAATATTTACACCGTGTTCGATTCTTACGGTGTTCCACATTTCAAGAGCCTGTTCATATCTGTTCGAAGCAATAAGTGCACCGTTAATTGACCCGATTGAGACACCTGCTATGGCAGAAAATTTTATTCTCATTTCCCTGAGAGCGCTCCATGCACCTATCTGATATGCGCCCTTGGCGCCTCCGCCGGGAAGAATAAGTCCGTATGATCTCATTTGATTATCTCCTATCTTTGTTTATTCTTTCTCTTCAGATGTATTATATAACAATACTATATTTTATTCAATAAGTTCACGTCAGTTTAAGAAAATTTGATATTTTGAACAGTCGCAGACACAGGCGCCTTTCTGATTGCTTTTTCTCCGTATTAGTGATATAATAAAAAAAGCATTGAATAATTTACCGAGGTGAAATCGTTGGCTGTTAAAAAGAACGAGGAAATCAGAATTAAAATAGAATCAATCTCATCTCAGGGAAGCGGTGTGGGACACTTTGACTCTCAGGCAATTTTCGTTGCCAATACTGCTGTGGGAGATGATATTGTTGCTCATATTATCAAAGCAAAGCAGAACTATGCCGTTGGTATCATCTCAAAGATAATCAAGCCTTCAAAGGACAGAATACCCGTTGACTGCGAAGCCTTCAGCCGATGCGGCGGATGTGCATACAGACACATAAGCTATAAAAGCGAGCTGGAGGGAAAGTATCAGAGAGTAAAGGATGCTTTGAACAGAATAGGGCACATTGACATAACACCTAATGAAATCATCGGTGCCGATGAGTGTAACCGTTACAGAAACAAGGCGCAGTATCCTATCGGACTTTCACCTAAGGGAGACCTTGTAATCGGTTTCTATTCACCCCATAGCCACAGAATATGCGACTGCACCGACTGTCTGCTTCAGCCTGAGGAGTTCAGGGATATTATCGGCTGTATTAAAAAATGGATACTCACAACCGAATGTACCGTATATAATGAAAAAAACGGAAGGGGACTGCTCAGACACATTTATCTCAGACGTGCATCCGTTACGGGAGAAATAATGGTGTGTCTTGTAATCAACGGTAAATCTGTACCGAACGGGACAAAACTTGTAAGCAGTCTGATTTCGGAAAACCATAATATTAAATCGGTTGTGCTTAATGTTAACCAAAAGGATACCAATGTTGTCCTGGGTGATGAGTGCATAAATCTTTACGGTGACGGATATATAACCGACGTTCTCTGTTCTAAAAAAATAAGAATTTCGCCCTTGTCCTTCTATCAGGTCAATCACGACCAGGCAGAGAAGCTCTACGGCAAGGCAAGGGAATATGCTCAGCTCAATAAGGATGACGTGCTTCTTGATTTATACTGCGGAGCAGGTACAATCGGACTTTCTATGGTTGATGATGTGAAGGAGCTTATCGGTGTTGAGGTAATTCCCGAAGCAATAGAGGATGCAAAGTTCAATGCTGAGCTTAACGGTGTGACAAACGCAAGATTTATCTGCGATGATGCAAAGGGCGCTGCTAAAAAGCTCTTCGATGAGGGTATTACACCTGATGTTGTTATAATCGACCCGCCCAGAAAGGGCTGCGATATTCAGGTGCTTGAAACAATAGCGCAGATGGCTCCCGAAAGAGTGGTGTATGTTTCCTGTGACCCCGCAACACTTGCAAGGGATTGCGAAAGATTTGCTCAGATGGGATATGAGGTGAAGGAGGTAACCCCCGTAGACCTTTTCCCCAGAACCACCCATGTGGAATGTGTGGCAAAACTTGTGAGAAAGCAGGTGTAGCATGAAAGAGATATTTACGAAAAACAAGACGAGGATTATAGCCCTGCTACTGGTGCTTGCTGTCGCTATGGCGGGTATTGTTATGGCGGCAAGATACGATAAAGTGATCGAATTGCCTACGGATACCGCAGGCACAGCAGAAGACGCAACCGAGCCACAGCATAATATCGGTTTCCCCGATACTTCAGGCGAATGGACAACAGATAAAGGTGTTACTGCGCCTTACGGTGTGCGAATTTACAGCATTACCGATGAGGGCATAGAGCTGTATTGGAAAAAGCCCGAAAGCGTTGACGGTTATGTGATTTTCCGTTCATATGAGAAAGACGGTGAATACCAACAGATAGCTATTGTTGAGGGGCAGAGCAAATTTCAGTATTTTGACACCGACTACGATTACGGAAAGGATAGGGTCTATTACCGTGTGGCGGCATATAAGATAAACGGTGACAGCGTTGCTTTAAGTGAGCTGAGCGATGTGATGACGGCAAAATATATAACAAAGCTGAAGCTTGAAGACCACTCAATTTATGTATTCTCCGGTACTGTGAGAACCATCGGTGCATATTACGGCTGGGGCAACGCAAAGGAAGTAGCGTGGACAAGCAGTGACGATTCCGTTGTAGCTGTTTACGATAACGGTACAATTACAGCTCTTTCAAAGGGCAAGGCAACAATCACCTGCAGCTCGGAGGAGATGAACATGTCGGCAAGTATTGATGTGACTGTGGACCGTGGAGACGAAGAAATGCTTGTTGATAATATATCTCACAGATATGCTTTGGATGAAAACGGAATTTATGTCAACAAAAAGGCAGAGCAAACCGATGATGCGGTTATTATGATGGTGGGCGACCTTATGGCGTTGTCACCAACTCTTAAGGCTTGCTATTCAGAAGAAAACGGCTATAACTTCAATGCCTGCTATGACTATGTCAAGGATGTTCTTGCAAAGAGTGATTTGGCTGTGGGTAACCTTGAAACTATGATAGCTTCGGAGTTTTCATACAGCAATGAAGAGGCTTACATAAACAGAAAGCCTGTTGCCAATGCCCCCTCTACAATACTTGATGCTGTTTACCTTGCAGGCTTTGACGGTCTTTGTCTTTCGAATAACCATAACGCTGACTGCGGTACAAAGGGCGTGATTTCTACCCTTGATACCATTGACACCTACGGCTTTGCCCACACGGGTATGTTTGCCGATGCAGACGATGAAAGATTTATGATTTTTGATGTTAACGGCATAAAGGTCGGCTATGTTGCCTATACAAGCGAGAAAACCGGCTTCAACGGTAAGGAAGCCGATTGGGCGCAGACGGATATTGACACTATGCTCAATTATTATTCTGCCGAAAAGGCATCCGCTGACCTTAAGGCGATGAAGGAAGCCGGAGCAGAATACTGTATAGCTTATATGCATTGGGGAACTAAGAATTATTTCTATCCCACCAAGTCTCAGGAAGAAACAGCAAAAGAGGTTGCAAATCTCGGCTTTGACTATATCGCAGGCGGACACTCTCACACGGTTCAGGCGTATACTGAAATTGAAACCAATGACGGAAGAGGCGTACCCTGTATCTATTCAATGGGCGATTTCAATGCCCACATCAATCAGATTCCGGGCAATCGTGATACGGTGCTTATGCGAATCCGCTTACAGCGCAACAGTGACGGCAAGGTGGTGCTGACGGAAAACAACTATATTCCCTTTTACACCTACACCTCGTATAAGGGTAATCCATATGTAACCATCTCTCTTGACCCTGAGTTCAACGGCGGAAAAACAACGCTTCACAATCAGGAAAAATTTGCAGCGCGCATCAAGGCACAAATCGGTGATAAGATTGAGGTGTATTCTCCGTAAACAGAAAACGGAAAATTGTAGGGTTGCACTGCTGTTATATTGTTTATCAATGCATCCCTCTGACATTTTTTTATACAGAGCCGATAATAAAAACAGAGTTGAAATCGGATTTCAACTCTGTTCTTTTGTTTAGTTTGATTTATACTTCCGAAGCCTCATTCACGCTCTGACGGATAAGGTCGAGATTGCTGAAGCCTTCATATTCCTTTATAAGCCTTTCAGCCTGAACAAAGGGTTTGATTGTGTTGTTATAAATACTTTCGGTTTTCTTAAACTGACTGATTTCCTTTTTCAGCCTGATAGTTTCCTTCATACCCTTTGCCTCACGGCTGTGAAGCTCATCCTTTAGCCTTGCATCGGGTGTAACAATGCCGTCGGGATAGTGTTTATTGAAAAGCGTTGCAGACTTTCTGAGTGCCTTTGCTCTCTCAAGAGCGTTCTTACGGATTTCCTTTTCTTCCTTTGTGGTGCAAACTCTTGATTTTATTTCTTTGTATGCATCTTCGTTATAGTACCTGAGACTGCCGATTCCTGCAGCAACGAGCTCTCTTGCATCAGAAAGGGTTGCCAGGAAAACAGGGCTGCTGTATTGGTCAAGCTCTTCACGTATATAATCGTTGATAACAGCTTCCTTGCCTGTATAGGTTCCCACTGATTCGATTATTTCTATACCTTCCCGAAGCTGTTCCGGGTCGGCATTACCTGCGGCGTAGTCACCGAACATAGCTCTGAGCTTCAGTACCTTTACAATTCCTGCGTGCTTCTGTTCGGTCATATCATAGAAGAAATAGGGGATAACATTGAGAATTGCACCTACGATAGAAGCTATGATAAGTACCTCGAAAAGATTTTCTCTGATTGTTGCATCATAGAGAACACTATAATCATCTTTGAGTCCCATTCTCTGATAAAGGACAGGTATAACCATACCCGTTCCGAAGCCGAGAACCGTGCCGATTGTGCCTACCACAGCAAACATACCGTCAACACGTTCACGGAATTTATACTGATGATAGTCCTTCATATCAGCATTGAGACCGTAGAAATAAATGTTATAGAAAACAGAGAAGAAGTTATTTATGTAGCTGATAACGATAACCGCAATCATATTCTTATAGAACGGATAAAGCAGAGAAAGCAGAATAACATTTGCAATATTGCAGCCGATAAGAAGGTTACGCTTGCCCAGCTTCCTGATAATAAAAGGGGCAGAAAGCATTGCCCACAGAGCGCCGTTACTGATGATTGTTGTAGCAAGGCCCATATGTTGCTGCTTCTCGGGCATACCGTAAACAAAGGTCCATGTAAGTATAACACCTGATGCACTTTCAAGGAAGCCTATCCAGCCTGCAATATTGATTATCCAGTAATACTTATTTTTTGAGATTGTTACTATTGCATCCTTGAAGGTGACGGAGAAGGGCTCATCCTTGGGCTTGATAATTCTTTCCCTTGTGCCCGAATAGGTAAGAAACGCCAGCGGAAGTCCGACAATACTTATAATAGGATAGATTATTCTGTATGTACGAAGGTCTGTCATACCGCCTGTAAGCATTGCAAGATAGGGTACAAACAGGTTTGACAAGGTGGGGGCAAAGGACATAAGAAGCTGACCTATGGACATAACGTCCGTTCTCTCATTTGAGTCCGAGGACATAACCTGTGCCAGCATATAGAAGCCCTCAGTAACATATGGTGAAAAGAAGGAAATGGCAAGATAGAAGATTTCTACAACTATAACCTTCTGATAATATTCCATTCGCTCATAAGGCATCCAGACGAATGCTGTTGACAAAACTGCAAGGGGGACAAGGCTCCATTTGAGGAACGGTCGTATCTTGCCGTCTTTCGAGTTAATGTTATCATAGAAGTATGAACGCACAAATGTTATGGCAAATCCGATAAGGTTCGCAATATTCAGCATTATCTGCAAATCAACCGGCTTCAGGTTGATTGCGTGACCCACCAGAAAGTTATTTGCGCTCAGGCCGATCTGGGATGAAAGTATCGTTGCCCAATAAATGCCCATACCGCCGAAACCGTAGGCGGCAACCTCTTTATAGGGAACAAGACGTCCCGGCTTCGGTGTAGTCCAATGCTGTTTTACATCGGATACCATACCTTTTACTTTGCTTACAAGCTTCATTATATTTCCTCCATAAATTTTTACTGCCTTAATAATATAATAAAAGACAGAAAAAATCAACAATCATTCTTTTGAAACGGAGAATTATATGCAAAGAATTTCACGAAACGATTAAAAATTTTAATAAAAATTGAAATCATAGAAAAAATATGCTATCATAATTTGGTTAAACAGCATCGGAAAGACGTGCTTTCCTAAACAAAGAGGTATGTGAAATGAAGAGTTTTAAGAAAGTATTATCGTTGGTTATGGCTCTTGTGATGAGCCTTACGCTCTGGATGCCTGCAACGGCGCTGCCGGCACGTGAAAGCAATACCGGACGCACTATTACGGGCATTGCTGATTATGCACAGCATCTTTATGACGAGGGCTATCCTGTTTACACAACACAGCAATTTGCAAAGGTTGTAAGAGTGTTAAACAAGATTATTTCACTTATTACAGGTAAGGAGACACAGACCTTTAATCTTACCATGGACGGCTTCTTGTCGGATATAAGCGCATATGTCTGTGAAAACAGCGGACTGGATATGGATATGATTCTCACAAACCTCCCCGATATAACTGTTCCCGCAAGGCTTGTGAACGAAACCTTTGAAATGGATACGGAAGCCTTCAGGGCTCAGATGTATAAGAAGCGTGATGAGTATAATGCTCAGGGCGATGCGCTTATGGGCTGGATTCACCACTTCCTCGGTCTTTATCTGAGCATTATTGAGCTTTGCGAGGTCTATTCCGAGCAGACCTCAGACCCGGTTGTATATGAAGTGCTTATCCGCTTCACCTTCAAGGACGGAGGTCAGGAGGTGTTTGCTCCCGGTATTTTCATCAATACCGAAACGGGAGAATGCACAAACAGAGGTGACGACGGTATGATAGGCACAGGCTATAACTATAACCTTGCAGATATGGTGCTTTACACAACCGTTCACAGCTGGATGAGAGAATTCGGCTTCTGCCTTCTTTATGATGCAGCAGCAAGTTCGATGCCCGTTTTCTTCAATTACAGAACACGCCGCTTCAAATTCGATTATGACGGTATGGAGTGGATGATTCAGATATGGAAGGGCAATTACACGGTAGCAAACGGCGCTGAGGTAGGTCTCTATTGCAGAACACCTGAGAAATTCGGCTCATTCTATGAGTGTGCAAATGATGAGCAGATGCTTGATATGGAAATGAGACTTTATCACGGCGATGAGCTGCTTGTAAACAGACCTATGCAGAAGCATTGGTGGGTATGCGGTTTTAATCTCAGTCACAGAATGTATATTCCGGAAAGCCTTACATTGAAATTTTCAATCGTTATGCCTGACGAGGATATGCTCAATGCTTTCTGTCAGTCAATAGACAACCATTATAAAAATGACGTAAGCTACACCACAGACGGACTTACCGTTTGCGTTGAATGGTAAAAAGCAAAACATACAGACGGCTATCGCCTTTTAAAGATAGCCGTCTTTTTACAGGAAGGTGATCTTATGACCTTTTCTCAGACAGTTGATAAGATTTTTTCATACGCATCCTTGGGGGCTTCTCCCTCACTTGAGCGTATAAGGGAAATAATGGCTCACTTCGGAAACGTTCAGGACAAGCTGAGGTATATCCATATTGCAGGAACCAACGGCAAGGGCTCCACGTCAACCCTCATTGCATCTGCCATGACGGAAAGCGGATACAAAACAGGACTTTATACTTCCCCGCATCTTGTCAGCTTTTGTGAGCGTATAAGTATTGACGGAAATATGATAAGCGAGGCTGACCTTATTCAGATTTCTTCAGAGGTTACCTCCTTTACAGACACAATGGAGCATAAGCCTACTGCCTTCGATGTGACCACAGCCATAGCCTTCCTTTACTTTGCCCGTCAGGGATGTGATGCGGTTGTGCTTGAGTGCGGTCTGGGCGGAAGATATGATGCCACTAATATTATTACCCCCGTTTTAAGTGTAATAACAACCGTTTCCCTTGACCATAAGAGCGTTCTGGGTGACACGGTTGAGCAGGTAGCAAGAGAAAAATGCGGTATCATCAAGGAGGGGGTTCCCGTAGTATCTTATCCCCGAAAAAAGAGCTGTTGCGTGTTTAATCCGCAGCGAGAAGAAGTTATAAACATTCTTGAAGAAGTGTCTCAATCGAAACAGAGTGAATTGATTTTTGCGGATACGGACAAGGTTTCAGAAAGCCTTTCCGATTGTGATAAAACCGAAATATGCATTGACGGAATGAGGTTTACCTCTTATCTTACGGGAGAGCATCAGGCAGCAAATATGCTTACTGCATATACTGCCCTGAGAAAGCTCAGGTTAACCTTTGAAGGGCTTACCGCAGAAAGCATTGCAAAGGGCTTCGGGAAGGCATATATTCCTGCCCGTCTTGAACGGGTGCAGGATAAGCCTGTTGTTATAATTGACGGTGGCCACAACCTTGACTGTGCAAACGCAGTCAGACGGTTTGTTGATAGCAATCTTGCCGAAAAACGCAAGGTAGCTGTTATAGGTATGATGAAGGACAAGGAATGGGACAGGGTGCTTGAAAAGGTTGCACCGCCCTTTGATGAAATCATTATCACACGTCCGGAGGGAACAAGGGCACAGAATACTTTTGAGCTGAGCAAAGAGGCCGGAAGGTATAACCAAAGCGTGAGCGTGTGTGAAAATCCCTGTGATGCATTCAGTCTTGCTCTTTCTAGGTGCGGCGATGAGGATGCACTTATTGTATTCGGTTCATTCTATCTTGCAGGGGAGATAAAAGAAAATTTTTATCTCTGACACATTAAGACATAATTTTCAAAGCATATCCCGTATTGTATTAGGGTGACGAGCGTAATCCGAACCCTGATGCAATACGGGGATTTTTATTTTTGCTGTAACAGGAGGGCTTATATGGCAGCACGGATATTTTATGAAAAAGACACAATGACCGTTTTTCTCGACGGAGAGATAGACCACCACAGCGCCGCAATAATAAGGGCAGGTATTGATGAAGCAATCCTCGCCTCAAGACCGGGTACGCTGGTTCTTGATTTCGGAGGAATAACCTTTATGGATAGCTCGGGAATAGGACTTGTTATGGGCAGATACAGACTGCTCAGAGCCTTAGGCGGCGAGCTTGTTATGACAAACCTCCCCGAAAGCATAAGCAAGGTTATGAGACTTGCAGGTCTTGAAAAGCTGGGAAGAATTGAAGAAAGAGAGGTAACGGTATGAAAAGCACAAACGAAATGAAGCTGACGATGGAAAGCAGGTCAGTAAATGAGGGCTTTGCAAGAGTTGCGGTAACAGCTTTTACCGCACAGCTTGACCCCACAATAGAAGAAATAAACGATATTAAAACTGCGGTAAGTGAGGCGGTGACCAACTGTATTGTTCACGCATACCCCGAAACCGTGGGAAGGATTTACATATCTGCTTCAATTTACGATAACCTGACTGTCAGAATAAAAATCAGGGACAGCGGTGTAGGCATACCCGATATCAAGAAGGCTATGGAGCCTCTTTATACCTCTTTGGGCGGTGAGAGGGCAGGCCTGGGATTTGCCGTTATGGAGAGCTTTATGGATAAGGTCAGGGTGCGCTCCGTACCGGGCAAGGGGACAACCGTAACTCTGGAAAAGAAAATCAGAGGCAGAGATGAATAAATCTGAGGGGGAGTTTTCTTTGCCGCAACTTCTCATTTCAAGAGATGAGCTAATAACAAATAATATGGGGCTTGTTCACGCCTGCGCTAACAAATTCAGGGGACGGGGAGTGGAATATGATGATTTGTATCAGGCGGGCTGTGTGGGCCTGATTAAGGCAGCTGATAACTTTGATGCAGAAAGAGGCTTTGCGTTTTCCACCTATGCCGTACCTGTGATTTTAGGGGAAATCAGGCGTATTTTCCGTGACGGAGGCTCTGTTAAAATAGGACGTGCCCTGAAGGAGAAGGCACGTAAGGCACTCAGAGAAAGGGAGAACCTTTCATTGAAGCTTGGCAGAGAGCCGACCATAAGCGAATTTGCCGAGTATATAGGAGTTGATATAGCCGAAGCAGGTGAGCTGATAACCGTATCAATGCCCACAGTCTCTCTGACCTGCGATGAGGAAACGGGAAAAGGTCAGATTGATATACCCGTTGACCCACCTGAGGAGCTCCTCTCTGATAAAATTGCTCTGTCACAGATTTTATCGGTACTTGATGAAGGAGACAGAAGGCTGATAGAATTGAGATATTTTAAGGGGCTTACTCAGGTAAATGTTGCAAAACAGCTGAATATGTCTCAGGTGCAGGTTTCAAGAAAAGAAAAACAGCTTCTGCTGAAAATGCGGAAGCTGATGCTGGATAACTGAAGCAGTTCACAATGCAAGATTAAACGGGCGGAAATCCGCCCGTTTAATACGTTATTAATCGTGAATTGTTTTAAGCTTTATCACAATTGAAAGACCGCCGTAAGCTGATCTTTCGGCTTTGATTGTGCCTGCGTGGCCCTCAACGATTTCCTTGCATATAGCAAGACCGAGACCTGCAACCTTTCTGCCCTCGTCAGAGGTGTAAAGGGGCTCGAAAACAACCTGGAGCTTTTCGGGTGCAACACCCTCTCCGTTATCCGAAACTATGATCTTAACGTCGTCTGCCTCATTTTCGCAGACAACCTGAATGATTTTTCTTTCGGATTTGAAGTGCTTGAGAGAATTACTTATAATGTTTCCGAAGACACGTCTCATTTTCTGAATGTCAACGTCCACAATCCGGTTATTTTCCGTATGGTTATAAATGAAATTTACACCAAGGTGCTCAAGCTCGTCATCATAGGATTCGGTGAGCTTTGCCATCATAAGGTCAACGGGCATTCTTTGCTTTTTGAGACTGCTTTCCATATTATAGCTCAGGTATTCGTCGAAATCGTCTATGATATCTCGGATATGGGTTGACTTGTCATATATAATCCCGAGATAGCGTTCCTTTCTTTCCTGAGAAATGCTGTCTTTTTTCAAAAGCTCTGCATAGCCCATAATTGATGTGAGGGGAGTTTTTATATCGTGAGAAATTGAAGCGATAATTCTTCTTTGATCCTGCTGTTGCTTTTCTATGGTTTCAAGCATATCCACAAATCTGTTCTGAAGCAGAGCTGTTTCGGTACGTCCCCGCATCCTCTTTATTTTTTCACCCTTTTCATACTTCTCAATAGAGTCATAAAGCTTATACACAGGTCTGAGCATAATTGTATAAACCGCCAGCACGAAAAGAAGGAGAAGGAAAGCACCTATGAGCAGTGCCATAAGCACAAAACGGAAAAGATAGCCCGAATCCGAAAGGTATTCTCTGAGAAAATATGCGGAAATTTTTATCAGGTAGGCTTCGCCCTCATAGGCAAAAACCTGCTGAACCTTGGTGTCGAGGACAGAGAAAGACTTGTTTGTTGTCTGTAAGATGTCTGTTCCGTTGCTGTCTTCGATTACCACAACGGTATATTCATATTCATCAATAATTCCTTGCCAGAGCTCCGAGCTTTCGGCGTTTTTCAGTCTTTCGACAATCTCTGCGCTGTAATCCTGAAGGATTTTTTCATCACGCTGAGAGTATTTCTGTATCTCCTGACCCACGTTGTGCAGGTAATAATAGTTCAGAAGCATAACTGCGCCGAAGCAGAAGATGGCAATAATCATATTGAATCTTTTGCTTTTTAACATAATCAGATACCTGTAACCTTAACGAATTTATATCCCACGCCCCAGACGGTTTTTATGTATTCGTTGTTTTTGTCGATTTTGTCACGTATGCTCTTTATGTTTACCGCAACCGTACCGATATCACCGTATTCCGTATCCCAGACGCTTGAGAAAATCTGTTCTCTGGTAAGCACCTTGCCTGCGTTTTCCATAAGATACTGAAGAAGCTGGAATTCTCTTGTGGAAAACGGTACCGGCTCACCGTTTTTGAAAACCTCGAAGCTTTCTGTTCTCAGTTCAATTTCACCGATACGGATTATCTTGTTATCCGATGCATCAGTTCTGCTTTCACGTCTGAGATGCGCCTTTACTCTTGCCACAAGCTCTTCAACAACGAATGGCTTTGCAATATAGTCATCTGCGCCCATTTCAAGACCGATAACCTTATCCATTGTTTTGCTTTTGGCAGAAACCAGGATAATGGGACACATAATTTCATCTCTGATTTTTTTGCAAAGGTCAAGACCGCTGAGGTTGGGCATCATTATGTCAAGAAGAATAAGAGAAATATTGCTTTTGTTTTCCTGTATGTATTCAAGTGCCTGCAGAGAATCGTTTTTCACCGTTACCTCAAAGCCTTCATCCTCAAGAGCGTCTGCCACAAGGAGAGAAATATCGGTATCGTCGTCTACAACAAGTATTCTTTTCATATTGAACCTCCGAATAAAGTATTACAGCCTATATTTTACACTATTTTTTTCTATAATTAAAGTCTTTCTCATTCTTTTTAATGGAATTGTCAGATTTTTTTAAATTGAAAATGGAAAATTGTGGGGCTGCGCCGCAAATATAGCCGATTGGGGGTGCGATGATTTCAAGTCGGATACCGCCGAATTAATTTGTTCTGACCTTGGATTTATCTGCGGAGCTTCGCTCCGCCCCGCCCACGACTGCGGGCGGGCTCCCCCGCTACCCCCAACCTCATAATTATTCTTATTTCTTCCATACCGTAAAATGTGAATTAAATCCGTGTTTTCTATTGATTTTTATAATATATTTGTAGTATAATGCTATCCGTATAATTATGTTTAGACGGAGGAAAATTTTATGCAGAGAATTGAAATCTCAAAGCTTTACAAAGATCCCTCGGCATACGGTGATAAGGTTATTACTGTCTGCGGCTGGGTAAGAACAAACCGTGACTCAAAAGCACTCGGCTTTATGGAAATAAATGACGGCAGCTGCTTCAAGGGCCTGCAGGTCGTATATGAGGCAGATAAGGTAAATGATTTTGCCGCTGCAGCAAAGCTCAATGTCGGTACTGCAGTTATCGTAAAGGGCTTACTTATTCTCACACCGGAGGCAAAGCAGCCCTTCGAAATCAATGCTGTGGAAATTGAGGTTGAAGGCGAGTCAACTCCTGACTATCCTCTTCAGAAGAAGCGTCACACTCTCGAATACCTGAGAACAATCGCTCACCTCAGACCCAGAACAAATGTTTACAGTGCTGCATTCAGAGTGCGCTCTGTTGCATCATATGCGATCCACAAGTTCTTCCAGGACAGAGGCTTCGTATATGCACATACACCCATTATCTCCTGCAGTGACTGCGAGGGTGCAGGTGAGATGTTCCAGGTGACAACACTTGACCCCGAAAATCCCCCCAGAACAGAAAAGGGCGAGATTGATTACAGTCAGGACTTCTTCGGCAAGAAGGCTTCTCTCACAGTTTCAGGTCAGCTTCAGGGCGAAATTATGGCTCAGGCATTCGGTAACATCTATACCTTCGGTCCCACCTTCAGAGCAGAAAAGTCATATACACAAAGACATGCTGCTGAATTCTGGATGGTAGAGCCCGAAATTGCTTTTGCCGATCTTAATGATGATATGAACCTTGCAGAGGATATGATCAAGTACGTTATCAAGTACGTTATGGCTGAGTGTGAGCAGGATATTGCCTTCCTCAATCAGTTTGTTGACAAGGGACTTATCGAAAGACTCACCGCTGTTGCAAACTCAGACTTCGGCAGAGTAACGTATACAGAAGCAATAAAGCTTCTTGAAGAGCATAACAGCGAATTTGAATACAAGGTAAGCTGGGGCTGTGATCTTCAGACAGAGCACGAGCGCTATCTTACAGAGCAGATTTTCAAGAGACCTGTTTTCGTTACAGACTATCCCAAGGAAATCAAGGCTTTCTATATGAGACTCAATGACGACGGCAAGACCGTTGCAGCCTGCGACTGTCTTGTTATGGGCATCGGTGAAATCATCGGCGGCTCACAGAGAGAGGAAAGACTTGATGTTCTCAAGGAGAGAATGGCAGAGCTCGGTCTCAACGAGGAAGATTACTGGTGGTATCTTGAACTTAGAAAGTACGGCGGCACAAAGCACGCAGGCTTCGGTCTCGGCTTTGAAAGACTTGTTATGTACCTTACAGGTATTTCTAACATCAGAGACGTGCTTCCGTTCCCCAGAACAACAGGCTCGGCAGATTTCTAATTATAATAATAACTACTTGAAGGGAATTTTTTATGAAGAAATTAATTGACTTCACAAAGGATGAGCTTATTGCTTTAAAGGCTGATCTTGAAAAGCAGTATGCAGAATACAAGGCACAGAATCTCAGCCTCGATATGTCAAGAGGTAAGCCCTCAAAGGCTCAGCTTGATATCTCAAACGGACTTTTGGATATACTCTCAGCAGAGGAATACGAAAGAATTGCTCCCTCATTCGATTACAGAAACTACGGCATACTTCTCGGTATCCCCGAATGCAGAAGGCTTTTTGCAGAAATTCTTCAGGTCGAGGAAAAGAACGTAATCATCGGCGGTACGGCAAGTCTTACACTTATGTTTGACTTTGTTGCTCAGTGTGTGGCAAGCGGTATAGGCGGATGCGAGCCCTGGGCAAGACAAGGCAAGGTGAAATTCCTTTGCCCCGTTCCCGGCTATGACCGTCACTTCGGTATCTGCGAATATTTCGGTATTGAGATGATAAACATCCCCATGGACGGCGAAGGCCCCGATATGGATATGATCGAGGAGCTTATAAAGGACGAAAGCGTAAAGGGTATGTTCTGTGTTCCCAAGTATTCAAACCCCACAGGCATAACCTATTCGGATGCAGTTGTGACACGTATCGCAAGGATGAAGCCCGCCGCAAAGGACTTCAGAATTATCTGGGACAACGCATACTGTATTCACGACCTTACAGACACTCCCGACAGCCTTCTCAATATCTTTGATGAGCTCAAGAAGTACGGCAATGAGGATATGGTTGTGGAATTCTGCTCAACCTCAAAGATTACCTTCCCCGGTGCAGGTGTATCGGCTCTTGCTGCTTCGGATAACAATATAAAGGAAATCCAGAACAGAATGAATTTCCAGACAATCAGCCACGATAAGCTCAATCAGCTCCGTCACGTCAGATTTTTCGACGGTAAGGCTGAAAACGTTATTGCATATATGCAGGAGCACAGAAGGCTTATGGAGCCTAAGTTCAACGCTGTATGTGACAGCTTTGAAAAGGAGTTCTCGGCTCTCGGCATCGCTTCATGGCATAAGCCCAACGGCGGCTACTTCATTTCTCTTGATGTAATGCCCGGAACGGCAAAGAGAGTGGGCGAGCTGTGTAAGGAGGCAGGCGTTGTTCTTACAACAGTCGGTGCAACCTTCCCCTACGGCAAGGACCCTGAGGATAAGAACATCAGAATTGCTCCCTCACTTCCTCCCGTAAGCGAGCTTATGACGGCAACTGCACTTCTTTGTATCTGTGTAAAGCTCGCAGCTTGTGAAAAACTTTTAGGATAATCAGGTGATAGATTTGGCAACACCAAAGGAAAATATAAGAAACTTCTCTATTATTGCACACATTGACCACGGTAAAAGCACCCTTGCGGACAGACTTCTTGAAATCACGGGCACTGTTGCAAAGAGAGATATGACAGCGCAGCTTCTTGACGATATGGATCTTGAAAAGGAGAGAGGTATCACTATCAAGGCTCACGCTGTCAAGCTGAATTATAAAGCAAAAGACGGCAAGGACTATGTTCTCAACCTTATTGACACTCCGGGTCACGTGGACTTTAACTATGAGGTTTCCCGTTCACTTGCAGCCTGTGAGGGTGCAATACTTATAGTTGACGCTTCTCAGGGCGTTGAGGCGCAGACCCTTGCAAACACATATCTTGCCCTCGACCACGACCTTGAGCTTGTTCCCGTTATCAATAAAATCGACCTTCCTGCCGCAGACCCTGACAGAGTATGCGCTGAGGTGGAGGACGATATCGGACTTGACTGCTCAATGGCTCCGAGAGTTTCCGCCAAAACAGGCGAAAATGTGGAAGAGGTGCTTGAAAGAATAGTTGAGCTTGTTCCGCCTCCCGAGGCAAACGATGATGCTCCTCTGAAGGCGCTTATCTTCGACTCAATATATGACAGTTACAGAGGCGTTATTGTTTACGTAAGAGTTGTTGAAGGTACTCTCAGAGCAGGTGAAACCATGAAAATGATGGCGACGGGCGCACAGTTCAATGTTGTTGAAGTGGGCTATATGGGTGCCACATCACTTGAGCCCTGCGAAGAGCTTCGTGCAGGTGAGGTTGGCTATATAACTGCCTCAATCAAGACAGTCCGTGATGCAAAGGTGGGCGATACCGTAACAAAGCTGGAACGTCCTGCCACAGAGGCTCTGCCCGGCTACAGAAAGGTAAACCCCATGGTTTTCTGCGGTGTTTATCCTGCTGACGGTGCTGATTACGAAAATCTCCGTGATGCTCTTGAAAAGCTCCAGCTCAACGATGCTGCTCTTACCTATGAGCCTGAAACATCAGGTGCTCTGGGCTTCGGCTTCCGTTGCGGCTTCCTGGGACTTCTCCACCTTGAGATTATTCAGGAAAGACTTGAGAGAGAATATAATCTCGACCTTGTTACAACAATTCCCAGCGTTATATATAAAATTCATATGAATGACGGAAGTGTGCTTGAAATTGATAACCCCACACACTACCCCGACCCTGCTCACATAAACTACTGCGAGGAGCCTATGACAAATGCTCATATCTATGCTCCCAGCGAATATGTGGGTGCGATTATGGACCTTTGTCAGGACAGACGTGGTATCTTCAGGGATATGCAGTATCTTTCAGCAGACAGAGTTGACATTCATTATGAGCTTCCCCTCAACGAAATCATTTACGATTTCTTCGACGTTCTCAAGTCAAGAACAAGAGGCTACGCTTCCTTTGACTATGAAATATCAGAATATGTACGTTCAGACCTTGTTAAGCTTGATGTGCTTCTCAACGGCGATATAATTGATGCTCTGAGCTTTATCATTCACCGTGACAAGGCAATGGCAAGAGCAAGAAGAATTGCCGAAAGACTGAAGGAGCATATACCTAGACAGATGTTTGAAATACCCGTTCAGATAGCAATCGGAAGCAAGGTTATTGCCCGTGAGACTATCAGAGCAATGCGTAAGGACGTTCTTGCAAAGTGCTACGGTGGTGACATCACACGAAAGAAGAAGCTCCTTGAAAAGCAGAAAGAGGGTAAAAAGAGAATGCGTCAGTTCGGTACTGTTGAAGTGCCGCAGGAAGCATTTATGGCAGTTCTGAAGTTAGAGGATACTTAATTCAATGAAGAATGAGGCCCCTTCCATAAAGGGTAAGACAGCAGAATCGAGCCCCCTCAGCCGCATTCGCGACAGCTCCCCCTAAAGGGTGAGCCTATAAGAGCTGTCCCCTTTAGGGGAAAGTGGCAAATGCATAGCATTTGTCGAAAGGGGCTCTGAGCCTCTCCTGAAAGGAGAGGTGGATGCGACCAACGGGAGCAGACGGAGAGGTCACCAAGGCAACGCCAAGGGCGTTGGGATGATTTTGCTATAGCTATGGTTTATTTCGGCACGAAGCGTGCCTCTTGAGCACCTCTCAGTCAAAATTTATTAATTAAAAACCAAAACGAAAAGGTCGCCTTTGCGACCTTTTGTTATAATAAAAATTTTATTCAGGAGGTGAGCTTTATGTTAGGAATCTACATCCACATCCCTTTCTGCAAAAGCAAATGCCCGTATTGCGATTTCTATTCAATGAGATGCAATGATGAGCTTATGGACAGATATCTGTCTGCCCTTGTTGACGATATCAGGGAGACTTCAGCAGGTGTCACCGAGGCGGTGGATACGGTCTATTTCGGTGGGGGAACGCCCTCTGTTTTCGGTGGAGATAGAATAGGAAAAGTCCTTGATGCAATCAGGGAAAGCTATAAGCTCGTAAGCCCTGAAATTACCGTTGAGTGCAACCCTTCTACTACAAATTATGTATTTTATGAGACACTTTTTAAGGCGGGGGTTAACAGAATATCTCTCGGTATGCAGTCTGCGGTTGATAAGGAAAGAAAAAATCTCGGCAGAGCAGCTGATAAAAATCAGGTTGCAAAAAGCATAGCCGAAGCAAGGCAGGCAGGCATAAATAACATCTCACTTGATATGATGCTGGGCATACCGTATCAGACCATAGAAAGCCTTGATGAAAGCATTGATTTCATCAAAGAGCAGAATGTTGAGCATATCAGTGCATATATGCTGAAAATTGAAAAGGGTACACGGTTTTACGATATGGGTGACAAGCTGGTTCTGCCCGATGAGAACGAGGTCTGTGATATGTATCTGCATTTTTCCCGTCAGATGAGAAGCCTCGGCTATGAGCATTATGAAATTTCAAATTTCGCCAAGCCTTCGCAAAGAGCAAGGCATAATACAAAATACTGGCGTGATGAGGAATATCTGGGCTTCGGTCCCTCGGCATATTCCTTTTACAAGGGTGTCAGATACCACTATGATGCAGATATGGAAAAGTATCTGACCGAAAGGAAAACAGTCATTGACGAAACAGGGGGAGACAGGGAGGAATATCTGATGCTTGCCCTGAGACTCAGCGACGGGCTTGTATTTGAGCAGTATGAGAAACGCTACGGTCACAGTCTGACAGCAGATTTTTTCAATAAGGTCAGACTTTTCGAAAAGCAGGGACTTATGCTTTGCGATGAAAAGCACGTTGCCCTTACACCCGAAGGCTTCCTGCTTTCAAACACAATTATAGCAGAACTGATAAACGAATAGCAAAAACCACCGATATGCTTTATCGGTGGTTTTCTACTCACTATTGTTTCAAAAATTCACTTGTTGATGAAACATTGCCGTGTCGGAATCCGGCGTTTATAAAGTGCTTTTTGAATATGTTTTTTATCTTTTGTATTCTGATTATATTTCCTTCAAACCTGCGTTGCGGAGCATCTGGTTGACGGTTCGCTGGTCAACCCAGAATACAACCTCAAGCATTGCAAGAGCTGTCAGAATATGCCATATAGAGTGACCGTGGATGTTGCCGAGAAGGAAGGTGTTGATTTCGTTATCGCCCCAGATTGATGTGATAATGAACGCAACAAGGAATGTGAAGATTATGAGTAAGAACAGAACTTTTTCTGATGAAGCCATCTTTTTGAAGTTGGCAATCAGCAGATAAAGAATAGGCAGTGCTGTTACGAAGCAACCGAATTCCGCAAGGGAAAGTCCGCCTGTCTTACCATCCATGGGAGCACCGCCGCCACCGATGTAAAGGGGTCTGTCGTGAAGCACAAACACCTCGTATGTAAGCACCGACAACACCACAATCATAATGGCAGTAACGGCTATCAGGAAACCGTTTCGTTTTTTCTTCTCGTCTGCGTTCTGATAAAACTCAAAAGCAAAGCAGCATACGCCCGACCAGGCAACAAGCTCTGTGAAGGACATATCGATATAGCTTGCAAGGAGCTTTGTTGTGAGTACACCCGGCATAAATTCACCGTAGTTAGCTGTGTGCATACCAACCGATGTAACGGACATAATCATATAAAGCAGAATGAACACATACCAATACCACTTCTTGTTCTTCTTGATAAGAAGAATAGCGATACAGATAAAGGCTGCAAGGGTGTATACCCAATTCGTCTGGACTGCCGCATACTGTGCACAGTATTCAGCAAGTGTTGTGCCGCCCTCAAGAACAATGTCTTTGAAGGAAGGCCAATCAATGAAATTTAATTGCATTTTTTATTCCTCCTTTATTAACAGTTTACCAAGTTAAAGGAGGATTTACAACACATTTTGTCAAAATTCACATTTTGGTATAATTGTTCATAATTAAGTATAAAACATACCGCCCCGCCTGCAGTCGTGGGTGGACACTTCTTATGTCACAAGCGATCCCCCTTGCTCCGAGAGAAAGGCTTTTCGCTCCCACACTGAGGGAGTAAGAAGCAATACATCCTTATCCGGTCTCATCGTTTAGGCTCCCCCTTCAGGGGGGGAGCTGTCACGAAGTGACTGATGGGGCGCAATTTTCCGTTTTTAATTAAAAAAGCACTTCCGAAGAAGTGCTTTCATTGTACATTGTGTATTGTGCATTGAATTAATATGCCTTACCCCAATAAACCATATGCTTTGCAGGCTTGCCGCAGCATACACACACATCGCTGAAGCTTTCCTGGTCAAAGGGGATACAGCGTGAGCCGACACCTGTCTTTTCCTTGACGATGTCTTCGCATTCCTCGTCACCGCACCACATAGCCTTGATGAAGCCGTCACCCTTTTCGTTGAGAGTTGCAACGATTTCGTCCATTGTCTTGCAGGCGTATGTTCTCTTTTCTCTGTTTTCGAGAGCTCTTTCATAGATGCCCTTCTGAACTTCCTCGAGCTTCTTTGCAACCTCTTCCTTGAGGTTATCAAGAGAAACTATTGTCTTTTCTCTTGTGTGGCGTGTTACGATAACGCACTGATTGTTTTCGATATCTCTGGGACCGATTTCAATACGTACGGGTACACCCTTCATTTCATATTCAGAATACTTCCAACCGGGGCTGTTGTCGCTATCGTCAAGCTTTACTCTGAAATCGTTTTCAAGCATAGCCTTGAGCTCAGCTGCCTTTTCCTTAACGCCGGGCTTGTGCATTGCAACGGGAATGATAACTGCCTGAATGGGTGCCACTCTGGGAGGAAGCACGAGACCGTTATCGTCACCGTGAGTCATAATGATAGCACCGATAAGTCTTGTGGTAACGCCCCATGATGTCTGGAAGGGATACTCAAGCTTATTTTCACGTGACTGGAACTGAATTCCGAATGCTCTTGCAAAGCCGTCACCGAAATAGTGTGACGTACCTGCCTGAAGAGCCTTACCGTCGTGCATAAGAGCTTCGATAGCATATGTAGCCTCAGCACCTGCGAACTTGTCGCTGTCTGTTTTTCTGCCCTTTACTACGGGCATTGCAAGATAATCCTCGCAGAACTCAGCATAGACATTGAGCATTCTTTCGGTTTCCTCAATAGCCTCCTGAGCTGTTTCGTGGATTGTATGGCCCTCCTGCCAGAGAAATTCTCTTGAACGAAGGAAGGGTCTTGTGGTCTTTTCCCAGCGCACAACGCTTACCCACTGATTATAAAGCTTGGGCAGGTCTCTGTATGACTGGATGATATTAGCATAGTGCTCACAGAAAAGAGTTTCTGATGTGGGACGGACACAGAGTCTGTCTTCGAGCTTTTCGCTTCCGCCGTGTGTTACCCATGCAACCTCGGGGGCAAAGCCTTCAACGTGGTCCTTCTCCTTCTGTAAGAGACTTTCGGGAATAAACATAGGCATACACACATTCTCGTGGCCTGTCTTTTTGAACATAGCATCAAGATTCTTCTGTATGTTTTCCCAGATTGCGTAGCCGTAAGGTCTGATAACCATGCAGCCCTTTACGCTTGTATACTCAATAAGCTCGGCCTTCTTGACAATATCGGTATACCATTGGGCAAAATCCTCTTCCATTGAGGTAATGTCCTCAACCATCTTTTTCTGATTAGCCATTTTATACACTCCTTATCCTTGAAGGATTTTGAAATTTACATTAACTATAATATTATATATGATATTTCCTGCGTTTGCAAGACTTTGAAGGGAAATAAATCTTTTGATTTGTTGACAAATGTATGATAAAATTTAATCGGAGAAAAAAGCGAAGGAGGAATAAAAATGAAGCAGAAAGCATTAAGTATTATCAGTGTGATTTCGGTTATCGGACTTATAGTATGTCTTTTTGAGATCGTCTCTCTTCACGGCGAGATTGATGACCTTAACAGAACAATAAGCAATCAATATGAAAGATTTAACAGAGAGGTCAGCAGCATTTATTCAAATGTTGACGATAAGCTGAAAAAGCAGGCAAGTATTCTTTCGGAAAAGAGTCTTGATTACGGCGAAAAGGATTTGCAGAACCGTACCGTTGAGATTATCTGCACAGTGGTTCCCAAGGAATACACACCGGGGAAAACAACTGCTGTTCTTGTGCTTGACGGTAAGGAATACAAAATGAAGGAGAAAAACGGCTCGTTTTCCGTAAAGGCTTCCGTTTCCCTCTTTGATGAACATATGGTAAACCGCATAGTATTTGATACCGACGGTGTAAGACAGACGGAAGATATTTCCGAAAGCCGCACACCCCGATGGGATGTTCTGCCCTCAGTTTATGCAACGAAATCAGGTCAGTCATCAAACAGGGGAAATACCTTTACCACAAGCGGCGACTGTACTGTTACAATGGAATCCAAGGGTGAAATAACGAGAATCGAAAAGGTATATCTTGTTGAATACCTTGACGGAGAGGAAAAGAGCAGAGAGGAAATACCCAAGGACGGGGACGATAACCGCACCACATTCATATTTGAGCTTAATAAAGGCTTTGAGCTTCCCACAGGCAGTACACTTACGCTCTGCACCGAGGTTGTTGATTCAGAGGGTTATATTTACCGCAACATCATCGAAAAGACCAGAGCAACGGGAAGCACTTCCCTTGACTATTCCGACCTTCTCTGGCATGCCGCTGAAGCAAGCATATATTCACCTGAGGGTGAGCTGCTCTGGGAGGATGAAATTATGAATGTGGCTGAAATAATTGAATGATGCTGTCTTAAAACCAAACACAATGCAACACAACTGAAGACAGATTTTTCCGGCTTCAACCTGAAAAAGCAAAAAAATTGTAAAATATCCTCAATTTAGGTATTGAAATTTTTTAGATATATGATACAATTAAGAAAAAGAACTAAAGGAGGTTCATAACATGGCATACGTTATTAATGATGATTGCATCGCTTGCGGCGTTTGTGCAGCAGACTGTCCCGTAGAGGCTATCAGCGAAGGCGACGGCAAGTACGTTATTGATGCTGATACATGTATCGATTGCGGCGCATGTGCAGATTCTTGCCCCGTTGGTGCACCTGTAGCAGGCTAATGTAAAACAAAGGATATGGAGACCGTTCTCAGGAACGGTCTCTTTTTCTTTACTTTAAAATGAATATGTGATATAATAGCCGTAATTTATTAAAACAAACAGGAGAAAATTATGTCAGTTCTTCTTGATGACGAAAGGCTTGAGCCTTTGGGTAAAAATATGAAAATTGTGGTCAGCGATTCTCATCCCTTCGGAACGGATGCGATTTTGCTTGCCGATTTTGCCGATATACATAAGGGTGACAGGGTATGCGATCTGGGAACAGGCTGCGGAATAATTCCGCTTCTCTGGCATAAAGGCGGTAAGGCGAAGCATATCAGCGCCGTTGATATTCAGCCTAAGGCCTGCAGCCAGCTGAAAAAAAGCCTTGAGATAAACGGTATCACCGAAGGCTTTGATGTATACAATGCAGACCTGCGTGAGCTGAAGGGTGTGATTGAATTCGGTAAGCTCGACGTGGTTACGATGAACCCACCGTATAAGCCGGTGGGAACGGGCATAGAAAGTATAAGCGATGCAGAAAAAATTGCCCGTCACGAAACGATGTGTAATCTTGATGATCTTGTTGAGAGCGCAAAGAGGCTTCTGCGCTTCGGCGGTAAGCTGTGCCTGTGTCACAGACCCGAAAGGCTTTGCGATATAATGACGTCTATGCGTAACGGAGGAATTGAGCCTAAAAGAGTCAGGTTCGTTTCACAGACCGTCGGCAAGGCTCCCTGGCTTGTGCTGGTTGAGGGCAAGAACGGCTCAAAGCCTCATCTTACGGTTGAAAAGGAATTATATATAAAGAATCCCGACGGAAGCGACAGTGAGGAAATGCTGAGAATTTTCGGGGATTACAGAGAGGGAGAGAAAAATGCTTGAATGGTTAAGTCAGAATTGGTATGTTACAATCGTTTTGTTTGCTTTGCTGATAATTGTGCTTTTTGCGTTAAACAAGGTCTCAGCAGGGCATAATAAGCTTATGGAGGGCAGACAGAGCAAGCTGAAAAAGCTTCATGAGCTGCGAAACGATTTTGAGAATATGACGGAGGAAGCCTTCGACAAGGCAGAGGACGAATATCTTCTTGACGGTGTGGCTCTTTACTATCAGCTGAAGCTTCAGAAGGCTGATGATATGAATGAGGCTTTCACTTATCTTCCTGAGCCTGCCCGATATGTGTATGCCTTGAATATCTTCTATTTTGAGGGTGGAGTGCTAAGCGGCTTTTACCGTGCTAACGGAGAGCCTCTTTCGCCTGTTCTGGCAGATGCGCTCAGGGCGATAGGTGAGGGTGAGCTTGCAGAAATAGCGAAAAAGCTTCAACCAATGTTTGATGAAGAAAACGAAAACGCCTCAATTGATTACAAATTTATAAAAACACTTGATGAAAACGCATCAGAAGTGTATAATGAAAGAGAATTCAAGCTGAAGGCTGCCGCATACATCAGAAAAAACAAAGAGGTATTTTTCAGCGCAAACAATTAATTTAAGGAGGAAACTAAAATGGAATTCAAAGGAAGCAGAACAGAGGCCAACTTAATGGCTGCATTTGCCGGTGAGTCACAGGCAAGAAACAAGTACACATACTATGCTTCAAAAGCAAAGAAGGAAGGCTATCAGCAGATTGCCGCTATCTTTGAGGAAACAGCAAACAACGAAAAGGAACACGCAAAGATCTGGTTCAAGGAGCTTCACGGCGGTGCAATACCCGACACAATGACAAACCTTGCCGATGCAGCAAGCGGTGAAAAATACGAATGGACAGAGATGTACAAGGAGTTCGCAGAGGTTGCAAAGGAAGAAGGCTTCGACAGACTTGCTACTCTTTTCGCAATGGTAGCTGACATTGAAAAGGAGCACGAGGAAAGATACAACACACTTCTCGCTTCTCTCAAGGACGGTATGGTATTTGAGGATACAGACGAGGTTGTATGGGTTTGCCGCAACTGCGGTCACATCCACGTTGGCAAGAAGGCTCCCGAGATTTGCCCCGTATGTGCTCATCCCCAGGCTTACTTCGAAAGAAGAGCTAAGAATTATTGATGGTGCTGCAAGCGCCGCCGGCGGAGCCGGCGGCGTTTTCTTTTGTTGACACAAAAGAAAAGCGCATCAGGCGATGGCACTCCCGTCAGGGAGTGCCTCGGCTGATGCGCCTATGGTGTGCGGCTCCGCCGCACACCGCCCGCGACCGCGGGCGGTAAGCCCTTCACACTATCATTTTGCAGAGCCGTAAAAAACAAGGGATGCAAAAACATCCCTTGTATAAAACATTTTGAGTTGATTATATAACTCTTACCCTGATAACGCACTTGAATTCCTTAACCTGTGCGCTGTAATCCTTGTCTGCATCGAATACTGTGTAAGCGTAATCTCCTCTTGTGCTTGTGGTGCAGTCTGCACCGCAAAGCTCCTTGATTTTGCCTGCTATGCAGTCGCAGGGTGTGTGGATAATGCAATGTCTTGTGCCGCTGATTTCGGGAAGAATAACATTGGGCATATTCACTGAGTTCTTGATTGATCCTGTTGAAAGATAAAGGTCAATCTGTTCTGCAGCCATAACTGCACAGTTGTCCTCCGACTCAGGTGTTGATGCACCAAGGTGGGGGAGAGCAGTAACGCCCTCAACACCGATAACAGCATCTGTGGGGAAGTCTGTGATATAGGCTGAAACCTTACCGCTTTCAAGTGCGGCAATAAGGTCAGTATCCTTAACAAGAGCACCTCTTGCAAAGTTGAGAATACGTACACCGTCCTTCATCTTTGCTATAGAGTCTGCATTGATCATACCCTTTGTGCTGTCAAGAAGGGGAAGATGAAGTGTGATATAGTCAGCCTTTTCGTAAACAGCATCAAGGTCTGTGCAGAAAAGAATATCGTCGCTGCAGCCTGCGGGCTTTACTATATCGTATGCCGCAACCTTCATTCCCAGAGCCATAGCGCTCTGTGCAACCTTCATACCGATTGCACCAAGACCGATAACACCGAGAGTCTTGCCGAGAATTTCGGGACCTGCAAACTGAGACTTGCCTTTTTCAACAAGCTTGCCGACCTCGTCACCCTTGCCCTTGAGACCCTTGCACCAGTCATATGCTGCTGCAACACGTCTTGATGAAAGGAAGAGTGAAGCGATAACAAGCTCCTTAACTGCATTTGCATTTGCACCGGGTGTATTGAAAACAACGATGCCCTGTTCACTGCACTTGTCAAAGGGAATGTTGTTTACACCTGCACCTGCTCTTGCAATTGCCAATGTGTTTTCTGCAAAGTCCATTTCGTGCATTGAAGCCGAACGGACCATAATTGCATCGGGATTTTCCATTTCACCGCAGGTGTACTTTGCCTTGTCAAAAACGTCAAGACCTACCTGTGCGATTTTATTTAAAGTGAGAACGTTATACATCGGTAATTCTCCTTATGCGTTTTCTGTTTCAAATTTCTTCATGAAAGCAACGAGCTTTTCTACACCTTCAATGGGCATAGCGTTATAGATTGAAGCACGCATACCGCCAACTGTTCTGTGACCCTTGAGGTTGATGAAGCCTGCCTCTGCAGCTTCCTTTACAAACTTAGCATCAAGCTCCTTGTCGCCTGTTACGAAGGGAACATTCATAAGTGAACGGTCCTCAGGAACAACTGTGCCCTTGAACATATTGCTTGAATCAAGGTAATCGTAAAGAATCTTTGCCTTTGCCTCATTGTGCTCCTTCATAGCTTCAAGACCGCCAAGCTTCTTTATCCATTCAAGAACAAGCTTGCACATATAGATAATGTAGCAGGCAGGTGTGTTATACATTGAGCCGTTGTCTGCGTGAACCTGCCAGTTGAGCATTGTGGGAGTGATGTCTCTTGCCTTGCCCAGCATATCCTCACGAACGATTGCAATAACAAGACCTGCGGGAGCAACGTTCTTCTGTGCACCGCCGTAAACAACTGCGAACTTTGATATATCAAGAGGCTCTGAGAAGAAGCATGATGATACGTCTGCAATAAGGGGGATATCTCCTGTGTCGGGAATATCCTTTGCGATGGTGCCGTAAATTGTGTTGTTCATGCAGAAGTAAACATAGTCTGCATCGGGTCTGAAGTCTTCTCTCTTTGTCTTGGGGAAATATGAATAAGTCTTGTCAACTGAGTTTGCAACAACCTGTGCATCACCGTACTTACAAGCTTCCTCATATGCCTTCTTTGCCCACTGACCTGAAACGATATAGTCAGCCTTGCCTGAACCGTTCATAAAGTTAAGGGGAATAGCTGCAAACTGAGTTGAAGCACCGCCGTGAAGGAAAAGCACCTTATAGTTGTCGGGAACATTGTAGATTTCACGAACAAGGCTTTCAGCCTCATCGATGATTGCCTGATATTCCTTTGAACGGTGTGACATTTCCATAACTGACTGACCTGAGCCCTTATAGTCCAGCATTTCTGCTGCTGCTAAATTGAGAACTGACTCGGGTAACATTGAGGGACCTGCCGAAAAATTATATACTCTTGCCATAATAAATTGCCTCCAATTTGTATAGGATAACAAACATTCTATACCATAATAAATATAAATGCAAGTAATTTATGAAAAATGTATAAAATTACACATAAATCAGGCTTACTGAGGTCTGTTTTTTGTGGCATAATTTACTGTATTTTTTGCTTCCATTTCCTTGACAAGGTATACTCATTATGATAAAATATCTTGAAATATATAAATGCTTGAAGAGGAGTAACAGAAATGCAGATTACGTTAACAAATGCATCGGTTTTTGAAGAAAACATTTTCTCACAAAAAAACATCAATGCTGTTGTTTCTGCTGATAAGGACATATTGTCTCTGCTTCCTGCTGACCACGCTTTTGAATTTAATAATTGTGTTGTTTTTCCCGGTTTTGTTGATGTTCACGTTCATCTTCGAGAGCCGGGTTTTTCATATAAGGAAACAATAAAAACAGGCACCGAAGCGGCGGCTCACGGCGGCTATACGGCAGTCTGCTCAATGCCCAACCTGAATCCTGCACCGGACAGCAGAGAGCATCTTCGTCTGCAGACTGATAAAATCAGCAGTGATGCTGTTATAAGCGTCTTCCCATACGGCACAATAACAAAAGGTCAGATGGGTGAAGAGCTTTCGGATATGGATGATATTTCTCCGGAGGTTATCGGCTTTTCCGATGACGGAAGGGGAGTCCAAAGTGACGATATGATGCGTCAGGCTATGCTCAAGGCAAAGGAGCTTGATAAAATAATTGTTGCCCACTGCGAGGTCAATGAGCTTCTCAGAGGCGGATATATTCACGACGGTGAATATGCCGAAAATCACGGTCACAGAGGTATCTGCTCAGAAAGTGAATGGGCGCAGATTGCAAGAGATATTGAGCTTGTGAAGGAAACAGGCTGTAAGTATCACGTGTGCCACATATCAACAAAGGAAAGTGTTGACATCATCAGAAAGGCTAAGGCAGAGGGTGTGGATATCACCTGTGAAACAGGGCCCCACTACCTTGTGCTTAACGATAATGATCTTCAGGAGGACGGACGCTTCAAAATGAATCCGCCCATTCGGGGAGAAGAGGACAGACTTGCACTTATTGAGGGCTTGAAGGACGGCACAATCGATATGATTGCCACCGACCATGCACCTCACAGCGCAGAAGAAAAATCAAGAGGACTTGAAAAGAGTCTTATGGGTGTTGTGGGACTTGAAACAGCCTTCCCCGTGCTCTATACACATCTGGTAAAAAAAGGTATAATAAGCCTTGAAAAGCTGGTGGAGGTTATGAGTATCAACCCCTGCAGGCGCTTCGGTATAAAGCAGGATAACTGCTGGAGCGTGTGGAATTTAGAAGAGGAATATACAGTTGACCCGGAAAGCTTTCTTTCAATGGGAAGAGCTACGCCCTTCAAGGGTGACAGGGTCTTCGGAAAATGCTTACTCACCGTTCATAACGGAAAAATAGTTTGGTCAGAGAATTAATCAGGAGGTACAAAAATGGCTAAAAGAACAGATTTGAAGAAAATACTTATTATCGGCTCAGGCCCTATTGTTATCGGTCAGGCTGCCGAATTTGACTATGCGGGTACACAGGCTTGTCTTGCACTCAAGGAGGAGGGCTACGAGGTTGTGCTTGTTAACTCAAACCCTGCAACAATTATGACCGATACCGCAATCGCAGACAAGGTTTATATGGAACCTTTGACACTTGAATATATCGCAAAAATACTCCGATATGAAAGACCTGATGCAATCGTGCCGGGTATCGGCGGTCAGACAGGCCTTAACCTTGCTATGCAGCTTAAAAAGAAGGGCATACTTGAAGAATGTGAGGTTGAGCTTCTGGGTACAAGCAGCGAGAGTATCGAAAGAGCTGAGGACAGAGAGCTTTTTAAGGAGCTCTGTCAGTCAATCGGTGAGCCGGTTATTCCCTCAGAGATTTCATATTCACTTGAAGAAGCAAAGGATATTGCAAAGAGAATCGGCTATCCCGTTGTTCTCAGACCTGCATTCACCCTCGGCGGTACGGGCGGTGGCTTCGCATATAACGAGGAAGAGCTTGTTGAAATCGGTATGAACGCCTTCAAGCTTTCACCCGTTCATCAGGTGCTTATTGAAAAGAGCGTTAAGGGCTATAAGGAAATTGAGTTTGAGGTTATGCGTGACTCAACAGATAAAGCTATCACAATCTGCGGTATGGAAAATATTGACCCCGTCGGTGTTCACACAGGTGACTCAGCTGTTGTGGCTCCCATTATGACTCTCAATGACCACGACCTGAAGATGCTCAATGACAGTGCTATCAAGATTATCCGTGAGCTGAAAATTGAAGGTGGCTGTAATGTTCAGTTCGCTCTCAATCCCGAAAGCTCAGAATACTTCCTCATTGAGGTTAACCCCAGAGTTTCACGTTCATCGGCTCTTGCTTCAAAGGCAAGCGGCTACCCCATTGCAAGAGTTACGGCAAAGATTGCTGTCGGTATGGCTCTTGACGAAATCGAAATCGCTAACACAACAGCAGCCTTCGAGCCCAGACTTGACTATGTTGTTGCAAAGTTCCCCCGTTTTCCCTTCGATAAGTTTGCTTCTGCCACAAATGTGCTGGGTACTCAGATGAAGGCAACAGGTGAGGTTATGGGAATCGGTGCAACACTTGAAGAATGTATGCTCAAGTCAGTGCGCTCACTTGAAATCGGTGTTACACACCTTTGGATGAACAAGTTTACATCTATGAGCGAGGATGAGATGCTTGATTATCTCACTCAGTTCAGAGATGATAATATCTATGCAGTAGCAGAGCTTCTCAGAAGAGGAGTAAGCGTTGAAAAGCTTCACCAGGTTACACAGATAACAGCCTTCTTCCTTGAGGCTATGAAGAACATTACCGATATGGAAAAGACCGTGAAGGCAAACAAGGGTGACTTCGAAACTCTCAAGGCGGCAAAGAAAATGGGCTTCAGCGATAAGTTTATCGCAATGCTCTGGGATATGAAGGAAATCGAAATCTTCGATATGCGTAAGGCAAACAATCTCTTCCCCATTTATAAGATGGTTGACACCTGCCACACAAATGCATATATTCCGTATTTCTACTCAACCTACGGTGAAAAGAACGAATCAATAATTTCAGATAAGAAGAAGCTTATGGTTCTCGGTGCAGGCCCCATCCGTATCGGTCAGGGTGTCGAATTCGACTATTCAACAGTTCACGCTGTTACCACAATCAAGAACTCAGGCTATGAAGCAATTATTATAAACAATAACCCCGAAACAGTTTCAACCGACTATACAACTGCGGATAAGCTCTATTTCGAACCCCTCACAACTGAGGATGTTATGAATATCATCGAAATTGAGAAGCCCGAGGGTGTTATTGCATCACTCGGCGGTCAGACAGCTATTAACCTTGCAGAGCCACTTGCAGCAAGAGGCGTAAAGATTGTAGGTACAGACTGTGATGCTATTGAAAGAGCTGAAAACAGAGACTCATTTGAGAAAATCCTCAAGCAGCTCAATATTCCTCAGCCCAAGGGTAAGGCTGTTACAAAGATTGAAGACGGTGTTGCAGCCGCAGCAGAAATCGGATATCCTGTTCTTGTCCGTCCCAGCTTTGTTCTCGGCGGACGTGCAATGCAGATAGTAAGCAACGAAACACAGCTTCGCCACTATCTCAAGACTGCTGTTGAAATCGATGAGGACAGACCCGTTCTTGTTGACAAGTATATCGTGGGCAAGGAGGTTGAGGTTGACGCAATCTGCGACGGTATCAACGTATTCGTTCCCGGTATTATGGAGCTTGTTGAAAAGACAGGTATCCACAGCGGCGACTCAATCAGCGTTTATCCGCCCTTCAGCATCTCAGACAAGGTCAAGGGCACAATCCTTCAGTATGCAAAGAAGCTTGGCTTAGGCATCGGCATTGTGGGTCTTTACAACATTCAGTTCATCGTTGATAAGAATGATGACGTATATATCATCGAGGTTAACCCCCGTTCATCAAGAACTGTTCCCTTCCTTTCAAAGGCAACGGGTTACAGTCTTGCAGATATCGCAACTCAGGTTATTATGGGTGTAAGCCTCAAGGAGCAGGGTATCTTCGATATCTATCCCAAGGAAAAGGATCGTTGGTATGTTAAGGTGCCTGTATTCTCCTTCAATAAGATAAGAGGTCTTGATGCATACCTTTCACCTGAAATGAAGTCCACAGGCGAAGCAATCGGTTATGACGATAAGCTCAACCGTGCTCTTTATAAGGCTTTACAGGCATCAGGTATGACTCTCCAGAACTACGGTACTGTATTTGTAACAATCGCAGACAAGGACAAGGAGGAGGCTCTTCCCCTTATCAGAAGATTCTATAATCTTGGCTTCAATATTCAGGCTACAAAGGGTACTGCCGAATTCCTTAGAGAAAACGGCATCCGCACTCACGCCTTTGCAAAGATAAGCGACGGAAGTGATGAAATCCCCAATGCCATCAGACAGGGACATATTGCTTATATCATTAACACAAGTGATATAGGCTCAGAGAGTCTCAAGAAGGACGGTCACGAAATCAGAAAGCTTGCAACAGAGAACAATGTGAACATCTTCACTGCACTTGATACGGTAAGAGTTCTCCTTGATGTTCTTGAAGAAACAACACTCTGCATTTCAACCATCGACGCATAAAATAACGAAAGGATATTCACAGATGTATAATTAATGATAAAATTATACATCTGTGTTGTGCTGTTCAAAATGAAACAGGGAATTTTTAAAATAGAAAAAAACGAAAAGATAGCAAAGGACATATTCCTTATGGTGCTTTCAGGGGACACAAGCGATATAACCGCATCAGGTCAGTTTGTAAACATTCTCCTTGACGGTTTCTTCCTCAGACGTCCCATATCAGTCTGTGACTATGATTCGGAAACACTCACTCTTATCTATAAGGTTGTGGGTAAGGGTACAGAAAAGATGAGTACCCTTGAAAAAGGTGAGAGCCTTGATATTCTCACAGGCCTCGGAAACGGATATGACCTTGAAAAAAGCGGTGACAAGCCTCTGCTTGTAGGCGGCGGCGTAGGTGTTCCGCCTATGTTCAATCTTTGCAGAAAGCTTATTTCTCAGGGTAAGAAGGTCAGCGTTATCCTCGGCTTCAACGGTAAGGACGATGTTTTCTATGAGGAGGAGTTCAAGGCTCTCGGTGCAGAGGTTTACGTCACAACAGTTGACGGAAGCTACGGTAAAAAGGGCTTCGTAACAGATGCTATGGACGGTGTGGAATATACCTATGTTTATTCCTGCGGCCCCGAGCCTATGCTCAAGGCACTTTATAACAAGAGCGAAACAAGCGGTCAGTTCAGCTTTGAAGAAAGAATGGGCTGCGGCTTTGGCGCCTGCATGGGTTGTTCATGCAAGACAAAATACGGTAACAAGAGAATCTGCAAGGACGGTCCCGTGCTTGAGAAGGAGGAGATTATATGGTAAACTTAAAGGTAAATTTAAGCGGTCTTGAGCTTGATAACCCCATAATCCCTGCAAGCGGTACCTTCGGCTACGGCTATGAATTTGCAGAGTTCTATGATATAAACTGCTTAGGTACATTCTCCTTCAAGGGCACAACAAGGGAGCCCCGTTTCGGTAACCCCACACCGAGAATTGCAGAATGTCCCGCAGGTATGATAAACAGCGTGGGACTTCAGAATCCCGGTGTTGAAAAGGTAATCAGCGAGGAGCTCAAGAAGCTCAAGCCCTGCTTTAATAAGAAGGTAATTGCAAATGTAGGCGGCTTTTCACTTGATGAGTATTCCGAAACCTGCGCTATGCTTGACAAGGAGGAGCAGGTAGGTCTTCTCGAGGTCAACATAAGCTGTCCCAATGTCCATAACGGGGGTATGAGCTTCGGTACAGACCCGAAAATGGCTGCCGAAGTCACAAGACGTGTCAAAGAGGTTACAACAAAGCCGGTATATATCAAGCTCAGCCCCAACGTAACAGATATCGTTGCCATAGCAAAGGCCTGCGAGGATGCAGGTGCAGACGGTATCAGTATGATAAACACACTTCTCGGTATGCGTATTGACCTTCGCACAAAGAAGCCTGTTATTGCAAACAAGATGGGTGGCTTCTCAGGAAGTGCAATTCTTCCCGTTGCACTGAGAATGGTTTATCAGGTATACGAAAATGTAAACATCCCCATTATCGGTATGGGCGGTATAACAACAGTCTCAGATGTAATCGAAATGATGCTTGCAGGTGCAACTGCAGTTCAGGTGGGTGCGGCAAACCTCGTCAATCCCTTTGCCTGCAAGGAAATTATCGAAAAGCTGCCTGAGGAAATGGCTAAATACGGTATAAATAATTTAAGTGATATAATAGGAGGAGCACACTAATGGGTAAGGACGTAATTATTGCTTGCGACTTTGCGAGCGACAAGGAAGTATTTGAATTTCTCGATTTATTCACAGAGGAAAAGCCCTATGTAAAAATCGGTATGGAGCTTTTCTATGCAGCAGGTCCGGAAATTGTCCGTGAAATCAAGAAGAGAGGACACAAGATTTTCCTTGACCTGAAGCTTCACGATATCCCCAATACAGTAAAGAAGTCAATGAGAGTTTTATCAAAGCTTGATGTTGATATGTGCAACCTTCACGCAAGCGGAACAATCGCCATGATGAAAGCTGCAATCGAAGGACTCACAAGAGAGGACGGAACAAGACCCCTGCTTATTGCTGTAACTCAGCTTACCTCTACAAGTGAGGAAAGAATGAAGAAGGATCTTCTTATCGATGCTCCGATGGATGAAACAGTTTTACATTACGCACACAATGCAAAGCTCGCAGGTCTTGACGGTGTTGTATGCTCACCCCTTGAGGCAGGTAAGGTTCACGAAAGATGTGGCAGTGAGTTCTATACAGTAACTCCCGGTGTACGTTTTGCTGATGGTGATATCGGCGATCAGGTTCGTGTTATGACTCCTGCTCAGGCAAAGGAAATCGGCTCGGACTATATTGTTGTGGGCAGACCTATTACTGCTGCAGAGGATCCCGTTGCAGCATACAGAAGATGTGTTAAAGAATTTTGTGACTGATAAAGGAGTGTAATTATGGAAAGCTATAAGAGAGAATTTATACAGTTTTTAGAGGGCGCAGGCGTTCTCAAGTTCGGTGACTTTACAGCAAAAAGCGGAAGAAAGATTCCCTATTTCATCAATGCAGGTGACATCAAGACAGGCGAACAGATCTGCAAGTTAGGTGAATTCTATGCAAAGGCATACTTTGAAAAGGTAGGCAACAAGAAGACCGTTCTTTACGGTCCTGCTTATAAGGGCATCCCCATTGCAGTTTCAGTTGCAGTTGCTCTTGCAAAGAACGGACTCGATGTGCCCTTCTTCTTCAACCGTAAGGAAGAAAAGGACCACGGTGAAGGCGGCGTATTTGTCGGCTACAAGCCTCAGGCAGGCGAAGAAATCGTAATCGTTGAGGATGTTATCACAGCGGGTACTGCTATTCGTGAGAGTATGTCTATTCTTTCAGGTCTTGAGGGAACAAAGGTTGCCGCAACATTTGTTATGGTTGACCGCAAGGAAAAGGGTCAGACAGAAAAGTCAGCTATGGCTGAGGTCGGCGAGGAATACGGCTTCCCCGTATATTCGGTTGTTGACGTTTACGATATTATCGAATATCTTGAGGAAGACGAAAAGAACAGAGAAAACGTTGAAAGAATAAAGAACTATCTTGCAGTTAACGGTGCAAAGGAATAATCCGTAAGGCTTATAAAAACGGATTTGTTTTGCGAAAGGAAGTTAATTTATGCGTAATCTTATAGATATACTTGATTTCTCAACAAAGGAAATCGATGAGCTTGTGGCGGTTGCAAAGGATATTATTGCAAATCCTGAGAAATACAGAGAGAAGTGCAGATATAAAAAGCTGGCAACACTTTTCTTTGAGCCTTCCACAAGAACAAGGCTTTCCTTTGAGGCTGCTATGATGGAGCTGGGCGGTAACGTTATCGGCTTTTCTGAGGCATCCTCATCATCAGCCGCAAAGGGTGAAAGCGTTGCCGATACAGCAATGATGATAAGTGCATATGCCGATATTATGGCTATGAGACACCCTAAAGAGGGAGCACCTCTTGCTGCAGCATTAAAGGGTACCATCCCAGTTATCAATGCAGGCGACGGCGGACATCATCATCCCACACAGACTCTCACCGATCTTCTTACAATCAACATAGAAAAGGGAAGATTTGATAATCTTACAATCGGTCTTTGCGGTGACCTTAAATTCGGCAGAACCGTTCATTCGCTTATTGCCGCAATGTCAAGATATGAAAATGTTAAGTTTATTCTCATTTCTCCCGAGGAGCTCAGACTTCCCGAATACGTTAAGGAAGAATACCTTGTTGGCAAGGAGTTTAAAGAAACCACTTCTCTTGAGGAAGCAATGCCTGAGCTCGACGTTCTCTATATGACAAGGATTCAGCGTGAGCGCTTTGCCAGTGCTCAGGAGTATATGCGCCTGAAGGACAGCTACATTCTCACTCTGGATAAGCTTCACGATGCAAAGAAAGACCTTTGCATTATGCATCCTCTGCCGAGAGTAAATGAGATTTCCGTTGATGTGGACGAAGACAGCAGAGCCTGCTATTTCAAGCAGGCCAAAAACGGCAAATATATCAGAATGGCACTTATTCTCAACCTTCTTGAGGATGCCGATAATCCTGTTGAAGAGGGGCTTGTGGATTTTGATAAGGTCAGATACGACCTTGTCTGTGAAAATCCCACCTGCATCACGTCAACAGAGCAGGAGATAAAGCATATGTTCAAGCTCACCGATAAGGGAGTATGGCGCTGTGTTTACTGTGAGGTAAAAGAGTAAAAATTAAGGTTGACTTAATTTTAAAAATATGTTAATATAATCTTTGGTAATATTTTAAAGACTTTGACGAAGACAGTAGCCTCAGATGAAAGTTCAAGCGAGCCGGGGAGGGTGTAAGCCCGGTATGATTAGTCTTTGGTGAAGATCACTTCCGAGTTGCACGCTGAAAGTCCGCAATTAAGCGTCGCCGGTTTTTCACCGTTAAAGGAAACGCATATGGCAGTATGTTGTAAACAGGTGGTAGCAAAGCAGGTCTTTGTCCTTTTTACAGGACAGAGACCTTTACTAATGTAAAATGAAAAATTGAAAATGGAAAATTGCGGTCGCATTTAAAATTATCATAATACTTAAAACTATCGCCTGCGGAATTTACCAAGCAATAGAGGTAAGATTGCAGATTTTATTTGTCTGAGCTTGTTGCTGATTAAATCGGCGGTATCAGATTAAAAATTTTTCAAATCTAAACGGATATAATTTTTAAAAGCCCCTTTCGCCCTATCGGGCACTTTTCGTTCCACGAACGGGAACCCTTTTGTCTGCTTCGCAGACATTTCCACTAGCAGGGGAAGCTGTCGGCAACGCCGACTGAAGGGGCGTAATTGTCCAATCTTGTAATATAATAATTCTTCTCAGGAGGGTATTTTATGTATAAACCGGTTCCCACCGACCTGAACTTTGTCTCAAGAGAAAAGGACATTGAAAAGTTCTGGAAGGAAGCAAAAATTTTTGAAAAGAGCAGTCAGATTGAAGGTCCCTCATATGTTTTCTATGACGGTCCTCCCACAGCTAACGGTAAGCCTCATATCGGACATGTTTTAACACGTGTTATCAAGGATATGATTCCCCGTTATCACACAATGAAGGGTCAGTATGTTCCCCGTAAGGCAGGCTGGGATACTCACGGTCTCCCCGTTGAGCTTGAGGTTGAAAAGCTTCTCGGTCTTGACGGTAAGGAACAGATTGAGGAATACGGTCTTGAGCCGTTTATTGACAAGTGTAAGGAAAGCGTATGGAAGTATAAGGGTATGTGGGAAGACTTCTCAAGCACAGTCGGTTTCTGGGCTGATATGGATGACCCCTATGTAACATACCATAATTCATATATTGAATCTGTATGGTGGTCACTCAAGCAGATTTACGATAAGGGACTTATTTATAAGGGCTTCAAGATTGTGCCCTATTGTCCCCGCTGCGGCACACCTCTTTCATCACACGAGGTTGCTCAGGGCTATAAGCTCGTTAAGGAGCGTTCAGCAGTTGTACGCTTCAAGGTTGTAGGCGAGGACGCATACTTCCTTGCATGGACAACAACTCCCTGGACACTTCCCAGTAACGTTGCACTTTGCGTTAACCCCAACGATGAATATATCAAGGTAAAGGCAAAGGACGGCTACACATATTATCTTGCAACTGCTCTTGCAGATAAGGTATTCTCTATCCTCAAGGAAGAGGAAGACGAAAAGACATACGAGGTTCTTGAAACTTACGTTGGTAAGGATCTTGAATATAAGGAATACGAGCCCCTCTTTGATTTTGTTGCTCCCATTTGCGAAAAGCAGCACAAGAAGGGCCACTACATCACCTGCGACACATATGTTACAATGTCTGACGGTACAGGTATTGTTCATATTGCTCCCGCATTCGGTGAAGACGATGCTCAGGTAGGCAGAAAGTATGACCTTCCCTTCGTTCAGCTTGTTGACAGTAAGGGCGAAATGAGCGAGCTTACACCCTATGCAGGTATATTCGTAAAGAAGGCTGACCCCATTATCCTTCAGGATCTTGATAAGGCAGGTCTTCTCTTCGATGCTCCCAAGTTTGAGCACGATTATCCCTTCTGCTGGCGCTGTGACACACCGCTTCTCTATTACGCAAGAGAATCCTGGTTCATCAGAATGACAGCTGTTAAGGATGATCTTATAGCAAATAACAAGACAATTAACTGGATTCCCGAAAATATCGGTACAGGCCGTTTCGGTGACTGGCTTGAGAACGTTCAGGACTGGGGTATCAGCCGTAACAGATATTGGGGCACACCTCTCAACATCTGGGAATGCGAATGCGGTCACCTTCATTCAATCGGATCTATTGAAGAGCTCAAGTCAATGTCAGATAACTGTCCCGACGAAATCGAGCTTCACCGTCCGTTTATTGATGCTGTTACAATCAAGTGTCCCGAATGTGGTAAGCAGATGAAGCGTGTTCCCGAGGTTATTGACTGTTGGTACGATTCAGGCTCAATGCCCTTTGCTCAGCATCACTATCCGTTCGAGAACAAGGATTTATTCGAGTCACAGTTCCCCGCAGACTTTATTTCAGAAGCTGTTGACCAGACAAGAGGCTGGTTCTATTCACTTCTTGCTATTTCAACACTTATCTTCAATAAGGCTCCCTTCAAGAACGTTATCGTTTTAGGTCACGTTCAGGACGAAAACGGTCAGAAGATGAGTAAGTCAAAGGGCAACGCAGTTGACCCCTTTGAGGCACTTGAAACCTATGGTGCAGATGCTATCCGTTGGTACTTCTATACAAACTCAGCACCCTGGCTTCCCAACCGTTTCCACGGCAAGGCAGTTATTGAGGGTCAGAGAAAGTTCATGGGTACGCTCTGGAACACATATGCATTCTTCGTGCTTTATGCAAATATTGATAAGTTCGATGCAACAAAGTATTCCCTCGAATATGATAAGCTTTCCGTAATGGATAAGTGGCTTCTTTCAAAGCTCAATTCAATGGTCAAGGCAGTTGATGCAAACCTTGACGCATACAAGATTCCCGAATCAGCAAAGGCACTTCAGGAATTTGTTGACGATATGAGTAACTGGTACGTAAGACGTTGCCGTGAGCGCTTCTGGAAGAAGGAGCTTGACCAGGATAAGATTAACGCATACATGACTCTCTACACAGCACTTGTAACTGTAAGCAAGGCTGCTGCTCCCATGATCCCCTTTATGGCTGAGGATATTTACAGAAACCTTGTATGCACAATCGATGAGAGTGCTCCCGAAAGTGTTCACCTTTGCTCATTCCCCGAAGTTAATAATGAGTGGATAGACGCAGAGCTTGAAGCGAATATGGATGCTGTACTGAAGATTGTAGGTCTCGGCAGAGCTGCAAGAAATGCTTCAAATATCAAGAACCGTCAGCCTCTCGGTACGATGTACGTAAAGGGTGACAAGGAGCTTGATGAGTTCTATCTTCAGATTGTTGAGGAAGAGCTTAATGTTAAGCAGGTTTCATTCGTTAAGGATGCTGACGATCTTATGTCATACAGCTTCAAGCCTCAGATGAAGACTCTCGGTCCAAAGTTCGGTGCGAAGCTTGGTGCTATCAGAAACGCACTTATGAACGTTGACGGAGATGCAACAAAGAAGGCTCTTGATGCAGACGGTAAGATTGATCTTGATATCGGCGGAGAAGTAATTGAGCTTGTTGCTGATGACCTTCTCATCGAAGCAAAGCAGAAGGAAGGTCTTGCTTCAGTTTCAGACTACGGTGTGACAGTAGCTCTCAGCACAGTTCTCACAACCGAGCTTATAGAAGAAGGCTTTGTTCGTGAAGTTATCAGCAAGGTTCAGACAATGAGAAAGGATGCTGACTTCAACGTAACAGACCACATCGCAGTATATGTTAACACAACAGAAAAGCTTGCAGATATTCTTCTGAGAAACAAGGAAGAAGTAATGGGCGATGTTCTTGCTGACGAGTTATATCTTGAAGGTATGGAAGGCTACACAGCCGACTGGAACATCAACGGCGAAAAGGCAAGCGTAGGCGTTAAGGTTTTGGGCTAATCCCAAAACCAATGCAGAATGCAGAGTGCAGAACGCAGAATTAAACGGGCGGATTATCCGCCCGTTGTTTTATGTTGTTGACAATCTGTTCGTTGTTGTAGTACAATTCAGATATACATTTTATTGAAAGCTAAGGATAACATTATGGGCAAAGAGAATAATATAGTAATATTTAAAACGGATGATGATCAGGTAGCGGTGGATGTGCGGTTTTATGATGAGTCAGTTTGGTTGACTCTTGACCAGATGGCAACTCTCTTTGATAGAGATAAGTCTACTGTTTCAAGACATATAAAAAATGTGTTTACTGAGGGCGAATTGCAGCAGGAAGCAACTGTTGCAAAATTTGCAACAGTTCAGACAGAAGGAGACAGAGAAGTAGAAAGACAACTCGAGTATTATAATCTTGATGTTATTATATCTGTGGGATACCGAGTCAAATCACAACGTGGTGTGCAGTTCAGACAATGGGCAACAAAGAGATTGAACGAATATATCATCAAAGGGTTTACAATGGACGATGAGAGGCTTAAAAACCTTGGTGGCGGTGGATATTTTAAGGAACTTCTGGAGAGAATCCGTGATATCCGTGCTTCAGAAAAAGTGTTTTACCGTCAGATATTGGATATATACGCAACAAGCATTGATTACAATCCTTATGCAGACGTGTCGGTTGAATTTTTTAAAAAAGTTCAGAACAAGATTCACTATGCTGCTCATGGCCAAACCGCTGCGGAGGTCATATACAGTCGCGCCGACAGTGAAAAAGAGTTTATGGGACTTACAACCTTCAAGGGAAACCGTCCTAATCTTAATGATGTTAAAATTGCGAAAAATTATCTGAATGAACAGGAACTTCACTCATTGGGTCAATTGGTTTCCGGTTATCTGGATTTTGCCGAAAGGCAAGCGGAACGTGAGCAGGTGATGACAATGAAAGACTGGGCTGAACATTTAGACAGAATACTTACAATGTCGGGAGAACAACTTCTCGCAGGTTCAGGAAGTGTGTCTCATGCACAGGCAATAAGCAAAGCTACTGAAGAATATAAAAAATATCAGCAGAGAACCTTGAGTGAGGTTGAAAAAGATTATCTGAAAACAATCAAAAGTCTTGAAAATAAAGTAACAGAAAACAGATAGACCAAATGCAGAATTAAACGGGCGGATTATCCGCCCGTTGTTTGTTTATCAGAATATAAATTTATTACACACTTGTTTTTCTTTTTGGCTGTTTCGGCAAACTTGGCAGCTCCTCCATAAGGATGGGTAATATAGGTTAAAGCATAATCAGATTTGTTCAGCATCCAATTATTTCTTGCTGAAATGGCAAATTTTTTCGGAACATTTTCAAGGTTATCGGGATAAATTGTATCAGAAAAATCCTCATTTCCGGATTTTCTTGTAGGAATGTAAGCTAAAACAATATTAATTTTTATGTTAGGATATAATAATTGCAATTCCCTTAAAGCTTTTTTTGCCATATTATCAAAGTTGCCATTGTTTCCAACATAAAATGTGTCAATATTTTGCTTATCTATCAAATCTTTTATGGAGCAATAAATGCTGTTATATATGTTTTGGGGAGCATCCCTGTGACCAAAAAAAGTACAAGCTGACATAGTATTCTCCTACTATTGACCAGTATAACGGACAATATTTTCTTTGATTATAACATACAATAATTTCAGTTGCAACAATATTTTGCAAGTGAGGTGTTTTGTATGGAACAAAAATTACGTGTTGATAAAGGTCTTGGAGAAAATCTTAAAAGGCTTAGAATGGAAAATGGTTATTCACAGGAAAAGCTTTGTGCAGAGCTTCAGCGACGCTCTTGTGATATTGGCAGAACAACCTATGCAAAATACGAAGGCGGAGAGTTGAATATTAGGGTAAGCGTTTTGGTGGAACTGAAAAAGATTTACGGTTGTTCCTATGATGATTTTTTTATTGGACTTGAATAACTAAACGGGCGGATTATCCGCCCGTTGTTTGTTTCTGCAGACTTAGATTGTAAGGGACGCCGAGGACGTCGTCCCCTACAAGTGCATTTTATCGTCGACATCAGACCAACGGTCAGCACCGACAAAAACGGATAAAATCGGAGCTTTGCTCCCCGCAATTCTGCAGCGGCTCTCCCTGAAAGGGGAGCTGTCAGCGAAGCTGACTGAGGGGTCTTGCATTCTGCACTCTGCATTGTTATATCGCCCAATTACCGTCCTTATAAATCTGCACTGACTTACCGTCTCTGCAGTGAGCGATGATTGAAAGGTCGGGAGTGCCTATCATAAAGTCCTCGTGAACCATAGAATCGTTGACCCCCATTTCCTGAATCTGTTCAAGAGTGTAGTCGGGGTAGTTCTTGATGCTTTCGATGAAGCCTCTGCCAAGAGCAAGGTGGCAGGCGGCGTTTTCGTCAAAGAGGGTGTTATAGAAAAGAATACCGCTGTTGCTTATGGGTGAATCGTAGGGGACGAGGGCACATTCGCCCAGGTATGCGGCGTTTTCGTCCATAGTTATAAGCTTGCCGAGAAGCTCCTCGTTCTTTTCGGCGTGGTACTCAACTGCCTTACCGTTCTCAAAGCGTATATTGAAGTTTTCGATAAGCTGTCCCTGATAGGAGAGTGGCTTTGATGAATACACAATACCTTCAGCCTTGCCCTTCATGGGGGAAATGAAGCATTCCTCCGAGGGTATGTTCGGGTTGTATTCAACACCGCCGAGAGTCTTCTCACTGCCACCGCAGAACTGTGAGCCGGGGATAAGACCAACCTTCAAATTTGTACCGTTTGAGGCAGAATATTCAAGTTCTTCAATGTCAAGGCTGTTGAGATAGTCGCACTTTGAATGAACGTCTGTGTTGTGGCTTATCCAGTTTTCAACTGCATCTTTTTCCTCGTCAACCCTTGAGGTATAGAGGATAGTCTGCCAGAGCTTTTCCACAGCCTGAGATACCTTCAGCTCGGGAAACACCTTTTTTGCCCAAGCCTTGCCGGGCACAGCGGCGATGCACCATTGATATTTGCCCTCAATTTTATCACGGTAGGGCTTGAGCACCTTATATCTTGCCTGCTGACCCTTAGCCATTTTTGTCTGATTTATGCCGTTGAGGCCGTCAGGGTCCTCGGAGATGAGATAAATACGACAGGGGAGCTTGTCAACGTAGTATTGGAATTTCTCTTCCTCCCACTTTTCAACGGTTGAAAGAGTTTTCACACTTCTGTGTCTGATGTGAAGCTTGGTAAGGGGCTGATAGTCCCAATCAACGGTCACCTTTCCTGCGCCTGCACGGTAGCATTCTTCAACCACCATTTTAACAAATTCCGGCTGGTCCAGGTCAGCCGTAACGATAACGTCCTGACCCTTCTGAACGTTTATGCCCTTGACGGCAATAAGCTTTGCGTATTTTCTGAGCAATGTTTTTTTCATGGCTTTTCCTCCTGAAATATGTAACGGAATAACGGAACAATTGTATCACAGTTGCCGTGGTTTGTAAACCGTAAAAGAACAATAAAACCGGCGGAGGTATTCCTCCGCCTGATTTATTCTGTGAAAAGTTACTTCATGTTCTTTTCGTAAGATTCGATCATTTTCTTAACCATCTGACCGCCGACAGAACCTGCTTCACGAGATGTGAGGTTACCGTTGTAACCCTGCTGGAGGTTTACGCCTACCTCGTTAGCTGCTTCCATCTTGAATCTGTTGAGAGCTTCTCTTGCCTCGGGAACCATACCGCCCTTTGAGCTGCTCTTTGACATAGTGATACACTCCTTTTGTGTTGTTTGCGCTTGCAAGTATATTGTGTGTCAGGTATGCGATTTTATTTGTGGAAAAAAGAGGGATACAGAAATAGAATTATAACGGAAGGAATGATAAAAAAATTTACAAATTATTTTTGTTACATTTTGCTTTGTGAAGATATATATTATTGATGGTTATGCGAACTATCAATATAGATATGATAACAGGCGTTTTTTGCAGAAATTTTATGCATTTTTGACAAAAACTATTGTAAAATAGGTTTGAGTATTATATTATTTACTTGTATTATTCTTATATTCAGATAAGTCAGTGAGGTGATGTTTTGTTGGATAATGAAAAAATGCAACAGTATTGCGAAGAATATTATAACGATGTGTTTCGTTTTTGCTTATCTAAGCTCCATAACAGAGAAGATGCTTATGACGCCACGCAGGAAACCTTTTTATTCTTCAATATGCGTTCTTTTAACTTGCTTGATATCAATATTAAATCTTGGCTTTTTTGGGTTGCGTATTACCAAATACAACATATTTATGCACGGAGAAATAAAGACAAAGCCTTGCTTGACGCATACATAGAAAAAGAATTTCCTACGGACAGAAATATTGAAACCATTGAAATGCAGATAGTTGATGCCAGCATTTTGGCATATGCTAATAAAATATACAGCTCCCTTTCAGACAAAGATAAAGCATTATTTGAAATGTTATATGTTGAAGATATGTCGGAAAATCATATCGCTCAAAAGCTCGGTCTTGAGCCTCACGCTCTTTATATGAGGGTTTCAAGACTCAGAAAGAAAATTTCTCAGTTTGTAATGGATGAATTGACTTATTAAAAAAATTATATATTTTTTGTTACATTTGCTTTGGAAATGGTATATGTGTATGAAAGCATAACAGAGAGGTGATACCGTTGCTGAATGAAAAAGATTTGGAAAAGCTCAGGCTTAAAATGAACAGCAAAGAAAAAACAGAAGAACGAAACAAATTAATTTCGGATAGTCTTAAAAACATAGAGGCTGAGGTTGACAAGACCCTGGCGGATACAGAAATGCCGTCAGATGCTGAACTGACAGTAAGGATGAAGGCAGTTCTTTTTGATGTTTATAAATCAAAAGAACAAGCTCTGACGGAAACTAAGGAAGCCCCTGACGGAAAAATCAAGAACATAGTGTTACGCAAAAGACTTGGAAGAGCCATTCTTCTTGCAGCAGTTATTTCTCTGCTGGGACTGGCATTTATAGTTACCTCGGTTGCATCAAAACACAATATCAGTATTGAAAACGGTATTGTTGAGTATGTAAAGGGTGCAGTAGCTATAACTATCTTCGGAGAAAAGGAGGGTGAATATATTTCAGTCGAAAAGCTGAAGGTATACCTTGAAAACAACGGATTAGGTGACATACCTGTGCCTAAGTATTTTGACGGCTTCGGGTGGAAGGTGACTCCTCCCGAGCATATTAAAAACGAAATCACAGATATATATACCTTTAAAATATACGATAAGGAAGAAATGTTTTCCTTCTCAATATCACCGCTTCCGCAGAAAACAGAAAACAAATCCGGATACTATCTTAATCTGGAAGGTGCAGAAACAATAAAAGCAGGTGAAATGTATGTATACCTGTTTGAGCATAATAAGGGCAAAGATTGTGTCATAACTTATTATTATTCCGATTATTGTATACGTATTATTTCAGAAACCGATTTCAGCACCATAAAAAGAGTTGCTGAGACTATAAAATAATAAGAATGGGCTTGTGAAAAAAGCCTGCTTATATATTAAAAAGGAGGATTTTATTATGAAAAAGACACTCAGAAAAATCACAGCAATTTTATTGGCAACACTTTTACTCACACTTTCGTTACCACTTCAGTCTTTTGCCATTTCGTTAGTTCCTGAAATAGAAAAGATTGAAGTCAGCGAAGGCTCACAGGCAGTATCACTCAAAGAGATAGACAGGTATTTCACCGAGCTGCTCAGAATGCTTGAGGAAAACGAAATTGACCTTGATGGTATTAAGGAAGATATGCCGTCTATCTATGAATCATTGTTCAGCGTGCCCCTGTATGCATCAAATTTTGAGTATAAGTTTGATGTTATCCTTGATTCAGGCAAGGAATACACTTTTTCCACAAACGATGATGATTTAAAGCTTAATAAAATCCATAGTGTAGAGCTATATGCATACATTACATATGAAAGCTATCTTCAGGCAAAGGAAAGCGGCGCTGATGAAATCCCGGTAAAGATTAACGCTACCGTTTACAGCGATCTTACATACGATTATGTTGCAGGCTCAGAATATACTGCCGAAGTTAACTTACCCCTTATAGAAATGTATGTAAAGAGCATCACACCCGTATCGGGCATTCCCGAAAAGGCTTATTATGATTCTGACTATATTGACGTTGAGGGTGCTGAATTCATTATTGAGTATGCAGACGGTGAAGCCGTAACAGCAACGGTAAAAACCGAAACCGATGATTTTGACCCGTACGCATACAACAGATACACCCTTAACGGAGAGACCTTCTATGTTTATGATTTAAGCATGGATTATGAGGAAGAAGATTATGAGATTAATTTTGAATATCTCGATGCCTATTGCACAACACCTATCGAATATATTGATGGCTCTCTTTTTGAAAGCGTAAAGATAACAGATTGCGTATTTGATGCAGAAAACGCATACCTTGCTTCAATAACATATGAGCTTATCTATAACGACGGCAGAACAGCTACCTTTACAAAAGAATTTACGGAATCGGAAAACCCGTTTGTTACTGTTGACCCGATAATCAATTCAATTGATGGGTATGATATCAGACTTTCCTGCTATTTAGGCGATTATAGTGAAGACGGCGAAAGTTTCAATACTGATAAGTATTATATTACCGTTTTTGCCGGCTCAACAAGTGATACTTATGAGGTGGAAAATCCCCATAAGGACATTATGAACGGTTCCTTGAATATAGCCCAATTCTTTATTAATCTGTATATAAAAATTCAGGAAATTTTAAGCAGGATACTTAGTCTTATTATGTTCGGATTTTAATCTCCGAAGTCGGTAGATTTATCAATTCAGATGATGTCAGCTTCATCGGTGCAACAGGTTCATAAATTTCTTGCCAAGCATGAAAAGTTATATAAATGCTTTAAAGGAGTGATCTATTATGGGTAGCCGCCTTATAAAAGTATGGGGAAAAACAGTGCTTAAAGGAGATTTTTTATGAAAAAGAAATGGTTTATTGTTATTGCACTGTTTGTTCTTGCTATTGTACTTCAAGTCAGAGATTATTATGATACAGAAGGTAATCTTATTGCTGATTTGAATGTGGGCAGCAGTGCAAACCATATATTAGAATTTTGGGTTATTGAAGAAATAGGTGAGGAAACATATATTTGTGTCGGTGAAAGTACTCAAGATGATATAGTAGTAGCTTTCGTAGAATATGATGGTGGTTTTATGCATTCAAAGAGACAGGGTTTAAATATCAATCAGATATATGAGGAAGATAAATTTAAGATTGATACTCAAAATACAGATATTATATACGGGTTTGTAAAGGAACCACTGAGCTCTGAAATAAGTATAGACGAACGAGTTTTACCGGTACTGGCTTTTGATTATAGTTCTGGTGAGGTTACGGAAAGAATCGGTTTTTGGTACTATGTTTTGTAATATAATAAAGAAAAATTTGTTTTATAAAACTGTATTACCCAAGCTCGCCTAAAGGCGAGCTTGGAACTCCCTCAGTCAGCTCTGCTGACAGCTCCCTCAGGGAGGGAGCTTCATCAGCCGTCCCCTTTAGGGGAAGGTGATGCGAAGCATCGGAAGGGGAAGGCGCAGGCCTTCAAGCCGTTATTATGACCCTGAAGTTGGCAGATTTATCAATTCAGATGATGTAAGTTTCATTGGTTTGGCAGATTCTGCAATTTCTTATAACCCATTTGCTTATTGTGAAAATAATCCGGTTAATGATAGTGATTCGAGTGGAAACTGGCGTTTAAACTGGAAAAAGACTGTTGGTTTTGGAATTTTATTTATTTTATTAAGACTAGGTTTTTTAAAAAGTGGTATTTCAGGAATACATTCAATTACTAAAAATAAAATTCACACAGCACTAAGTAAGGCAGGGATAAAAATAATTGAACATTTTTAAGAAAAATAATAAAAAGACTGATAATGATATTGAATATATCGTTACATTTCCCCCCATGGGTATCGACTATGATTCGTGGGATAAGAGAACTGCAAACAACTATTTTAACTGGTACATAGATCAAATCCCTCAAAGGACGAAATATCTTTGCGAAAGAGTTTCAGTTGATTTGAACATTGATATATCGTTATTGGATTTCTCTCCAAAATCACTAAACATCATTTGGGACTGGTATTTGAAAATAGCAATAATTCAAAAAACAGATGCACAAGAACTTGAAAAATTTAAAAAAACACAATTATATCAACTTGTTGGTGAATCAAGTATAAATTATGAAAAACTTTCACTCAATTCTTTGATTATACAACGAGATATAGGAATGTATCTTGCTGAAGTTTTTCTTAGAGAATGTCCATTGCTTACATGGACATTTACGCATGACTCACCAAGCAAAAAAGTGAAGGATTTTTTCAATAATCGGCCTCAATTAACCGGTTTTATACATGATGGTAGTGTGGTTTCTTTCGAGCCCATACACATGGTAGGCGTTCAAGCATCTCGCTTATTAAACGATACGTGTGAAACTTCGGACTTATATAATTTGTACGAGCTTTGGAGCGAAAAATTTCCAAAAGATATCTGATATTCTTCTATTAAAAAACCAAGAGAAAACTTTTGCCACTTAATCCTTCTCGTCTCCCCCCAACCTCGCCGAAAGGCGGGCTTGGGAACTCCCTCAGTCAGCTTTGCTGACAGCTCCCTCAGCGAGGGAGCCGAAACAGCCGTCCCCTTTAGGGGAAGGTGATGCGAAGCATCGGAAGGGGCAGGAGCAAGCCTTCAAGCTGTTATTATGACCCTGAGGTTGGTAGGTTTATTACTACTTTTATGAATCTAATGGATGGTAATCCGATGAACTATTAGAAAGAGGTAAAGTTGTGAAAAAATCATTAAGTTTAGAAAATTTGATAAGGCTCTATGACTCAATTAAAAGAAATAAAGTTATGTATGGGTATAGTGTTGAAAAAGAAGAGTTTGTAAAAGTTACAGATACTTTACAAGAAAAAATAAACAATGGAGATATTGATGTAATTCCATTTATTGATTGTTACGAGGTGTGCTTAGAGATAATCAATTCGTATCTTTCTCAAGAAAATGTGGCGAAATATAAAGATGGGGCGACTAAGGAAATGCAAAAAAACAAACACAACAAAATTGTTGCTTTCTTATGGTATTTTGAGCATATTGATGGTGCATATGGATTTGGAGAGTTCGAGGAACAGATGATTCGTAGTGTTTTAAAGAATTGGGCAAAAGAATCAAATATACTATTAAGTGATATGTTTGACGATGAATAAGACAATGTGATTCTTTGTTAATGCAAATCGCTCCGATAGGTTTTCTCTGTCTTAACTGAAACACCATCAACGAGAGAGTCTGAATATCATCACTGCTGAAAGTAAAAAATAAAATTTAGGCAAAATCAGCGGTCAGCCTGACCGCAAAAAGTTGACACACAACAAAACCCACTCAAGCTCGTCGCAAGGCGAGCTTGGTACTCCCTCAGTCAGCGCTGCTGACAGCTCCCTCAGGGAGGGAGCCAAAAGCCTTCCTCGCTGAGGCTTCGTCACCGAAGTGCTCGCAGTGCGAGATGAAACGAGGTGACGATGGCGTAGCGGTCAAAATTCATAGGCGCCCCAAGCCGTAATGAATTTTGGGTACCGCAAGAGTATGGGGGACCGCTTGCGGTGGAAGGAGTCTGACCGCCCGCAGTCGTGGGCGGTGTGCGGCGAAGCCGCACCGATAAACCGAAATTCAGAACAAACTTAAAGACGGTGGGTGACCACCGTCATTTTTTATCCTACCAACTGCAGAATGATTCCCGTAGCCGCTGCGCCTGCAAGGGCGGCGGCTATGATTTTTATAAGATCGCTGATTTTTTCTCTTCTGCTTCTTTTTGTGGGTGGCGGCATTGTGGAGGAACCGGCAATTTTAGCAGCTCTCTCTCTGATTTTTCCCTCGCTGACAAAGGAATACTCGGGCTTTACAAAGAATATAATTCTCTCAAAATATTCGCTGGCGGTGTCGTTTACCTCAACCACCTGATGATTCACGCCTTTAATCATTTGACCTTCTCCTGTTGATGTTCATACTTCTTTTTTATTCTAACCCTGCACCGCTTTTTTATGCCTCGGGGATATTTTTGAATTAAAAAGGCTATACAAATTGCAAGTGCTGTGATATAATTATAAATTGGATAAGGATTAAGTCTTTTCGAAAGGGGGAAGCCTGATGAACATAAAGGTCAATGAATATGGGGTATGCGTTGAGTCTGTGCCCTGCCTGGATATCGGACTTTGTCTTGATTGCGGTCAGGCTTTCAGGTTCCGTGAAACCGAGAAGGGACACTTTCACGGCGTAGCCTTCGGCAGAGTGCTTGATATAACCGAGACAGAAAATGGTTATCTTTTTGAAAATGTTACCGAAGACGAATTTAAAAATATATGGAAGCCCTATTTCGACCTTGACCGTGATTATGAAAAAATCTGTGCCGCCTTTGATGACAGCTGGCTGATAAAAGCAAGAGATGAGTTTTACGGTATACGCATACTTAAACAGGAGCCCTGGGAAGCTCTTTGCTCGTTTATCATTTCACAGAATAATAATATTCCCCGTATCAAAGGAATAATTGAAAGACTCTGCGAAAGCTTCGGAGAGAAAATAGGGGAGAATGACTATACCTTCCCTTCATATGAGGTGCTCTGCCACAAAACCGTTGAGGATTTGGCTGTCCTCAGGGCAGGCTTCCGTGCCAAATATATAATCGATGCGGCTCAGAAGGTGAAAAGCGGTGAGGTTGATTTATATAACCTTCACACTATGCCTATTGATAAGGCGAGGGAAGAGCTGATAAAAATCAAGGGCGTCGGTGCCAAAGTAGCCGAATGCACATTGCTTTACGGTATCGGTAAGGTTGAAGCCTTTCCCGTTGACGTGTGGGTGAAAAGAATAATGAGTGAGCTTTATCCCGAAGGCTTGCCCTTATGCACAAAGGGCATTGAGGGTATAGCACAGCAGTACCTTTTCCATTGGAGAAGAATGACACAGGAGTTTCAGACAGTATGACGAAGAAACAAAGGGCGGTTGCCGCAGTTGAAAGACTAAAAAAAGAATATCCCGATGCGCTTTGCTCTTTAAATGCATCAAATCCTCTGGAGCTTCTTATCGCCACAAGGCTTTCGGCACAGTGTACTGATGCCAGAGTAAACCTTGTCACCCCTGCACTTTTTGATAAATACAGAACCCTTGACGATTACTGTCAGGCTGACATAAAGGACGTGGAGGAGCTTGTGCGCTCCTGCGGATTTTACAGAACAAAGGCTAAGGATATCGTCGAAATGGCGCAGAAGATAAAATCTGACTTCGGCGGTCAGGTGCCTGACACCATCGAAAAACTCACAAGCTTACCGGGCGTTGGCAGAAAAACTGCCAATCTCATAATGGGCGACGTGTATAATCAGCCTGCGGTTGTAGCCGATACCCACCTTATCAGGATTACAAACCTTCTCGGTCTCGTGAACACCAAGGACCCGAAGAAGGTGGAGCTTGAACTGAAGAAGATACTTCCTCCCGAGGAAAGCAACGACTTCTGCCACCGCTGTGTCCTTCACGGAAGGGCAGTCTGCGTTGCACGAAGACCTAAGTGCGATAAGTGCGTGATGAGTGACGTGTGCAAGAGCGCAAAGGTGTGACCCAATGCACAATGCGGACTATCCCGCCCAAAAATGTGGGTGACGTGTTTCTGACACCCATTAAATTTCAACAATCAGGAAGAGATAAAATGAAAAGAATTATATCTGTATTTTTAATTATAACAATGCTTATGCTCGTGTTTGCCTCCTGCGGAAAAGACACGGGTATGGATAAGGGCTTTACTTATCCCATAGATAACGACCCCGTTTACCTTGACACGCAGATTGCAAAGGATAACGGAGCGCTGACAATAATAAATAACTGCTTTGAAGGGCTCGTCCGTATGGGCGCTGACGGGAAAATACTTCCCGGTGTGGCTGAAAGCTGGGAGATTTCTTCAAGCGGAAAGAAATACACCTTCAACCTCCGAAAGGATGCTCAATGGCTTGTCACCAAGTCAGCAGGAAAAACCATCGGCGAGGACTATGAAACAAGCTTTGATACAAAGCTTACTGCCCACGATTTTGTTTTTGCCCTCAGACGTGCCCTTGAGAAAAACACAAATGCTCCCGATGCACAGAGGCTTATGTGCATTAAAAACGCCAAAGCCGTGAATAAGGGCGAGGCAAAGTCAAACACCCTCGGTGTTAAGGCGAAGGATGATTATACCCTTGTGATTAATCTTGAATATCCCGATGATGACTTCCTTTATACCCTGACCACAAGCATCTGTATGCCCTGTGATGAGGAATTCTTTGAGATGACATCGGGCAGATACGGCCTTTCAACAGCTTACCTTATTTATAACGGGCCATTCTATATAAGCTCCTGGAATGAGGATACCTCAATCAGCCTGAAAAGAAACGAAAAATATGCAGGTGAATATAAGTCAACTGCAGCAAGTGTTTACCTTTCTGTCAATAATGAAATCAGTTCAAGAGGAAGTAAGCTTTCTCAGGGAACCTACGATATAACCCCCCTTGCCTTTGAGCAATACGGTGAGGTTTCGGGAAGCAAAAAGCTGAGTTTTACTGAAAAGGCCGATACTGTCAGGGGACTTATCTTCAATTGCTCGGATAAATATATGAGCAATCTAAAGGCAAGACTTGCAATCTGTTACGGCTTTGATACCTCTCTTATGGAAGCAGGCGAATACACCGTCGGTAAGGCACAGGGCATTGTGCCGTCAGCCTGTCTCAATGCATCTGTTTCTTACAGAGAAAAGGCATCGGATGTGCAGAAGCTTAGATACAACAATAAAAAAGCTGAAGGCTATTGGACAGATGCTCTGAAGGCACTCAATGAAAAGGGTATGACCATAACTATAAAATGCTCCTATGAGCACGAAAATCAGCTCAGGGCAGCTATTCAGAATTTACAGAAAACCTTCGGCATAAGCTGTGATGCAAGAGTAAGCCCTATGGAAGAGCAGGCTCTGCTTAATGATATCCGATCAGGCAATTATCAGATAGCATATGCACCGGTAAAGGCGCAGAAGGACCTTGCCGCCGACTTTCTTGCAGACAATGTAACACAGCTGACGAAATATGAAAACAAGGAATATACCTCACTTATAAACAAAGTAAGAAATGCCTCAGGCAATGACAGACTGAACGGTCTTGCAAGGGCAGAGGAATTCCTTATAAATAACGGGGTTATTCTTCCCGTCTTTGAGGAGAAAACCTTTTACGGTACCGCAGAGGGAGTTGAAAACATTCAACTGAGCGCCTGTGGTAACGTGGTAAGCTTCTATAATGCAATTAAATATGAATAATATACAGGAGGAAAAGCAATGAACGACATAAAGGCATTATATGGTTTGTGGAAAGAAAAAGCCAAGGATGATGAAGACTTAATAAAGGAGCTTGAAGAAATTTCAGGTGACGAAGAAGCCATACTTGACAGATTTTATATGAATCTTGAGTTCGGCACGGCAGGTCTCAGGGGCGTTATCGGTGCAGGCACAAACAGAATGAACGTCTATACCGTAAATCAGGCAACGCAGGGTCTTGCCGATTACCTTAACAGCGAGTTTGAAAACCCCGGTGTAGCAATCGCATACGACTCAAGAATAAAGTCTGATACCTTCGCAAAGAGTGCCGCATGTGTTCTTGCGGCTAACGGAATAAAGGTATACTTCTATGAACGCCTTGTTCCCACTCCTATGCTTTCATTTGCGGTCAGACGACTTAATTGTCAGTCGGGTATCATCATCACCGCAAGTCATAATCCCTCAAAGTATAACGGTTATAAGTGCTACGACCCCAACGGTTATCAGATGACCGACGAGGCAGCAGACAAGACATATAACTTCATTCAGAATGTTGATATGTTTGAGGGTGTGAAGAAAGCAGACTTCGATACAGCTCTTGCTGAGGGAAAAATCTGCTATATTGAAGATTGGGTATATGAGGAATTTTATGAAAAGGTGCTTTCTGCAAGCGTTTATGACTGCAAGGGCACAGACTTTAAGGTTATATATACACCCCTTAACGGCACAGGTAATATTCCCGTAAGAGAAATACTCAGCCGCAAGGGAATTGAAAATGTCAGCGTTGTAAAGGAGCAGGAGCTTCCCGACGGTAACTTCCCCACATGTCCCTTCCCCAATCCCGAAATCAAGCAGGTATTTGAGCTTGCAATAGAAATGGGCAAGGCACAGAATGCGGACCTTCTTCTTGCCACAGACCCGGACTGCGACAGAGTAGGTATTGCTGTTAAGACAGATGAAGGCTATAAGCTTATGACGGGTAACGAGGTAGGCGTAATGCTTGCAGAGTACCTTCTTTCAAGAAGAAGCGAAATGGGCACAATGCCTGAAAATCCCATGGTAGTCAAGTCCTTCGTTACAACAAACCTTGTTGACAAGGTTGCAGAAAGCTACGGTGCTGAGACAGTAAGCCTTCTCACAGGCTTCAAATATATCGGTGAGACCATCACAAAGCTTGAAGAAAAGGGTGAGGCTGACCGTTTTATCGTTGGTATGGAAGAAAGCTACGGCTACCTTTCAGGCATCCACGCAAGAGATAAGGATGCGGTTGTGGCATCAATGCTTATCTGCGAAATGGCTTGCTATTATAAGTCAAAGGGTATCAGCCTTTATGAAATGATGCAGGGCATATATAAGAAGTTCGGAACATATCTCAACTCACTTCTTAACTTCGGATTTGAAGGTGCATCGGGTATGCAGAAGATGAAGGATATGATGAACGACCTGAGAAACAATCCCCCCAAGGAAATCGCAGGCAAGACAGTTATTGAAATCTCAGATTATATGGCAAGCAAAACTGTATCGGTTGAGACAGGCATAGAGAAAATCATCAATCTTCCCAAGTCAAACGTTCTTGCATATGCTTTGACAGACGGTTGCTGTGTTATTGTAAGACCCTCGGGTACAGAGCCGAAAATCAAGGTTTATCTCACAGCGGCTGCAGATAACTTTGAGGAAGCACAGAAGCTCAGTGATGCACTTGGTGCAGATATGAAGAAGTATATGGGAATTGAATAAGAGAGGTAAAAAACTATGATGAGTAAAAATATGGTTAAGATTATCTGCATTGTCTTAGCCGGGATTATGATTTTAAGCTCGGTTGCTGTTTTGACTCAGGTTTTCGCCGCAGGCTCAGCAATCCCTGCAACCGGTGATAACGATATGAGAATTATCCTTCCCGTGGTTGTGGTTGCTCTTGCACTTCTTATTGTGATAATCTGTGTTATTATGCCTAAGCTCAAAAAGAAGGACGAAGAATAAAGCCAAATTTCGCAAAAGAAAAAGAGCAGGATATTGAAGTATCCTGCTCATATTTTTTTGTTTCTGAATTAACCGTGGTCACCGTAGTGAGTTTCGCCGTCCGCATGTGTGTGATATGCTGCTGTAGTAGTTGTCGTATCATGTGTGCCGTAGTGAGTTTCACCGTCTGCGTGAGTATGATAGTTTGAATCAGTTGCTGAACCGCCTCTTGTGAGGAAAACAACTAAAATCATAAGTGCAGCAATAACAACAATAACGGGGATGAATATCTTTTTCACAGGTTTTCGCCTCCTTAAATAACAAGTGTGATATATTGTTGATTACCTCAACAGTATATCACACTTTTGTCATTTAGTCTATACCATAACGAAAATTTTAATTATCCTTCGGACTGAAAATACTTTACTGCTGCTTCAAACATACGGATATCGTATTCACCGGGAACATTCTTATAAAGTCCGTCACCGATACGCTCGCTGTGTCCCATCTTACCGAATACACGGCCATCGGGTGAGGTGATACCCTCAATAGCGCAAATTGAACCGTTGGGATTGAAGTCAATGTCTGATGTAGCATTGCCGTCAAGGTCAACATACTGTGTTGCAATCTGACCGTTCTTTGCAAGCTCAGCTACAAGCTCTGCTGAAGCAAGGAACTTACCTTCACCGTGTGAAATGGGCACATTAACAATGTCGCCAACATTCATAAGGCTCAGCCAGGGTGACTTTACGGATGCAATTCTTGTATGAACAATTCTTGACTGGTGGCGGTTGATATTGTTAAAGGTCAGTGTGGGACAGCTTTCATCAGTGTCAATAATCTTACCGTAGGGCACAAGACCTAACTTGATAAGAGCCTGGAAGCCGTTACAGATACCGCACATAAGACCGTCTCTGTTATCAAGAAGGTCGGTTACAGCCTCTTTAACAGCGGGGTTTCGGAAGAATGCGGTGATGAATTTAGCTGAGCCGTCAGGCTCGTCACCGCCGGAGAATCCGCCGGGAATGAATATCATCTGTGCTTCCTTAACCTTTTTGGAGAAGCCTTCAACGCTCTTTGCAACATCCTCTGCGGTGAGGTTTCTGATTACAAAGATTTCAGCTTCGGCACCTGCCTTTTCCACAGCACGGGCTGAATCATATTCACAGTTTGTGCCGGGGAATACGGGAATAAGCACCTTAGGTCTTGCAACCTTATTTTTGGGAGCAATATTGCATTTACCGTCAAATGAGAAGGTGGGGATTTCGTCCTTATCCTCCTTAGCCTTTGTGGGGTATACGCTTTCAAGAGTAGCGGTGTGTAATTTATAAAGTTCTGCAATTTCTGCAGTATCTTCTTCAAGGGTGATAACAGGTTCTTCGGTTGTTGTACCGATTTTCATAACACCGGGAAGCTCAACATCCTCTGTAAGCTCTGCAACGATGAAGCCCCACATACCAAGATGCCAGTTTTCACCTAAGTCTGCTTCTGACTTGAAGCCGATATTATTACCGAAGCTCATCTTCATAACAGCTTCACCGATGCCTCTTTCAACTGCATATGAAGCCTTTACCTTGCCTTCCTTACAAAGACCGTGGAATGCTTCCCATGTAGCTTTAAGGCTTTCTGCACTTTCATCCTTTGCACCGAAAAGGTAAACGGGATTGCCTGCTTCCTTGAATTCGGGGCTGATAACATCCTGCTTTTTAATCGGTGCAATAGCAAAGGAAATAAGAGTGGGGGGTACATCCTTGTCAAGGAAGGAGCCTGACATAGAGTCCTTACCGCCGATAGCAGCAGCACCTAATTCAAGCTGAGCATCAAGTGCACCTAAAAGAGCTGCGAAGGGCTTGCCCCAACGCTCAGGCTCTGTTTTAAGCTTTTCGAAGAATTCCTGAAGTGTGAGATATGTCTTTTTGTAGTCACAGCCTGCGGCAACAAGTTTTGCAACAGAGTTATAAATTGCTGCGTGAGCACCTGTGTAGGGGTCAACACTCAGGTGGTCGGGATCACAGCCCCAGCTGAATACACTTGCCTGATCTGTTTCCTGACCGGGAAGCACGGGAAGAACAGCTGCCATTGACTGTGCAGGTGTAAGCTGTCTCTTACCGCCGTAGGGCATAATAACACTTCCTGCACCGATGGTGGAGTCAAAGCGTTCAACAAGACCTCTCTGGCTTGCAGTTCTGAGGTCAGCAGCCATTTCACGAAGAGAGCCGAACATAGCCTTTGAAAGAACTGAAAGGTCCTTCTTTGTAACGTCAACATCTGTGTGCTTAACGGCACCGTTTGTATCAAGGAAGGCTCTGCTGAGGTTGGCGATAACATTGCCCTTCCACTTCATAACCATACGCTCTTCTTCTGTTACAACTGCAACACGGTATGCTTCGAGGTTTTCCTCCTCGGCAAAGGCGATGAATTTATCTGCATCCTCCGGGGCAACAACAACTGCCATACGCTCCTGAGATTCGGAAATTGCTATTTCCGTTCCGTCAAGACCCTCATACTTTTTGCGTACTGCATCAAGGTCAATCTGAAGTCCGGGAGCAAGCTCGCCGATTGCAACGGAAACACCGCCTGCACCGAAGTCGTTACAGCGCTTGATAAGGCGTGTTACCTCAGCGTTACGGAAAAGTCTCTGAATTTTTCTTTCTTCGGGGGCATTACCCTTCTGTACCTCTGAAGCCATTGTTGTAAGTGACTTCATATTGTGGCTCTTTGATGAGCCGGTAGCACCGCCGATACCGTCACGGCCCGTGCGTCCGCCTAAAAGAACAATTACGTCACCGGGAGCAGGTCTTTCACGGCGTACATTATAAGCGGGAGCTGCAGCAACAACTGCACCGCATTCGAGACGCTTTGCAACAAAGCCCTCGTGATAGATTTCTGCAACATGACCTGTTGCAAGACCGATCTGATTACCGTATGAGGAGTAGCCTGCTGCGGCAGTCTGGCAGATTTTACGCTGAGGAAGCTTGCCTGCCATAGTTTCTGCGATGGTCTTTCTCGGGTCACCTGCACCGGTAACTCTCATTGCCTGATGAACGTATGCACGGCCTGAAAGGGGGTCACGGATGCAACCGCCGATACAGGTTGCGGCACCGCCGAAGGGCTCGATTTCTGTGGGATGGTTGTGAGTTTCATTTTTGAACATAAGAAGCCAGTCCTGATCCTCACCGTTTACTGTTGCAGTAACGTGGATTGAGCAGGCATTGATTTCTTCACTTTCGTCAAGCTCGGGAAGAAGACCTCTCTTTTTAAGAGTCTTTGTGCCGATAGTGGCAATGTCCATAAGTGTCTGAGGACGGGCTGCTGCCTTTTCCTCACCATAGACCTCAATTCTTGCCTTGAGATAACGCTCGTAAGCTGCCTGAACAGCCTCGTCGTGAATTCTTACATTATCAATATGTGTTGAGAAGGTTGTGTGACGGCAATGGTCAGACCAATATGTGTCAACAACACGTATTTCTGTAATGGTGGGGTCTCTTTTTTCTGTGTCCTTGAAATAAGCCTGAAGGAATTTAAGGTCATCAAGGTCCATAGCAAGTCCCTTTTCATCAAGAAGAGCTGCAAGTGCTGCCTCGTCCATAGCGATAAAGCCTGTAACCGTGTCAACTGTTTCGGGTGCGGCATAGGTAGCGGCAAGAGTCTCGGGCTTTTCAAGTGCTGCTTCACGGCTTTCAACTGCATTGATTACGTGATGCTTGAATGCGGCAATATCCTTTTCGCTGAGTGTACCGTAAAGAGCGTAAACCTTTGCAGTGCGGATAAGAGGACGCTCGCCCTGAGATATAATCTGAATACACTGTGCAGCCGAGTCAGCTCTCTGGTCAAACTGACCGGGAAGAGCCTCTACTGCAAAGACATAAGCCTCAGGAATTTCAACGCTGTCGGATACATTATCGAGCTGGGGCTCAGAGAAAACTGTTTTTACAGCATAGTCAAATAATTCCTCTGTAATATTTTCTGCATCATAGCGGTTGAAAAGACGGATATCTTCCATATTTTCTATACCGAGCAGATTCTTTGCTTCTGCTAAAAGACCTTTTGCCTCGTTATCAAGGCCTGATTTTTTTTCAACATAAATTCTGTAAACCATTTATATCTCCTTTACTTGAGTGCTTCTAAGGCTCTCTGTCCTATATCCTTGCGATAAAATGCATTAGCAAAGCTTACCTTGGGCACCTCTGCGTATGCCTTGATTATAGCGTTTTCAAGCGTGTCGGCAACTGCTGTAACACCGAGAACACGTCCGCCTGCAGTAAGAACCTTGCCCTCGCTGAGCTTAGCGCCTGCAATATAAACCTGAGCCTCAATGTCATCGGCTACCTTGATTTCGAAGCCTGAGTCGTACTTCTGCGGATAGCCTTCTGATGCCATAACAACACAGCAGGCACTCTTATCTGAGAACTTAACATCAATTTTGTCAAGCTCGCCCTTTGAAACTGCCATCATAATATCAAGCAGGTCGCTTTCAAGAAGGGGAAGAACAACCTGAGTTTCAGGGTCACCGAAGCGGCAGTTATATTCAATAACCTTGGGGCCGTCGGGAGTGAGCATAAGTCCGAAGTAAAGGCAACCCTTGAAGGTTCTGCCCTCAGCGTTCATAGCGTTTACTGTGGGAAGGAAGATTTCCTCCATACAGCGCTTTGCAATATCTTCTGTATAGTAGGGGTTGGGAGCAATAGTGCCCATACCGCCTGTATTGAGACCCTTGTCACCGTCAAGAGCTCTCTTGTGGTCCATTGATGAAATCATCGGTACAACTGTCTTTCCGTCTGTGAAGGAGAGAACTGATACCTCAGGACCTGTGAGGAATTCCTCAATAACGATATTACTTCCGCTTTCACCGAAGATTTTATCGTCCATAATTGAGTGGATAGCTTCCTCTGCCTCTTCCTTTGTGAAACAGATAAGCACACCCTTGCCCAGCGCAAGACCGTCAGCCTTGATAACTGTGGGGATGGGAGCAGTCTGAATGTACCTGAGAGCTTCTGCTGCATCTGAGAATACCTCATACTTTGCAGTGGGGATGCCGTACTTCTTCATAAGGTTCTTTGAAAAGACCTTACTGCCTTCAATGATAGCTGCCTTCTTTTCGGGGCCGAAGCAGGGGATACCGATTTCACTCAGAGCATCAACTGCACCTAAAACAAGGGGGTCATCGGGTGCAACAACTGCAAAATCAATCTGATTTTCCTTTGCGAATTTTACGATTGCGTCAATATCCTTTGCACCGATGTTCACGCAGGTTGCATCCTCAGCCATACCGCCGTTACCGGGGAGAGCGTATATTTCTTCAACGTTTTTGTTTTCCTTAATCTTTTTGATGATGGCGTGTTCACGTCCGCCGCCACCGACAACCATTATTTTCATAGGAATTTCTCCTTTATCTGTATATGGGATACTTCTCGCAAAGAGCCTTTACTTCCTCTGTGATGCTTTCCTTTGATGCATCAAAGTCAGTGATAACTCTCTTTATCCATTTTGCAATCATAACCATTTCTTCTTCCTTGAAGCCTCTTGAGGTTACTGCCGCCGTTCCTATTCTCAGACCGCTTGTAACGAAGGGGCTCTTGGGGTCGTTGGGTATGGTGTTCTTGTTTGCTGTGATATGCACCTCGTCAAGTCTTGCTTCAAGCTCCTTACCTGAAAGGTCGAACTTGCGAAGGTCGAGAAGCATAAGATGATTGTCTGTTCCGTCTGAAACAATGTCAACGCCCTCAGCCTTGAGAGCATCGCAGAGTGTTGCGCTGTTCTTCACAATCTGCTTCTGATATTCCTTGAACTCATCTGTGAGAGCCTCGCCGAATGCAACAGCCTTTGCGGCAATGATGTGCATAAGGGGGCCACCCTGAGTGCCGGGGAATACAGACTTGTCAATCTGCTTTGCAAACTCTTCCTTGCAGAGAATGAGACCGCCTCTGGGTCCTCTGAGTGTCTTGTGTGTTGTTGAAGTAACAACGTGAGCGTGAGGAACGGGAGAGGGATGAAGTCCTGCTGCAACAAGACCTGCGATGTGAGCCATATCAACCATAAGGTATGCGCCCACCTCGTCAGCAATTTCTCTGCAACGGGCAAAATCGATAATTCTTGAATATGCACTTGCACCCACAACGATGAGCTTAGGCTTGCATTCAAGAGCGATTTCTCTCATCTTATCATAGTCAATAGTGTGTGTGTCATCATCAACACCGTAGGGAACGATGTTCCAGTATTTACCTGAGATATTTACGGGTGAACCGTGAGAAAGGTGACCGCCCTGAGAAAGATTCATACCCATAATTGTGTCACCGGGCTCTGTGAGTGCGAAGAAAGCTGCAAGGTTTGCGTTTGCACCTGAGTGGGGCTGAACGTTTGCGTGCTCAGCACCGAAGAGCTTCTTTGCTCTGTCTCTTGCAATATCCTCTACCTCGTCAACGTGCTGACAGCCGCCGTAGTAACGCTTACCGGGATAGCCCTCAGCATATTTGTTTGTAAGAACACTGCCTGCTGCAAGAAGCACAGCCTTTGAAACAATGTTTTCCGAAGCAATAAGCTCAATAAAGCTCTGCTGTCTGTCAAATTCTCTGTTGCATGAAGCAAAAACTTCACTATCGTAATTGTTAAGTTCGTTAAAGTAATTAAGCATTGTTATCTCCTGGGAATTTTATTATCTTTTGCATTTGCCGAAAGGCAAATATATTACTCACTGAAAGCGAATATCACATAACCGTAAGGTTATATATAACTGAAAAAGCCGAAAGGCTTTTTCTTAGTGGTGGAAGAGTCTCATTCCTGTGAATGCCATAGCAATGTCATACTTGTTGCAGCATTCGATTACGATGTCGTCACGGATTGAGCCGCCGGGCTGAGCAATATAAGAAACGCCGCTTCTTCTTGCTCTTTCGATATTATCATCGAAGGGGAAGAAAGCATCTGAAGCAACAGACACGCCTGTGATAGTGCTGAGGTATGCCTTCTGTTCTTCCTTTGTGAGAGGCTCGGGCTTAACTGTAAAGTATTTCTGCCACATACCCTCTGCAAGAACGTCCTCGTCATTGTCTGAGATATAAACGTCAATAACATTGTCTCTGTCAGGTCTGCCGATTGTGGGAAGGAAGGGAAGGTTAAGTACCTTTTCGTGCTGACGGAGATGCCAGATATCAGCCTTGTTACCTGCAAGACGTGTGCAGTGAATTCTTGACTGCTGACCTGCACCTACACCGATTGCCTGACCGTCAACTGCATAGCAGACTGAGTTTGACTGTGTATATTTAAGTGTAATGAGAGCGATAATAAGGTCTCTCTTTGCTTCTGCTGATAATGTCTTGTTTTCTGTTACCATATTTGAAAGAAGCTCTTCATTGATTCTGAAGTTGTTTCTGCCCTGTTCAAATGTGATGCCGAAAACCTGCTTACATTCCTTTTCGGCGGGAACATAGCTTTCGTCAATCTTAATGATGTTATAGTTGCCCTTGCGCTTTGACTTGAGGATTTCAAGAGCCTCGTCTGTGTAGCCGGGAGCGATGATGCCGTCCGATACCTCACGCTTTACAAGAAGAGCCGTTGTTTTGTCGCAGACGTCGCTGAGTGCAATCCAGTCACCGAAGGATGACATTCTGTCTGTACCTCTTGCTCTTGCATAAGCGCAGGCGAGGGGAGACTCGTCAAGACCCTCGATATCGTCAACGAAGCAAGCCTTCTTGAGTGTGTCTGAAAGGGGAAGTCCTACTGCAGCGCAGGTGGGGCTTACGTGCTTGAATGAGGCTGCTGCGGGCACACCTAATTCTGCCTTGATTTCCTTAACGAGCTGCCAGCTGTTGAAAGCGTCAAGGAAGTTTATGAAACCGGGTCTGCCGCAAAGGATCTCAATGGGAAGGTCTTCGCCGTTTTCCATATAAATCTTAGCAGGCTTCTGGTTGGGGTTACAACCGTATTTAAGTTCAAATTCTTTCATGTTTTTTCTCCTTATTTATTCTTATTGATGATTCTCTCTGTCCGTACACCTGTTTCAAGGTCTGTGTAAAGAACATAGAGAGAAATCTTATTGTTTTCGTTAAGGTTTTCCCAGATTTCAGATGTGAAAGCGTCAATATCGTTGTTCATCTGAACTCTTTCGGGCTCACCCTGGAATGTGGGAATGGGGTTACCGTCTGTAACATAGGTGTGGATGAAATGACCTAAGCCGCAGAGAGACGGATAAGAATAGTAGTATCTGTTGCAGGCACTTCCTTCGGCATCAGCTGACTTGAGGATGCTCATACGGTAAGTGAAATCGCCGTTTTCAAACTTGAGCATACCGCTGATTCTCGGAGTAAAGTTGGGAGCATCCGGCTCAAATTCACGGGTATTGAGAGCCTCGGCAAAGCCCTTGCCTTCCTTTACGAAGTCATATACAGTATCTGTCTGGTCTCCGTTTGTAACGATGAGCTTGTTTTCGAAGCTTCTTACTGCGTTGTAAATGATGAGTGAGGGGTCCTCAACCTTGCTTTCATCGAAAGCCTTTGTGATGAGTGCGCCGTCCTTCTTTTCGAAAATGCGGTTACGGCTGTTTTCGCTTCTGCCCATAATGAAGTATGCGATAGCTGCATTCTTGCCGTCGGGTGTCTTGCCGATTACAATACCTCTGCCGGGGTATGTGTTGTCTGCCAGAAGCTCTGAGAGCTTATTGATGTCATAAATGCTCATAATTTTTACTCCTTATTGTTTCTTATTTCCTTTGATACCTTCTGAACGCTTTCAGGGAGGATTATCCATTCTGCCTGCTCCATAACTCTTTTCTGAAGAACCTCGGGTGTGTCACCGTCTTCGATATATACAGCCTTCTGCATAATGATTCTTCCCCCGTCGGGGATTTCGTTTACGAAGTGAACGGTTGCGCCCGTTACCTTGATACCGTAGCCCAGAGCAGCCTCGTGAACACGAAGGCCGTAGAAGCCCTTTCCGCAGAAAGAGGGGATGAGTGAGGGATGAACGTTAATGATTCTTTCGGGATATCTGCTTGTGAAGCTCTCGCTTAGAATACACATAAAGCCCGCAAGAACGATAAGCTCAATACCGTTTTCCTCAAGAATTTTTATAAGACCCTCCTCAAAAGCCTCCTGACCGTTATCCTTCCTGACAACGGCAGTTGCGATTCCGGCGTTTGCGGCTCTTTCAAGAGCATAGGCGTTATCCTTGTTTGAGATAACAATGCTGATTTCGCCGTCAGCTATGATGCCAGATTTCTGCGCATCAATAAGTGCCTGAAGATTGGTGCCGCCGCCTGAAACGAAAACGGCAATCCTTGTCTTTTCAGCCATGAATTTATCCTCCTGTACTTGTTTGAAAAAACACAATGAGACGCTTCTTAGGTGTTGGCTAAAAAGCGTCTGTATTCTTTTATTCGATAATTACACCCTCGTCTGATTCAATGATTTCACCGATGAGGTATGCGTCAATGCCGTTAGCCTTGAGAATTTCAAGAGACTTATCTGCATCTGCTTTGTCAACAACAATGCTCATACCAACGCCCATATTATATGTATTGAACATATCTCTTTCGGGGATGTTGCCGGTCTTTGCAATGATGTCGAAAATGGGAAGAATTCTGAGAGTTGACTTGTCAATCTTAGCTGTAAGTCCCTTGGGGATGCTTCTGGGAATGTTTTCATAGAAGCCACCGCCCGTAATGTGGGAGATACCCTTTACGTCAACCTTTTCAAGAAGTGCGAGAACGGGCTTTACGTAAATCTTTGTGGGAACAAGTAAAGCCTCTGCAACAGTCTTTCCGTCAAGCTCCTCACGGGGAACGTAAAGGTCGGGGTTGTTGTTATCAATATCAAATACCTTGCGGCATAAGCTGAAGCCGTTTGAGTGTATACCCGTTGAGGGGAGAGCGATAACCACGTCGCCTGCAGTCATCTTGCTGTTATCAATCATCTTAGGCTTGTCAACAACGCCTACCGCAAAGCCTGCAAGGTCGTAATCCTCCTCAGGCATAAGACCGGGATGCTCTGCTGTTTCACCGCCGATAAGTGCGGCACCTGACTGAACACAGCCCTCGGCAACACCGCTTACGATTTCTGCAATCTTTTCGGGATAGTTCTTGCCGCAGGCAATATAGTCAAGGAAGAACAGGGGCTTTGCACCTACGCAGATTATATCGTTGACGCACATTGCAACTGCGTCGATACCGATTGTATCATGCTTGTCCATAAGGATAGCGAGCTTGACCTTTGTTCCGCAGCCGTCTGTGCCCGAAACTGTGATAGGATGCTCCATACCGGCAATACAGCTCAGGTCGAAGCAACCGCCAAAGCCGCCTACATCGTCAACAGAGCCCTCGTTACGTGTTCTTGCAACGTGCTTTTTCATAAGCTCCACCGATTTGTAACCGGCAGTGATATCTACACCTGCAGCCGCATAGCTGGCAGAAAAAGAATTTTTATGATCCATTTTATATTCTCCTGTACAGTCTTTTATTCTTTGCCGGTCCAACAATAGGTGCATACCTTGTCAGCCGGAAGTCCGATAGCCTTGATAATTCCGTCAATGGACTGGAATTCCAAAGAAGTGAAGTGCATCTTTTCACATATACTGCTTCTCAGTCTCTTGCCACGCTCGGTTGAAGAATCTGTATATTCATTGATATACTTAAAGCCGTCTTCGCCCTCAAGCTCAGCAATGGTTCTTCTTGCAATCAGCTCCATTTCTGAGGTTGCTCTTGAAAAGTTGAGATACTTACAGCTATACATAATCGGCGGACAGGCTGAACGGATATGAACCTCCTTTGCGCCGTTTTCGTAAAGAAAGTCAACCGTTTCACGAAGCTGTGTGCCACGGACGATACTGTCATCAACAAAAAGCAGTTTCTTGCCGTAAATAAGATCGTGAACGGGAATCTGCTTCATCTTTGCCACACGGTTCCTCTCATTCTGGTTGGCAGGAGTGAAGCTGCGTGACCAGGTGGGAGTGTATTTGATGAAAGGACGTGTAAACTGAATTCTGCTTTCGTGAGCATAGCCGATAGCGTGAGGTGTGCCCGAATCGGGAATACCGCTTACATAGTCTATATCCTGAGCAATGCCGCTTTTGCGGTCAGCCTCAGCCATAATCCTTCCGTTGTTATAGCGCATAACCTCAACATTGATGCCCTCATAGCAGGAGGTTGAATAGCCATAGTATGACCAGAGAAATGCGCAGATACGGGTTTTTGTTCCCGGCTCCCTGAGAACCTTAAAGGAATCTGCGGTGAATTCAACAACCTCACCGGGACCCAGCTCCTTATAGTCCTCATAGCCCAGCTTCTTATAGGCAAAGTCCTCAAATGAGACACAGTAGCCTTCATCGTTTACGCCGATTAAAACAGGTATTCTTCCCATTCTGTCACGGGCGGCTATAATTCTTCCGTCATCGGTGAGAATCAGTATTGATGCCGTACCGTCTATAACACTCTGGGCATAGGCTATGCCGTCTGCAAAGTTGTCCTTCTGGTTTATCATTGCCGCAACAAGCTCTGTTGAGTTGATACCGTCATTGGTCATCGCACCGAAATGACCGCCGTTTGTAAAGAGGAAATCCTCAACCAGCTTCTCCTTGTTGTTTATCAGACCGATAATGCAGATGGCATAAAGACCCAGCTTTGAACGGACAAGCAAGGGCTGAGCATCGGAGTCACTGATACTTCCTATTGCAGCGTTACCTCTCATTGTGTTTGAAATGTTTTCAAACTTTGTTCTGAAAGGTGAGTTTTCTATTTTGTGAATTTTACGTTGTAATCCTTTTGTCTCATCATATGCAGCCATACCGCCACGACGAGTGCCAAGGTGAGAGTGATAGTCAGTTCCGAAAAATACGTCTAAAACAGTATCTCTTTTACTGACAGCGCCAAAAAAACCACCCATAAAAAATACCTCTTATGCGAAGAAAAGCTCTGAGAGAGTCATGGGATCAATATACTGACCGTCCTTGTAAACACGCATATTGCCTGAAGCGATTTCGTCGATGAGCATAACGTTGCCGTCTGCATCGTAGCCGAATTCAAACTTGATATCATAGAGAACAAGACCCTTTTCCTTGAGATCGTCAGCAACGATCTGAGTGATCTTCTGAGTCATTTCCTTGATATCGTCATACTGCTTTTCTGTCATAACGCCAAGAGCAACAAGAGCATCCTTGATTACAAGGGGATCGCCCTTTTCGTCATTCTTGAATGTCATTTCAACATATGCGGGAAGGTCAGCGCCTTCTTCGATATAATCACCGTAACGGCGGATGAAGCTGCCTACTGCCTTGTGACGGCAGATAACCTCAAGACCGTGACCGAATACCTTTGCAGGAAGAACCTCCATTGTGGTATCCTCAAGGTTTGCATTTACATAGTGAGTCTTAATGCCTGCTGCATTAACCTTTTCAAAGAAATAGATTGACATACGGAGGTTTACGTCGCCAACACCGTCAATTGTAAGACCTACTGAATTTTCGCCCGGATCAAAAACGCCGTCCTTACCTGTGCAGTCATCCTTGAACTTGAGGAGAACATTACCGTTTTCGAGCTTGAATACGTCCTTTGTTTTACCTGTGTAAATTTTTTCCATAGCTGATAACTCCTTTATGTAAATAAAATGATTAATGAATTGATTTATGAGTTTAATTTTGACATAACATCTGCGTCCTTCTTGAGAACTGCATCTGCTGCATCCTTACGCATCTTGTCGAGCTTGGCTGCAAGCTCCTTATCCTCAACTGCAATAATCTGTGCAGCGAGCAAAGCGGCATTTGCACCGCCGTTTACCGCAACTGTTGCAACGGGTATACCTGAAGGCATCTGAACGGTTGAAAGAAGAGCATCCATACCGTCGAAATACTGTGAAGCACAGGGAATACCGATAACGGGTAAGGTTGTGTTTGCGGCAACAGCACCCGCAAGGTGAGCTGCCATACCTGCGGCGGCAATGATAGCACCGTAGCCGTTTTCTCTTGCATTCAGTGAGAAATCACGTGCCTGCTCGGGAGTACGGTGGGCTGAATAGATGTTTACCGTATAGGGAATTTTCAAATCGTCGAGAACAGCGGTTGCCTTTTTTATAACGGGTAAATCGCTGTCGCTACCCATAACAATACCGACTTTTTTCATAATAACCTCCTGTTAAAAAATAAAAATGGGCGGTTTCATCCCTTGTGATAAGGTTGAAACTGCCCAGACGGTCGACAAATAGTTAGAAATTAGTTACTAACCTGAAGTATATGTTTTTGCTCCCATGCGGTCAGTTCCGCTTCCGTCAGTTACAAAAACCCTTGATTTTTCCACAGCGAAAAAATGATTTCGCCGAACAAAAATATTCTAACATTTTATGCGAAAAAAATCAATAGAAATGCTGTAATAAAAGTGATAATAATAGTGGCAAAAAAAGGGGAAAATTTTGTTAATCTTGACATAGTTTTGCATACAGTTTTGTGTTTGGTCTTTTCAAGACGGAGCAAATGTGATATAATTGTTTAAATTTCAGTCACGGGAGGAACCGTTATGGATTTTAATCTCAGAGAAAAGGCAAAGGAAAATATTATTATCGCCGCCCACAGAGGCTCCTGCGCAGGTAATATTCCCTGTAACACCCTTGCGGCATATGAGATAGCTCTTAAACAAGGGGCAGATATGCTTGAGGTTGACGTCAGCTGCAGTATTGACGGGAAGCTTTTTCTGTTTCATCCCTTTATGGAGCATGCTCACCTTAACAAGCCTGTTCTGCTGAATACCCTGCCTTATTCTCTGGTGGAGAAGTTTCACTATGTCAACTTTGATAACACCCCCACTCAGTTCGGAATTTCCTCCTTCGACGATTTTCTGGAGCAGTTCAAGGGCAGGTGCTATATAAATATTGATAAATTCTGGGACAACCCCGAAAAGATTTATAAAGCCGTAAAACGCCACAATATGACCGACCAGATGCTTGTTAAAAGCAGGATGAACCAAAAGGTTGTCAGGGTACTTAAAGAACTTGCTCCCGAGCTTCCCTTTATGCCCATTGTCCGTGATGAGCATCCTATGCATTCTCAGCTTCTTTCGGAGAACATAAATTACGTGGGCGTTGAGGTGCTTTTTTCCGATGAAGGCTCAACTGTTGCAAGTGAGGAGTTTATCAGGCAGATGCACCGTGATGATATTCTCGTGTGGGTCAATTCTATTATTTATAACTATAAGCAGCAGCTTTCCGGCGGTCACAGCGACGATACGGCACTTACATACAGTGAAGACTACGGTTGGGGATGGCTGGCAGACCGGGGCTTTGACGTGATACAGACCGACTGGGTTATGATGCTTATTGATTATCTTAAACGAACAGACAAATATTACCGAAAATAACAGGAAAATTTAAAACAATCCATTTACAAACAAGCGAGACTTTTGTATAATTGAATGCAGAGTGCAGAATGCTTCATGAATGCAGAGTGCAGAATGCAGAATGCAGAATTGTAGGACCTGCGGTCGGCATTTTATCCGTTTGAAGTTTGCAAAAAATTCCAAACTTACACCGCCAATATAAACCAGCAGTAATCTCAGACAATTAAAATCTGCAATCTTGCCTCTGTTTCAGGGTTAATTCCGCAGGATATAATTGTAAAGTATTGCAATAACTTTAAATGCGACCACAATTCTGCATTCTGCACTCTGCACTCTGCATTAAAAAAAGGGAGATGATAATTTGAACAGAGAAAACATTATAAAGGCCATTGAAAACGGTGATACATATCTTGGTATCGAGCTTGGCTCAACAAGAATAAAGGCTGTGCTTATAGACGGTGAGCATAACCCTGTTGCATCAGGTGCTCACGGTTGGGAGAATAAGTTTGAGGACGGTGTCTGGACATACAGTATGGATGCTGTATGGGCAGGTCTTCAGGATGCCTACGCTCAGCTTAAAAGGGATGTTCTGGAAACCTACGGCGTGAAGCTCACAAAGATGAAGGCTATGGGCTTTTCGGCTATGATGCACGGCTATCTTCCTTTTGATAAAGACGGCAGACAGCTTGCTGCGTTCAGAACATGGAGAAACACCATAACGGAGCAGGCGGCAACAGAGCTGACAAAGCTTTTCAACTTCAATATCCCTCAGAGATGGAGCATCGCTCATCTCTATCAGGCAATTCTCAACGGTGAGGAGCACGTGAAGGATATTCACTTTCTCACAACCCTTGAGGGTTATGTTCATTGGAAGCTGACGGGCAGACGTGTTATCGGCATAGGTGAGGCTGCAGGTATGTTCCCCGTTGACAGCGATAATAACTGCTATGACGGAAAAATGGTTGAGGTATTTGACAGACTTATTGCTGATAAGGGATATCCGTGGAAGCTGACCGATATACTTCCCGAGGTGCTTGTTGCAGGCGAGGCTGCAGGTGAGCTTACACAGGAAGGTGCTTTGCTTCTTGATCCCACGGGCGAGCTTGAAGGCGGCATTAAGCTCTGTCCTCCCGAAGGCGATGCAGGTACGGGTATGGTGGCAACAAATTCCGTAGCAGCACTTACGGGTAATATTTCTGCAGGCACATCAATTTTTGCTATGATAGTCCTTGATAAAATGCTTTCGGACGTTTATACGGAAATCGATATGGTAACAACGCCCACAGGTAAGCCCGTTGCTATGGTACACTGCAATACCTGCACATCCGACCTTGATGCCTGGGTGAAGCTTTTTGCTCAGGTTATATCAGCTTCGGGGCATGAGGTAAACAAGCCTGCACTTTACGATATGCTTTATGCCAAGGCACTTGAAGGTGCGGCAGACTGTGACGGTATTATCGGATTTAATTATTACTCAGGTGAACCCGTTACGGGAACAGAGGAGGGCAGACCTCTTATTGTAAGACTTCCCGATACTGACTTCTCACTTGCAAACTTTATGAGAGCCCAGCTTTACGGCACAATGGCAACCCTCAGAATAGGTATGGATATCCTTTTTGAGAAGGAAAATATAAAGGTTAACAGACTTCTCGGTCACGGCGGTCTGTTCAAGACAAAGTATGTCGGTCAGAGACTTATGGCAGGAGCTATGAACACTCCCGTTGCGGTTATGGAAACTGCAGGTGAGGGCGGAGCATGGGGCATTGCACTTCTTGCGGCTTACCTTATGCAGAAGGAAAAGGATGAAAGCCTTGAAAGCTACCTTGACAATAAGGTGTTCTCGGCAAATCCGGCAACGGTTGAACACCCCGTAAGCGAAGATGTGGTCGGCTTCAACGCCTATATGGAAAAATATAAGAAAGCAGTGGCTGTGGAAAAATCAGCTATTGAGAATATTGTGAGGTAAATATTATGAGAATGAAGAATTACGAATTCTGGTTTGTTGTTGGCAGTCAGTTCCTTTACGGTCCCGAGGTTCTTGACACAGTTGCAGAGCGTGCACAGAAAATGGTTGATGAAATGAATGCGTCAGGCTCGCTTCCCTGCAAGGTAGTATATAAGGTTACGGCAAAGACAAATAAGGAAATCACAGACGTTGTCAAGGAGGCTAACTATAACGATGCCTGCGCAGGTATCATAACCTGGTGTCACACCTTCAGCCCCAGCAAGATGTGGATAAACGGACTTGCAAATCTGCAGAAGCCCTATTGCCACCTTGCAACTCAGTTCAATCTTGAAATTCCCAATGAGGAAATAGATATGGACTTTATGAATCTCAATCAGGCGGCACACGGTGACCGTGAGCACGGATTTATTGCCGCAAGACTTCGTATGCCCAGAAAGGTTATCGCAGGTCATTGGCAGAATGAAAGTGTCCGTGAGCGCTTGGGTGAATGGATGAGAGCAGCTGTTGGTGTTCAGTTCAGTAAGTCGCTTAAAGTTATGCGATTCGGTGACAATATGCGTGAGGTTGCTGTTACAGAGGGCGACAAGGTTGAGGTTCAGACCAAGCTCGGCTGGCAGGTAAATACCTGGGCAACAGGCGATCTTGTGAAAGAAATGAACGCAGTTACGGAGGAAGAAATAGATGCCCTTATGGCAGAATATACAGCGGCATATGATATCGCAACAGATAACATTGATGCTATCCGATATCAGGCAAGAGAAGAAATCGCAATCAAGAAGATGATGGATGCAGAGGGATGCATGGCATTCTCAAATACATTCCAGGACCTTTACGGAATGGAGCAGCTTCCCGGCCTTGCTTCTCAGCACCTTATGTCCCTCGGCTACGGCTACGGCGGTGAGGGTGACTGGAAGGTTGCGGCTATGACAGCTATTCTCAAGGTTATCGGCGAAGGCAAGGGCGGCGGCTCAGGCTTTATGGAGGACTATACATATCACCTTGTGCCCGGAAGCGAATACAGCCTTGGCGCACATATGCTTGAGGTATGCCCCACATTTGCTGCAGACAAGCCGAGAATTGAAACCCATCACCTTGGCATCGGAATGAACGAGAAGGATCCTGCAAGACTTGTCTTTGAAGGCAAGGCAGGCCCTGCAATCGTTGTCAGCCTTGTTGATATGGGTGGCAGACTCCGTCTTATCTGTCAGGATATTGAGTGCATCAAGCCCATTATGGAAATGCCCAATCTTCCTGTTGCAAGAGTTATGTGGAGAGCTCTTCCCAACCTTGAAACAGGCATAGAATGCTGGATAATGGCAGGCGGTGCTCACCACACGGTGCTCAGCTATGACGTATCGGCAGAGCAGATGCGTGATTTCGCAAGAATGATGGATATAGAATTTGTTCACATAAACAAGGACACAACTCCCGAAAAGCTTGAGCAGGAGCTTTTCCTTGCTGACCTTGCGTGGAAGCTGAAGTGAGGTAAAGGGAATGCTTGAAAAATTAAAGCAAGAGGTATATGAAGCAAATATGCTTCTTCCGAAATACGGCCTTATCACCTTCACTTGGGGGAATGTTTCGGGTGTTGACCGTGATAAAGGTCTTATGGTAATCAAGCCGTCGGGTGTTGAATACGATGTGATGAAGGCTGAAGATATGGTTGTGGTTGACCTGAAAACAGGCAAGAAGGTCGAAGGTGACCTGAATCCCTCATCAGACACCGATACCCATGTTGCTCTTTATAACGCCTTTCCTAATATCAAGGGTATAGTTCACACTCATTCACGCTGGGCAACTGTTTTCGCTCAGGCAGGCAGAGGTGTACCTGCTCTGGGAACAACTCACGGGGACTATTTCTACGGGGAAATTCCCTGCACACGAAAGATGACGCCTGAGGAAATCGGTGGCAGATACGAGCACGAAACAGGCAATGTCATCATTGAAACCTTCAGGGATAAGTCTCCCGACGATATCCCTGCAGTCCTTGTTCATTCCCACGGTCCGTTTACCTGGGGAACAGATCCTCATAACGCAGTTCACAATGCGGTTGTTCTTGAGGAGCTTTCCTTTATGGCTTGGCATAATATTATGATGAACCCCGATATTTCCTCAATGCAGCAGGAATTATTGGATAAGCACTATCTCCGCAAGCACGGAGCAAATGCTTATTACGGACAGGGGAAGAAGTAAATGCAGAATGCAGAGTGCAGAGTGCAGAATTGTGGGAAGCGAAGCTCCGATTTTATCCGATTTCAATTATAAGCAAACACTAAAAATATATCCCGCCAAATCAGTCGGCAAAAATACCGGCTTAGTTGGCGGGATGAAATTTTATAATATATACAAATTTTTGGCGGATAAAATGCCGACCGTGTTCGGTTTCAGCGCATCGGTAAGTGGAAAGTGTCAGCGGATAGGTAAGTGTATTTGTCAGCACATCGGTAAGTCCTGTGGTACAATTACATCGAAAGGCGGTGTAAAAAATGCCATGGAAGGAAGCCGATAAAATGACTGAAAAAGAAAAATTCATTAACGAAATGCTAAAATCCGAAAAGCCATTCAAACACCT
>JAFSEP010000017.1 GCA_017435665.1 Clostridia bacterium | reverse complement strand
GTGCCCGGTTCTTCAGGCTTTTCTTCCTCAGGAATTCTTTCATATATATATTCTGCTGTCATATCAAAATTAGGCATTGTGAAGGTTACTGATTTGCCGGTTGTTGTCATTGTGAGATTTTCGGGAACGAATTCCTTGCCTTCATCATCATAGAACTTCCATTCCTTGAACTGATACTTTGCTCTGTCAAAGGATTCACCGTCAATGCTGATTGTGCTGCCAACCTCGAAGCCACCGTCATCGTTTATAGGTGCACTTCTTACTTCGCAGTTCTTTTCCTTGATGGTTCTGGGCATAACAACGGTAAAGCTCTGTGTCTTTGAAACGGTAAGAAGTGAGGTGTCCTCAAATAAGTAGCAGTCAGTTGCTGTGGGAACGTATTCTGCAGTAACAACATAGTCACCGGTCTTCTTTACAACATACTGGAACTTTGTACATTTACGGCTTGTTTCAAGTTTTTCTTCACCGATTACTTCACCGTTAACTCTGATAATAACATTACCCTGCATATATTCGGGATAATAGCAGGATGAGCTTGCTTCGATGAGATATGAGCCGTCACTCTGAACAGAGCTGTTAACGCCTAAGGCGTGTTTTGATGATGTCTGCTTTTCGGGAGTAACCTTAACGATTACATTAACGATTTCCCGTTCATAAAGGTTAGCTGCATCACCTGTGAAATAAAGAAGTGCTGTTGCTTCATATTCGCCGGGCATGGGACGGGTATTAAGGAATTCATCTGAGTTATTGCCGCTTCTGAGAGAAAGACTTGCACCTTCAATGTTAATACCCGCTGCAGCACCTGTGCAGCTTATTCTCTTGAATGTGAAGCTGTGGTTAAATGTGAAGGGAATAACAATCTTTTCGGGAAGAGGAGCTTTGCCCTTGCAGTTAATTGTAATGTCAACTGTTACGGGATTCCACTTGCTTGTATCTGCAGGTGTGAATGTAACGTTAACTATGTTTTCACCCATAACTATTTTCTGGTCGGGATTTGTCACTGCAAATGTGCCTTCAACATTTGCTTCGCCGCCTTCTACTGTAAGATCCTTTGCTGTTGAGGTATCTGTTGCGGGAATTGCGGCGATTGTGGGTGCAGTAATGATTTCAGCATCAAGTCTGTCTGAAACCTTGATTTTTGCTGTTGCTTTAAGGTCAACAGCATAAGGCATACCTGATGAATGCACTGCGAACTTGATTGTTACGGGCTCTTCATATGTGCCAACCTCTGTGTAAACCTTATCGGGATTATCAAAAGTGATTGTATCAATTCTTGTATTGAGTTTATATTCTCTTGCAAGAACAACCGCATCAGCAGCAAGAGCAAGCTCGGATGTGCCGATAGCTGCGCCTGTAAGAATTGTCTTTGCAGTTATTTCACCCTGAAGAACGGGATTTGAGCAGGGATTTACCTTTACTATGGGACGTTCTGCAGAAGGAATATTAATGGTATTATAGCTTTCAGCATCATCAGGTATGAATTTGATAGCTATTTTATTGCCGGTGCTTGTAGGTGAAGCGAAAGTTACTGTGGACGTTATTGCGAAATGTCCGGGAACAGGTGCGACACCACCTGTTAATGTCAGGTCACAGCGACGCATACCGACTTCTGCATATTCTTCAACTACTGTGGGCCATTCGGTTACTACTGGGTCTTCTGCTGCTAATGAAACTATTGGTAACGCTGAGAGTATCATCATTACCGCAAGAATGACTGATAATGTTTTCTTTGTTTTCATACTAATGTTTCCTTTCATAAAATAAGTTTTGTGTGTTGCCCCTTTCGCCCTGTCGGGCACTTTCCCCTAAAGGGGACAGCTTTTCAGGCTCCTCCTTTAGAGGGGCGCTGTCACGAATGTGGCTGAGGGGGCTGACAAGAGCTCTCCTGTTTTCTCCTTGCTTTTCCGGCGGAATCATCTCCTTTTCAAAGTGGTTAATTAAATTATAATTAAAACAGGGCTGTTATTTGTTCCGGTGGGAAAAAGTGTGGTGACTTTTTACCGAAAAGCAAAAAAGCAAGAAACATCGGGAAAAATATTGACCTATAAGTTAATAAATGATATAATAAATCAATAAAATCAAGCTTTTTTTCAAAAAAAAATGCACTTTTCGGGCTGATGCGGACAGCCGACAAGCTTGAAAAAAGCAAAGGAGAGGATTATAATGAATATAAATTACGAAGAAGCGGGAAAAAGAATCAGAAAGCGCCGCAAGGAAATGAAGCTCAGGCAAACGGAGCTTGCAAAGGCGGCAGGAATTTCAAATCACTATCTTTGTAATATTGAAAGGGGAAAGTCAATTCCTTCTCTTGAGGTCTTTGTTGAAATCTGTAATGCTCTCAGAGTGACCCCTGATTATCTTCTTCTGGGTAATATGAGAGGCGGCAATGTGCCGATGAATATTATGGATAAAATCAGACTTTGCTCAGAGGAGGATGTTGAACGGATCGAAAGAATTATTGACAGTTTTGTTTTGTAACGGAGGTTAAAAATGCTTGGAGTTATCAGCTATGTGTTCCTTTATTTATTCGAGGTTCTTGCCTGCTTTATGTTTTATGAAAACTTTTATGACAGAAGGGTCAGCAAGCAGTTATTGTTTGTTGCGGGCTGTTGCTCCTATGCTGTGCAGCTGCTTGTTATGCTTCTGGCATCCTATCCCTTGTTGAATCTGATTTCGTTTATTGTTTGTAATTTTCTTATTGCCTGTTTCTGCTATGAATCAAAATTAAGAACCTGTGTTTTCACAACCTTTATGCTGACATTTTTCATGCTGATCACCGAGCTGATAGTGATTTATACCACTACGGAATTGCTGGGAATAACCTCACCCTTTTCCTGGGAGGAAAATGCCTTTGCCCTTGTTATACAGTCTTCCTCTTCAAAGCTTCTTTTCTTTGTTGTCATAATCATAATATCAAGGCTTTTCGGAAGAAGACAAGACAGTATTCAGGAAACGGGAAATGTGCTTCTGCTGTGTATTCTGCCCGTTACCTCAATATTGGTTTTTTTGACAATGACATTCTGGGGAATAAAAATTGCACCTGCTGCAGATTTTGATTTTGCCCTGTCCGTATGCTCAATTCTTCTGCTCTTTGCAAATATTTTTGTTTTCTATATTTATGATAAGACACAGAAAACCAATTACGAAAACAGACAGCTTCAGCTTGAAAATCAGTATGCAGATATAAGTGTTGAGTTTTATGAGGCACTTTCAAGAGAATATGATAACTCAAGAATTCTTATCCACGACATAAAAAAGCACCTGAATTATATTGCTGCCCAGGCAGCTGACAATAAGCCTCAGCAGGTGCTCAGATATATAGATTCAATCACAAATGAATTCGGTCTCTATGAACGAATTAAATACAGCGGAAGCGAAATAGTTGATGCAGTCATAAACAGATATGTTCATCTTTGTAAAAATGCTTCTGTATCTTTTGAAATTGAGCCTCTTACCACTGGTCTTGATTTTATGGATGAATACGACGTGGTGGCTTTGCTGGGCAATCTGCTTGACAATGCCGTTGAAGCAGCCGAAAAAGCATCGGAGCCCCGCATTACTATGGGTATCCATAATGTAAGCGAAAGAATAAGCGTTATCAGAATATCAAATACGTGCAGTAACCCGCCGAAAGCGATAAGGGGAAGGCTTCTGACCGGAAAGGCGGACGGCAGAATCGGACACGGTGTGGGCACAACAAGCATTATCCGTATTGCCGAAAAATATAACGGCGATTTCAGCTGGGATTATTCAGCGGATACAAAAACCTTCACCGCCTCAGTTTTTGTTCAGGGAGGGCAGGATAAAGATGAACATAGTAATATGTGACGATGAGGAATATATTGTTGATAAGGTTTACAGAATAGTTGACGAGTATCTTGATGAGACGGGTATGGAATATGATATTTATACCTATAACAGCGGAGATGCGGCAATAGCCTCAGGCATAGCATTTGACATCGCCTTCCTTGATGTTGAAATGGAGGGACTGGACGGCTTGCATACGGCAAAAAGGCTATACAGGAAAAATCCGAACCTCATTGTGCTTATTATAACATCGTTTGATTCTTATCTTGACGATGCAATGGAGCTGAGTGTTTACAGATATATTGATAAGCCTATTGAAGAAAGGCGTTTGCATAACTGTATTTCCGGTGCTGTCAAAAAGTATCTGCTGGCAAGTAAGCCCATTGAGGTAAAATGCGGACGTGATATTTACCGTGTAAATTCCAACGATATTGTATATATCGCCATTGAGGATAAAAGCGTTTGTATTCACACGTATGACAGGACATTGAGAACAACCAAGCCCTTTGAAAAGTGGAAGGAAGAGCTTGACCCCTTTGTTTTCGCCCAGCCTCATCGAAGCTTCCTGATAAACTTTAACTATCTGCTGAGCTTTAACAAACAGAAGGTCGTTCTGAAATGCAATGATAAAATCTTTGAGGTATACACGTCTCACCGCAAATACGGTGAGTTTAAAAAAGCGTTTAACAGATATATTTCTGCAACAAGATAAGAAACACGGTTGATGTCCCATATGAGACATCAACCGTGTTTTAGCTTATTCAGTTTTCAATATTTTCAAATTCATCCTTAAACCAGACATCCTCAATTTCAAAGGATTTGCCGTTAAGATATTCAAGCTCTTCGGCATCCGTTGTGAAATCAAAGGTGAGCTTATATGAGCATAGGCATTGCTTCTTATAGCCTGTTTTTTTGTTAAGTGCGTTTGTGCCGTACTTTCCGTCACCCAGCAGGGGGTGGCCGATTGAAGCAAAGTGGGCTCTTATCTGATGTGTTCTTCCCGTCAGAAGCTCAATTTCCACAAGCGACAGACCGTTGCGGACCTTCAGCACGTTGTATTTGGTCTTTATGGTTTTTGCGCCTTCACGCATTTTTGTGTAAACAGTGACCTTATTTTTCTTTTCATCCTTTATAAGATAACCGATGAGGGTGTCGCTTTTTTTCTCAATTTCACCGTGAACAACGCAGAGGTAGTATTTGTGCAGCTCACGGTCCTTCATTTTCTGATTAAGTATGCGCAGGGCTGCAGCAGTTTTTGCGGCTATGACTATTCCTGAGGTGTTGCGGTCAATTCTGTTTACAAGGGAGGGTGTGAAGGAGGTTTCCTCGTCAGGGTTATATTCACCCTTTTCGTAAAGGTAACGTTTTACCCTTGTGATGAGTGTGTCCGTATACTCGTTGTCGTCGGGATGGGAAAGCAGACCGACCTTCTTATTGAGAAGCATAATGTTTTCGTCCTCATAAACAATACTGAGGTTTTTTGATGCTCCCATAAAATCGTATCGGGTTTCGCTTTTTTCAAAGAATTCATCGTTGATATACATATCAACGACATCACCCACATTAAGACGGGTGGAGATTTCAGCTCGCTTACCGTTTACCTTTATACGCTTTGTTCTGATGTATTTATACATAAGAGATTTGGGCAGGTTAGGCATACCCTTGGTGATGAATTTATCAAGTCTCTGGTTTGCTTCGTTGGCCTTTATGACAAAACTTTTCGTAACAGACACCTCCGTTTATACGCAGTAAGAGTTGTTGAGAATAATAATACAACATAAACTATGGTATTTCAAGAAAATACGGCAAAAAAACACCTGAAAATCCTAAAAAAGTTTTTGAGAGCAAAAACGAGAAAAACAGAGCAAACAGGAGAAAACACGAGCAAACCGCTTTTTATCGCTGAACGGCGGTGAAAAAATGACAAATATTTCGGAAAAAATGTTGACATTTGCGATTTTTAGCACTATATTTTATAGGTAAGATGGGGCAGTAGCCATCTTAAATACTGAAAAAAGAGGTGGTAGGGAAGTGAATAAAGATTCTTTAATGAAAAAAATCATAAGCGCACCTTATTATCTTTGGGCAGCAATGTTTATTATTGTTCCGCTGATACTCGTTGTTTATTATGCGTTTACGGATGTAAACGGTAATTTTACTCTCGATTATATAAAGACTCTGGGCAGTTATCGCTATATTTTTCTTCGCTCAATATGGTACGGCTTTCTTGCTACCGTAATATCTCTGGTTATAGCTTATCCTCTGGCATACATTATGGCGAAAAGCTCTGCTTCTGTTCAGCGGATGATGGTTATGATAGTAATGCTCCCCATGTGGATGAACTTCCTCATCAGAACCTACTCCTGGATGACAATACTTGAAGATACGGGCATTATAAACAGTATGCTGTCTGCTCTCGGTTTGCCTCAGGTTCATATTATCAATACAGCAGGAGCAGTTATATTAGGTATGGTTTATAACTATCTGCCCTATATGATTCTTCCTCTTTATACTGTAATGTCCAAGATGAACAATTCGCTTATTGAAGCTGCCGAGGATCTTGGTGCAAGCAAAATGACTGTTTTGTCAAAGGTTATTCTGCCTTTGTCACTTCCCGGTGTTGCTTCAGGCTTTACAATGGTATTTGTGCCTTCAGTTTCAACCTTCTATATTTCAAAGAAGCTGGGCGGCGGTACCTTTGCAATGATAGGCGACGTTATAGAAATGCAGTTCCAGACATCCTATAACTATAACCTTGGTGCTACTCTGTCCCTTGTTCTTATGATTCTTATCATACTGTCTATGGCAATAATGAACAGATTTACAGATGATGATGACGGAGGTGTTCTGATATGATAAAGAAAAAGATGCCTCTTGCTTCAAAACTATATATGGCGCTTATTATATTTTTCCTCTATGCGCCGATTTTTGTGCTCTTCCTTTATTCCTTCAACTCAAGTGAAAGCACAAGCGTATTTGCAGGCTTTTCACTGCGCTGGTATAAAACTCTTCTGAACGATACCGAATCAATCAAGGCACTGTATAACACACTGATACTTGCAGTTGCCTCATCTGCTGTTTCTACCGTTATGGGTACTGCGGCGGCTGTGGGCATACACTCGGTTAAAAATAAGTGGATAAAGTCTACTGCTATGACGGTTACGAATATTCCTATGATGAACCCTGAAATCGTAACAGGTATTTCAATGATGCTTCTTTTCGTTTTCGTGGGCAGACTTGTGGGAATTGTGAACGTTCTCGGCTTCTGGACAATGCTTATTGCTCACGTAACCTTCAACCTTCCCTATGTTATTCTTTCGGTAATGCCTAAGCTGAAGCAGATTGACAGAAATCTGCCTGAAGCCGCTATGGATCTGGGCTGTACGCCTATAAAGGCTTTTATCAAGGTGATACTTCCGGGAATAATGCCCGGTGTTATTTCGGGTATGATAATGGCATTTACTTTGTCCCTTGACGACTTTGTTATCAGTTATTTCACAACGGGACCGTCATTCCAGACTCTGCCTATCAGAATTTTCTCAATGACAAAGAAGCGTGTTACCCCCGATATGTATGCGCTTTCAACTATAATTTTTGCAGTTGTTTTCATTCTTCTTGTGCTTGTCAATGTGGCGCAGAACAGAAACGAAAACAAGGAGAAGGGGGTTGGGAAATGAAAAAAATCATTTCGGTTTTAGTGACCGTTTTTATGATGATACTGCTCAATCTCAATGTCTTTGCATTTGAAAATGAGAGCTATTACGATGTGCCCGAGCTGAAGGGAACGTCAATCAACGTATATAACTGGGGTGAATACATCAGCGAGGAGGACTCAGAGGAGGACGGTCTTATTGATGTCAATGCCGCCTTTGAGGAGCTGACGGGTATTCACGTAAACTATACCAACTTTGCAAGCAATGAGGATCTCTATGCAAAGCTTAAAAGCGGCGGCGCAAGCTACGATGTTATTGTTCCTTCTGACTATATGGTCAGCAGACTGATTGCAGAGGGACTTGTGCAGAAAATATATCCTCAGGAGCTTCCCAACTATAAATATGTATCGGAAGAATACAGAGGTATGTATTTTGATGAAAAGGATGAATACAGCGTTGCATACAGCGTAGGTATGGTAGGTCTTATTTATAACAGAGAAATGGTTGATGAGATACCTACAAGCTGGTCAGCCTTATGGGATCCCAAATATGCAGGTAAAATCCTTATGTTTGATAATCCGAGAGACTCCTTCGCTATTGCACAGAAGCTTCTCGGTCAGTCTCTCAACACAACCGATCAGGTTGAGTGGCAGGCTGCTGCAGATCAGCTCATAGCCCAGAAAAACTTTCTTCAGGGTTACGTTATGGACGAAACCTATAACAAAATGGAGGCAGGTGAAGCTGCACTTGCACCCTATTATGTAGGAGACTTTGTCTGTATGCAGGAGGTAAATCCCGACCTTGATTTTGTTTATCCGTCGGAGGGTGTTAATATTTTCGTGGATTCAGTCTGTGTTCCGACCAATGCACAGAATCCCGAAGCTGCAAAGCTTTATATAAACTTTCTTCTTGACCCCGAGGTTGCTATGGCAAACGCTTATGCTATCGGCTACGCTACCCCGAATACGGGTGCTCTTGAAAGTGAAGACTATGCTGAAATGGCGGAAAACAAATATCTCTATCCCGATATCGCTCCCGATACAGAGTATTTTCACGATCAGGACGATATCACAAGAAACACTATGAATGAGCTTTGGAATACGGTTAAGGCAAGCGGTGAGAACAGCGTATCCCTTTATATCGCATACGGTGTGACAGCTCTTATTATAGGAGGCTTCCTTATTTACAGAACAGCTTTGAAAAAATACAGAGAAAGCTTTTATGATGCATAATTAAAAATCAGATGCATTTTCTGACATTCTTTTTGTTATAACGGTGTATAATAATGCTTAATAATGTTCAATAATACGGAGGGACGATTATGAAAACTAAAAAAACTTTGGCCATAATGATGTCGGTTGTTATGCTCCTTTGTATGCTGCCGGTTTTTGCTTTTGCGGCAGGAGTGACAACAATACAGGTAAGTGACGGTATTCCTGCAAGCTCTTCAGGAACGGGCTGGATGTATAATCCGTCTGACAATACGGTTTATCTTTATAATAACGGTGATTTTGCCTTTGCCGGCGGTGAACTGACCTGCAACGTTAACAGCAACGGTAATATTACCGCAGGTGTATTCAGCGGTGAGATTTTCAGCTTCGGCGGAAAGATCTCCGGAGGCACATTCAAGGGAAGTGTCAAATCAAGATTTGATACAGTCAGCGGCGGCACGTTTATCGGTGAATTTGACAGCTTGGGAACAACGGTTACCGGAGGTATGTTCAGCGGAGACACAGAGATTTCCGCAGAGACATATCTGCTCACAATTCTTAACGGACACGTAAAGGATACTTCTTTGGTTTCGGTTCGTGTATTCCCCGGAACAAAGGTAAGCGTTGAAACCGATCTGGACAGCGACAGTTTTGCAAGATGGATATCCTTTTCCGATGTCCCCGTGGCTTTTGATGATGAAAAGAGTATGTCTGTCACCTTTGTTATGCCCAATGGTGACGTGAATATAATCGCTGCCGATGCAAGTGACGATTATAATCCCGATATCGATAATGACGGTGACGGGGATGTTGATTATGACGACATTATTCCCGGTGCTTCAGCAGGGAGTGCAATTTCAACAATAATCAATCTGTTCTTCGGCGTTATGGAATATGTTATCGGATTTCTGAAGCTGTTGTTCTGAGATATATCTGAGATAGTAGTTGATATAAGTTCAAAAAATTTATAAAAAATACATAAACTTGTTGACAATACGGTAATAACTGATGTATAATCGTCTTTGTCAGACAAATATAATGTAAATTGTAGGAGGATTTTATTATGAAAAAGTTACTCGCAACACTCCTTGCTATTGTAATGGCATTCGGTTCATTCTCAATGGTTTCTTTCGCAGCAGAGGAAGTTCCTGCTGAAAAGGAAGGCCTTAATGTAACTGAGGTAGTTGTAGCTCTCGCAGGTCTTATCAAGGGCAAGGAAGCAGATTCTGAATTCACAGTAGGTGAGGTTGTTAACGCAGTTATTGACATCGCAAAGGGTGAAAGCGGCGTTGAAATTAACGTTGGTGAGCTCGTCGACACAGTTCTTCCCATTCTCTTAGAGAAAGATGAAGAGGCTTTCGAAATTGCAGACATTCTTGATATTATTCAGGCTGTTGCAAACGGTGAAGGCGACTTCAACGGTGACGGCGTTCTTAACGTAGATGACCTTCTTGCTCTCATTGAGGAAAAGGTTTCAGCAGGCGGCGAACAGGACGAAGAAACAAAGATGATCGTTTCAATCGTTTTCACCGTTATCAAGGTTGTGTTCAAGCTTATCTCAAAGTTTTTTGCTGCATAAGTTGAAACAGAATTATGATTTTAAAACAACGCTCTCGGAGCGTTGTTTTTATTTTTGCGATTTTCTACGGTTAGTGCAAGTGAAAATTGACAAAACTTTATTTAAAAAACTATTGCATTATCTGAATTAGTGTGATATTATATGCTTGTTAATAATAATGATTATCGTTAAGAGATCGGAGGAATATTTAATGAACATAACAAAAGATATATTTTACGTTGGTGTAAATGACCATAAGGTTGACCTTTTTGAGGGTCAGTATGACGTCCCCAACGGAATGGCATATAATTCTTATGTGGTTATAGATGAGAAGATAACCGTGTTTGATACCGTTGATGCCAATTTCACTCATGAATGGCTTGATAATATAGCTGAGGTGCTTGCCGGAAGAAAGCCTGATTACCTTGTGGTTCAGCATATGGAGCCTGACCATTCGGCAAACATTTTAAACTTTCTCAAGGCATATCCCGATGCAAAGATTGTGGGTAACGCAAAAACCTTCAAAATGATGGGACAGTTCTTTGACCACGACTTTACCTCTGCTGCGCACGTGGTGGCAGACGGCGATATTCTCTGCACAGGCGAACATACCTTCGTGTTTGTTTTTGCTCCCATGGTGCATTGGCCTGAGGTAATGGTTACTTATGACGTGAAGGATAAGGTGCTGTTTTCTGCCGACGGCTTCGGTAAGTTTGGTGCTCTTGATGTTGAGGAGGATTGGGCTTGCGAAGCAAGAAGATACTATTTCGGTATCGTTGGCAAATACGGTAAGCAGGTGCAGAACCTTCTCAAGAAGGCGGCAGGTCTTGATATCCGTGTAATCTGTCCTCTTCACGGTCCCGTTCTCAGTGAAAATCTCAGCTACTATATAAACCTTTATGATATCTGGTCATCATATTCCGTTGAGAGTGAAGGCATAGTTATTGCTTATACCTCAGTTTACGGTAACACAAAGAAGGCCGTTAATCTCCTGGCTGAACAGCTCAAGGCTAAAGGCTGCCCTAAGGTTGTTGTGAACGACCTTGCAAGATGCGATATGGCCGAGGCCGTTGAAGATGCCTTCAGATACGGTAAGCTTGTTCTTGCCACAACAACATATAATTCAGATATCTTCCCCTTTATGAGAACCTTCATTGATGAGCTTACCGAAAGAGGATATAAGAACCGTACAATCGGATTCATTGAAAACGGAAGCTGGGCACCTCTTGCGGCAAAGATAATGAAGAAAAAATTTGAAAAGAGCGAAAATCTTACCTTCTGCGAAAACACCGTAAGCATACTTTCATCAATCAATGCTGATAACAAGGAGCAGATTACGGCTCTTGCAGATGAGCTTTGTCAGGAATATGTTGCTCAGTCAGGCGAGACTGCAAACAAGAACGACCTTACAGCACTTTTCAATATCGGCTACGGTCTTTATGTTGTCACTTCAAATGACGGAAAGAAGGATAACGGACTTATTGTTAACACCGTAACTCAGGTTACCAACACCCCGAATCGTATAGCTGTTACAATCAATAAGGAAAACTATTCTCACCACGTTATAAAGCAGACGGGTAAGATGAATATCAACTGCCTCAATGTTGATGCTCCCTTCAGACTTTTTGAAAACTTCGGCTTCAAGAGTGGAAGAAGCTGTGATAAGTTTGCTGATTATGAATTCATCCGTTCGGATAACGGTCTTGCTTTCCTTACTGCATACATCAACTCATTTATGTCCCTCAAGGTCGAGGACTATGTTGACCTCGGTACACACGGAATGTTCATCTGCTCCGTAACAGAGGCAAGAGTAATGAACGATAAGGAAACAATGACATATACTTACTATCACAAGAACGTTAAGCCTCAGCCGGCAACAGAAGGCAAGAAGGGTTATGTCTGCAAAATCTGCGGATATGTTTATGAAGGTGATAAGCTTCCCGATGATTTCATCTGTCCTCTTTGCAAACACGGTGCAAGCGATTTTGAACCGATAAAGTAATATTATAATAAACAGAAAACGCCTGACCTTGAAAAACAAGGTCGGGCGTTTTTTTATCAGTCGCTTATTTTTACAATTTCAACAGCCTTTTCTAAAAGCATATTTATTACTTCGTTTCTTGAACGGTTGGTCTGCACTGAGATTTCTTCTAATTTTTCTATTGTTTCATCTTTCATTCTGACAGACACAATTTTATATCCGTCATCGCCTTTTTTTTGTGTTTTTTTCTTGATTTCTATAAACTCTTTAGCCATTTTCTGTTACCGTTCCTTTATCTGCTTTTTTGTGCATTTACCACAAAAAAGATGTTTATTTATATTTTACCTTGACAAATAGTGAATTTATATATTATAATCTACACTATAAAAATATAGTCACAAATAAACTATATTTTATAATTTTGTTGTGAGGGGAGATGATTCCGCCGGGAGATTTATGAAAGAAAACAAAACATAAAATTAAGAAAGGAAAACATTCATATGAAAACAAAGAAAACATTAGCCATATTATTGGCAGTTATGATGATTTTATCATCAGTACCGATGTTCGCAAGTGCGGCTCCGATAGCACTTAGTGCATCTCATGTAACAGAATGGCCCAAAGCAGTAGTCAACACAGAAAGCGGCGTGCTTTCTTACGGTATGACGGTTGGCGAATATGTTACTCTTGTTGGCGGTAAGGTATCTTACAACGGAACGGAAGTTCCCGGTAAGTTTATTCACAGATCAGATACAGCCACTGCTTCTGTTGGTGACGAATCAAAGTTAAATATAACCTTTGTTCCCGATGATGAAACAGCATACAAGCGCTTTAATAAGCTTCGTTCACCGGACGTTACTGTTAAAGTTGTTAAGACAGTACCGGCTTTGGAAGATCCGACTAATCCCCCTGCAGCAGTTGCAGCTTATGGTGCAACACTCGCAGATACCGAAATAACAGGCAGTAAGCTTATTAACCCTTATAACAGCAGCACTACCGTAATGGCAAATTCTCTTGAGTGGTTATGGGTAAATCCCGATACAGTTATGACTGAGAGTGGTTATCATCAGATAATAGTTGGCTCGAGCACATCAACTACTATTGGTAACTATTATGATTTAGAGCCCACAATCAGAGAAATATATGTTCCGGTAAGCGAAGATTACCGTGCATCTGTACTTGAGGAGCTTCCTCAGGCTGTTAACGCTGTTGGCGGCAAAACCTTTGGTGACCTCGCTTTTGAGGGCGGCAGGGTTATTTCTTACGGCACAGACACAGTTGTAGAAGGTACATGGAGCATCACGCAATATATGCTTGAAAGCGGCTCAATATTCGCTCCTAACCTTAGTACAAAGCTTTATAACGATACGGTTTATAAGTTCGATCTGCTTTTCACACCTGATGATTTAACCAAGCACACAACAATTGAAACAACTGTAACCGTAGTTATCGGTGCTGCAGAAACAAAAATCACAGTAAATCCCAGTGCTAAGGAAATTCAATATACAGACGGTCTCACCGCAGGCGATCTTACATTATCCGGAGGCCAGGCAAATCTGTCAGGCACATTCAATGTAACAGATCCCGCGCAGCCTCTCAGAGTCGGTCTGAATACAGTTAACGTTACATTTACACCTAACGATTCGCAGTTTGAATCAAAAAGTGTAGATATCAACGTAATTGTTAAGGGTGGCGACATTACCGCAACAGTTGACCCCGACTATGTTTGCACATTCGAATATGGAACAAAATCCCTTCGTGGTGCTATCTCCGGCGATGCATCAACATATGGCATCACAACAAATGTTGATGCAGATGTTACAAAGGCAAAAGCAAGTGTTGCTTCTGTTTTTGACGCAAACGGTAACGAGGTAGACGAAACAGACAGATATCTTGCTCCCGGTAACTACACAGCAAAGATTTATGTTACCGCCGAAACGGTGCACATCACAGGTGTCGGATTGGTTCAGCTTTATAATGCCACATATGTAGAGTTTCCTGTTGTTATCACCAAGAAAGCATCAACTGAGCCTTTCGGTAGTCTCAATATTACAGGCACAACCGAGGAAGAAGGCAAGGCAACAGCCGGCATTTATTACAAATATGACGGCACGGAAGGCGTTAACGGATATTGCGTTCTTAAGATTAACGGTGAAACAGTGGTAGACAATATTGCTCCCGCAGCAATGGTTTATGACTTCTCAACAAAAACAAGCGGCAAGTTTACGGCAACTCTTGAATATGTTCCTGCCGAAACGGATTATATTGAATTTGAAACCAATGTTCTCACAGTTGAATTTGAGCTTGAGGTTCTCGAGCCGGAGGATCCTGTTATTCCCGGAATTGGCGGCGATGACGACAATACAGGAGACAGCGATATCACACTTCCCGATCTTGATCTTGATACAGACGGAAGTCACAAATTCGGCTTTGTTAATATCATTAAGAATCTCGTAGAAGCTCTCAAGGCATTCATTCAGCAGATTGGTGATTTTTTCAGCAATATGAGCCTTGAAGGTCTCGGCAATATAATGGGTTAATTACAAGAATCCTTTCATAAAATCTCCATCCGAGAGAATCTCCTAAACAACGGTGAAGTCCACGAAGCAATTCGTGGGCTTTGCTGTTGTAGTACGCCCCTATCGTCAAATGCTTCGCATTTGCCACTTCCCCCTGAAGGGGGAAGCTAATTAAGGCTCCCCCTTCAGGGGGATGCTGTCGCTCTGTGACTGAAGGGGCTTTTAAGTGCAAGACGCAAAACAAGCCTTTTCGTCCGCAGGGGGCACAAAGCCTTCTCTGAAAGGGAAGG
>JAFSEP010000016.1 GCA_017435665.1 Clostridia bacterium | reverse complement strand
TGTTCTTCAACGGCTTTCTGAAGGAGTTCAACAATTTCGGGTGAGCCCTTCAGGTGGCATGAACTGCCGACGCAAACCTGAACAATCACCATAGCTTACACCTTCGCAATAACTTCTTTTGAGAAGAATTCGTCTACTGTTTCGGGAGTTACCGAGAAGAAATTATCGTCAACGGTAACGCATACACCCTGCTGGCATTTACCCATGCAGAAAGTTCCGCCGAGCTCAACCTTGTCGCCGAGCTTGTTTTCGCTGATGAGATACTGAAGCTGTTCAACAACCTGTCTTGAACCTTTGATGTGGCATGATGAGCCGATACATACTGTAATTTTCATTGTCATTATCTCCTTATTCGTAATCTACAACGTTAGCCCATGAAAGAAGGAATTCTCTCTCTTTTTCATTGCCCTTTACCGACTGTGAAGCCGCAACAATGGGCATCCACTTCTGAACATACTGCATTGCCGTATTGCTCTTCTTGCAGAAGAGTTCGAGGTATTCTTTTGCGCCGTTGATGTCACCGCTGAGCCAGAAGAGAAGATAAGTTCTTGCAGCATCTGCTGATGCGTTACCCTGTGTTGCGTGTGACCAGTCAAGAATATAGGGAGTGCCGTCTTCTGCGATAATGATGTTTGAGGGGTTGAAGTCGCCGTGGCAGACTTTATTGTGCTTGGGCATACCTTCAAGACGGGTGTGAAGGTCATACTTTGTTGTTGCCTCAAGCTCTGACTGACTGATTTTTCTGTTCATCTTATCCTTGAGTTTGTTGAGAAGCGGGCAGGTTTTTGACTGCACTTCAAGCTGAAGGTCAACAAGAAGCTCCAGATATTCGCTCTTCTTGTCTTCATCCTCTGCCATAAGCTGTGCAAGTGTTTTGCCCTTGATATACTCGGAAACGATTGCCCATTTGCCGTCAATCATTGTTACTTCGAGAACCTTGGGGATGTTAAGACCTGTTTCTTCAATTCTTGCCTGATTAAGAGCTTCGTTGAGAACGTCAGCCTTTGAATAATCGTCGTTAAAAACCTTAACGCAAACGTCGCCGTCGCGGTAGATTGTCTTATTGTTTCTTACTGCTATAACTCTGTCAAGTTTCATTATTGTATATCCTCCTTCTCAATTATGCCTTCTTGCTTTTTCTGTATGCGGACTTAACCTTGTCGGACTCAAAAACCTTGATGTCGTCTGCTGTGGGCATAGCCTTTTCAACAAAGTGCTTGCCGTAGTAAGCATTGAGATACATCTGCTTGAGTTCGCTCATAAGGGGATATCTGGGGTTTGCGCCTGTGCACTGGTCATCGAATGCCTGCTCAACCATATCATCAAGACGATCAAGGAAATCCTTTTCATCAATGCCATAATCTTTTATTGTATCTTTAATACCAACCTGAGCCTTGAGGTCATTGATTGCCTTAATGAGGTTTTCGAGCTTTTCATTGTTATTCTTGCCGCCGAGACCGAGATAGTCAGCGATTTCTGCATAGCGTGCAAGTGTGTGAGGATGGTCATACTGTGAGAAAGTACCCATTTTTGCGGGTGCTTCGGAAGCATTGAAGCGGAGAACCTCTTCAATCATAAGTGCGTTTGCAACGCCGTGGGGAAGATGATGGAATGCACCGAGCTTATGAGCCATTGAGTGGCATATACCAAGGAATGCATTTGCAAATGCCATACCTGCCATTGTTGCGGCGTTAGCCATCTTCTCTCTTGCTTCAACATCTGTCTGACCGTTTTCATATGCTCTGGGAAGATAAGCAAAGATATTCTTGAGTGCCTGAAGTGCAAGACCGTCTGTGTAGTCAGTTGCAAGCATTGCTGCGTAAGCTTCAACTGCGTGAGTTACTGCGTCGATGCCTGATGCAGCAGTAAGACCCTTGGGAGCTGACATATGGAAATCTGTATCAATAATTGCCATATTGGGAAGAAGCTGATAGTCGGCAAGAGGATACTTAACACCTGTCTTTTCGTCAGTGATAACTGCGAAGGGAGTAACTTCGGAGCCTGTACCTGCGGATGTGGGAACAGCGATGAAATATGCCTTTTCGCCCATCTTGGGGAAGGTATAAACTCTCTTGCGGATATCGATGAATCTCATTGCCATATCCATGAAGTCTGCCTCGGGATGTTCATAAAGAACCCACATAATCTTTGCTGCGTCCATTGCAGAGCCACCGCCGAGAGCGATGATTGTGTCGGGCTTGAATGCAGCCATCTGTGCTGCACCGTTCTTTGCATTGAGGAGTGTGGGGTCAGGCTGAACATCAAAGAATGTTGTGTGAGCAATGCCCATTTCGTCGAGCTTGTCTGTAATGGGCTTTGTATAGCCGTTTTCATAGAGGAATGTGTCTGTTACGATGAATGCTCTCTTCTTGCCCATAACGTTCTTGAGTTCGTCGAGTGCAACGGGAAGACAGCCTTTCTTGATATATACCTTTTCAGGTGCACGGAACCAAAGCATATTT
>JAFSEP010000015.1 GCA_017435665.1 Clostridia bacterium | reverse complement strand
GTACTGCGTTTTAGTCCAAGTATCTGCATAGCCTTTACAGCAGTTATCTCACCGCTTCTCCAACGCTTGTATACAATAAAATGATTAAACCTTAATGTAAAGCTCAAATTCGTAGGGGACGGCGTCCTCGACGTCCCTCAAAGCTTTCCATTTTCCATTTGAAAGAACGGAGCAACCATATGTCAACAACCATAGCTGCAATATCAACTCCTCAGGCCGCAGGCGGTCTTGGGGTTATCAGAATATCGGGCGATGATGCCATTTTAATTGCTTCAAAGGTTTTCAGGAGCAAAACAGGTCTCGAACTGAGCCGATTACAGGGGTACCGTGCGACCTTGGGTATTATCGAAGAAAATGGAGAGGCTGTAGACGAGGCTGTTTGCCTTGTTTTCCGAGCCCCCAGAAGCTATACCGGGGAGGATGTGGTGGAATTTTCCTGCCACGGAGGACTCTTTGTCCTTCAGCGCACACTCCGTGCCCTGTTTAACGCAGGTGCAGTACCTGCACAACCGGGCGAATTCACAAAGAGAGCATTCCTTAACGGCAAAAAAGACCTGACGGAAGCCGAGGCTGTCATGAGCATTATTTCGGCTCAGGGTGAGCAGGCTGCAAAGGCCGCCCTTAACGCCCTTGACGGTGCCCTTTCAAAAAAGATAAAAGAGATAAACGATATACTCATCGGTTTATGCGCTCACCTTTCTGCATGGGTTGACTATCCCGATGAAGAAATAGAGGAGCTTGCTGACGGAGACATAAGCGAGTCTTTAAGTACGGCAAGATCTGAGCTGGACGGACTGCTTTCCCGTTTCGATGCGGGTCAGGCTATTACCGAGGGTGTGAACACCGCTATTGTAGGCCGTCCCAACGTGGGCAAGTCTACACTTATGAATATGCTCAGCGGATACAACCGTTCAATAGTAACCTCAGTTGCAGGTACGACCCGTGACGTTGTTGAAGAAACCGTCCGTTTGGGCGACGTTATTCTCCGCCTTGCAGATACTGCAGGCATACACGAAACCGATGACACCGTTGAAAGCATCGGAGTTGATATGGCGAAGCAGAAGCTTGAAAGAGCTGACCTTGTTCTTGCGGTTTTTGATTCCTCTCAGGAGCTTACAGATGAGGATGAGGCAATTCTTTCCTACTGTAAGGGCAAGAGAAGCATTGCGGTTATAAACAAGACTGACCTTGAAAGATGTCTTGATGAGAATAAAATCAGACAGATTACAAAAAACGTCGTCGAAATATCTGCAAAAAACAATGACGGATACGAGAAACTGAAAAATACAGTTGAAGCTCTGCTCGGAACAGATGAGCTTGACACAGCCTCGGCTATGCTCACAACGGAAAGACAGCGAGCAAGCGTGGTCAAGGCGGTAGCCTGTATTGATGAAGCCCTGGCTGCCTTTAAGATGGGTATGACCCTTGATGCAGTCAATGTCAGCGTAGACTGTGCGGTTGAAGCGCTTCTTGAGCTGACGGGACAGAAGGCAAGCGAGGCAATAGTTGATGAGGTGTTCTCACGCTTCTGTGTGGGAAAGTGATTCAAATGGAAAATTGAAAATGGAAAATGGAAAATTGTGGGACCTGCGGTCAGCAATTTTTATCCGATTTGGTTTGTTATGAACGTTGGTCTGATGCCGCCAATGAAAAGCACTCCTTCTTACTCCCTCAGTCAAAATCGCAATCCGATTTTGACAGCTCCCTCAAAGAGGGAGCCTTATGCCTTCCTCGCTGAGGCTTCGTCGCCGAAGTGCTCGCAGTGCGAGATGAAACGAGGTGACGATGGCGCAGCGGTCAAAATTCATAGGCGCCCCAAGCCGTAATGAATTTTGGGCACCGCAAGAGTATGGGGGACCGCTTGCGGTGGAAGGAGTAACCCCGCCCACGATTGCGGGCGGTTCGCCCCTTCCGTCTTTGACTTCGTCAAATCCACCTTCCCCTAAAGGGGACGGCTTTTAGGCTCACTCTCTGAAGGAGTAATAATCGGAGCTTTGCACCCCACAATTTTGCATGTGAATTGAAGGAACCCTTATTTCCAAAAAGGAATGATAATATGAAATATTTTGCAAAAGAATATGAAGTTATAGTTATAGGTGCAGGCCATGCAGGTATTGAGGCAGGCCTTGCTTCGGCACGTCTTGGCTGCAGCACCTGTGTGTTTACAATAAATATGGACTGGGTTGGTAATATGCCCTGCAATCCCTCTATCGGCGGCACGTCAAAGGGACATCTTGTCCGTGAGATTGATGCCCTCGGCGGTGAAATGGGCAAGGCCGCTGATGCCAACACCCTTCAGAGCCGTATTCTCAATCTGGGAAAAGGCCCTGCAGTACATTCCCTGAGAGCGCAGATTGACAGAAGAAGTTACAGCGCATATATGAAAAACTGTCTTGAGCGTTGTGAAAACCTTGAGCTTCGTCAGGCAGAGATTACGGATATTGCTCAGCTTGAGGACGGAATGTGGCAGGTTACCACTATGCTTGAAGCGATTTATACGGCAAGGTGTGTCATTCTTGCAACGGGAACCTTCCTGGGCGGTAAGATTTATGTTGGCGATGTGAGCTATGACGGCGGCCCCGACGGTATGTTTGCCGCAAACAAGCTTGCAGTTGCCCTGAAGGATTTAGGTCTCCCCACCCGCCGTTTCAAGACGGGTACGCCCTCACGAGTAAACAGAAGAAGCGTTGATTTCAGCTCTCTTGAAGAACAGCCGGGGGACGAAAGAGTTGTACCTTTTTCTTTCGATTGTGAAAAAACTCCCGAAAACACAGAGCTTTGTTATATTACTTATACAAACGAAAAAACCAAGCAGGTAATTCTTGATAATTTGCATAGATCCCCATTATATAGTGGTCGTATAGACGGTGTGGGCCCAAGATATTGTCCTTCCATTGAAGATAAGATTGTCCGCTTTGCCGAAAAGCAGCGTCATCAGATCTTCATTGAGCCCTGCGGTGCTGACACGGAAGAGATGTATCTTCAGGGGCTTTCCTCCTCTCTCCCCGAGGATGTTCAGCTTGCTTTTCTGAAGACTATTCCCGGACTTGAGAATGTTCAGGTTATGCGAACTGCCTATGCTATTGAATATGACTGCGTTGATCCCCTTGCCCTTCGTGCTACCCTTGAATTCCACGACTTCCCCGGACTTTTCGGTGCAGGTCAGTTCAACGGTTCAAGCGGATATGAGGAAGCTGCGGCGCAGGGTCTTATTGCAGGTATAAATGCGGCAATGAAAATAAAGGGCAGAGATATGCTCGTTCTTGACAGAGCCTCATCATATATCGGCACTCTCATTGACGACCTTGTCACAAAGGGCTGCTCTGACCCCTACCGTATGATGACATCAAGAAGCGAGTATCGCCTGCTTCTCCGTCAGGACAATGCTGATATCCGTCTGACTGAAATCGGATATAAAATCGGTCTTGTCAGCGAGGAAAAGTGGCAGAGATATTGCAGAAAGATGGAAATGATTGAGCAGGAGCGTGAACGCATCAGAAATGTCAGCGTTCCCCTCTCCGACGAAATAAACGAGCTGCTTGTTTCACGTGAAACATCACCCTTGAAAACAGGCTGCAGAATTACAGAGCTTATCAAGCGTCCACAGCTTAACTACGAGATACTGACACCCTTTGACAAGGAAAGACCCGATTTGCCCTATGAAGTTTTTGAGCAGGTGGAAATCGAAATCAAATACGAGGGTTATATCAGGCGACAGCTTGCTCAGGTTGATGAAATGCGCCGTCTTGAAGTGAAATCTTTGGAAAACATTGATTATGACGATGTTATCGGTCTGAGGCTTGAGGCCAAGGAAAAGCTCAGTAAGGTTAGACCTGCAAATGTAGGTCAGGCTTCGAGAATATCGGGTGTAAGTCCTGCCGATATATCGGTGCTTCTTATTTATCTTGCAAAAAAGTGACGGAATTACGAGCATTTTAACAATGAGAAAGGTTTAATTATGTTTATATCAAAAGAACTTCTTATAAACACCGCTGAAAAATATAAGGTTATTCTTGATGACGTTGCCGTGGAACGTTTTGATATTTATGCTCAGCTTTTGGTTGAATGGAACAAGGTTATGAACCTGACAGGCATAACTGAGCCTGACGATATTGTTGTAAAGCATTTTGCCGACAGTCTCACCTTCCTGACCTACGTGGACGTGCCTGAGGGCGCAAGTCTTATTGATGTGGGTACGGGTGCAGGCTTTCCGGGTGTACCTCTTATGATAGCAAGACCCGACCTGAAGGTCACCCTCCTTGACAGCACAAAGAAAAGGCTTAACTTTCTTTCCGAGGTTTCACGTGAAACAAATCTAGAGGCTGAGATTGTTCACGCAAGAGCCGAGGATGCAGGTAAAACGGCAGAATACAGAGAGTCCTTCGATTTTGCAACGGCAAGAGCAGTTACAAATCTTCGTGACCTGAGCGAATACTGTCTCCCCTTTGTTAAAAAAGGCGGCTACTTTGTTCCCATGAAGTCAGCTAAGGCAGAAGAAGAAATCGCAGGAGCAAAGAAGGCGATCCACATCCTTGGCGGACAGATTGAAGAAAAACACAGCTTCGAGCTGGAGGATGCAGGCAACAGAACTATTATAAAAATCAAAAAGATTTCGCAGACTCCGACAAAATACCCCAGACCCTCGGCTAAAATGGCCAAATTCCCCTTGGAATAAGGAAAAGGGTGTAAAAAACCGTCAGATACTGCGACGAAAATATGTGGACAAGCTTCCGTGTTTGTGATAGGGTTATCACAGCGGAAGCTTTTTATAATGCAGAATGCAGAGTGCAGAACGCAGAATTGAGGGGCTGCGCCGCAATTATATCCGATTTGGTTTATGGCAGACCGTTAGTTTGTTGCCGCCAGCCGGCCAAACCGAAGAAGAGGATAGTTTTGCAAGGATAATTCACGAATTACCCGTAAGAGAGCACAGTGCACAAGCTTCTGCACCGCCCGCGGTCGTGGGCGGGGTGCGGCGAAGCCGCACAGGGTGACCGGCAACCTGAACAGACCTAATCGGCGGTATCAAACCAAAGCTCCGTACAGACTAAAACGGGTACAATCGGAGCGAAGCTCCCCACAATTCTGCATTCTGCGTTCTGCGTTCTGCATTTAATTGTGCATCGAACAAAGGAGGAATACTATGTTTACACCTACAAAACCGAAAACGGCAGGGCAGATATTTCTTATTGAGACAGACAAGGTTATTCCTAACAAAAATCAGCCAAGAGAGCATTTTGATATAGAAAACATAAAGGCCTTGTCGGACAGTATCAGGAAAAACGGGATTATTCAGCCTTTGACTGTCAGGCGCAGAAATGACGGCACATATGAGCTTATTGCCGGAGAAAGAAGGCTCAGAGCTGCAAAAATGGCAAACCTGAAGGGCGTACCCTGTATTATAATGGATATAGACGACAGAAATTCAGCAATGTTTGCCCTTATAGAAAACATTCAGCGGCAGGAGCTGAACTTTGTTGAGGAAGCGTTGGCAATTCAAAGGTTATCCACAATATATGGTATGCGTCAAGAAGAAATTGCCATAGATATTGGGAAAACTCAGTCTGCAGTATCTAATCTGCTGAGAATATTACGCCTCTCCCCCGAAATCCGAATGAAGCTTGTTGAAAACGGATTGACCCAACGTCACGCAAGAGCCTTACTGAGGCTTTCCGATCAGCAGCAGGGCGAGGCGCTTAAATACATTATAGAAAAGAAGCTGACGGTAAAGCAGACGGAACAGCTTGTGGAACGGATGCTCTCAAAGGAGCCCGAGCCGAGACAAAAAAGAAAGATTTTCTTCAAGGACGTGAAGATTTTTGTAAATACCGTAAACCACGCAGTTGAGGTTATGCAAAGTGCAGGAATAAAGGCGAGGTGCGAAAAAACCGAAAGCGATGAGGAATACACCTTCGTTGTGAGGATACCGAAGAGGTAGAACCAATTGAAAATTGAAAATGGAAAGCTTTTGGAATGCAGAATGCAGAGTGCATGACCCTTCCACCGCAAGCGGTCCCCCTTCCCTTTCAGGGACGGCAGCAGAATTGTGGGGAGCAAAGCTCCGGATTTTATCCGACTCAGTCAGTTCTGACCGTTGGTCTGCTACCGCCTATCTGTATTGTTCTTCAGGTCTTAGGAACGTAGAGGATGTCGTCCCTTCAAAAGCCTCGCCTGAAAGGAGAGGTGGCAAAATCGGATTGCGATTTTGACGGAGAGGTGCTCAAGCGGCACGCTTCGTGCCGGAATAAGCTACCTTCTGCAAAAATCGAGATAAAATACTAATCTGTATGGGACCACTTGTGGTGGAAGGAGTTTTAACCCGCCCGCAGTCGTGGGCGGGCGGAGCGAAGCTCCGCAGATAAACTCAAATGGAGAACGAACTGCCTCGGCGGTATATAATTGTAGTATAAAAACTAACCAAATCGGATAAAATTGCGGCGCAGCCCCTCTATTCTGCAAAGGCTCTCCCTGAAAGGGGAGCTGTCAGCGAAGCTGACTGAGGGGTCTCTGCACTCTGCATTCTGCGCTCTGCTCCCCCCAAAGCAAAACTCCGCCAATTAAATGGCGGAGCCTCGCTCTTGTGGGATTATTTGTAGCAAAAGTGTCGCAGCAAAGATATTATAGTTGAATTATGAACTATTGTCAATAGTTAATTTATGAACTATAGTAAAATGCTTCTATTGAAAGGATGATTACTATGGTTTATGCAAAAAGAATCAGAAATTTAAGGGAAGATAATGACTTATATCAGGCTGATATAGCAAAAACCATAGTAATCATCCTTTCAATAGAAGCATTTTACTATAGTTCATAAATTAACTAGTGACAATAGT
>JAFSEP010000014.1 GCA_017435665.1 Clostridia bacterium | reverse complement strand
TACAAGGACAGTATGCGACCCCTGATTGAAAAGGACATGGAAGAAACTGAAAGATTACTAACTGAGTAAATTCCAATTTGACAGTACCGAGGTGATGAATAATGAACTGCAAAATAAGAAGATGGGAGTTGTCTGATGCGAGAAATTTAGCGACAGCTCTTTCTAATAAAAAAATACAGGATAATCTACGCGATGGATTACCTTACCCTTACACTGAGAAGGATGGAAAGGAATTTATTTCTACTATGCTTGCTGCTAATGAAAACGATACGTTTGCCTTTGCAATTACGGTAAATGGAAAAGTAATCGGCAGTATAGGTGCTTTTCGTCAAACAAATATCCATAATAAAACAGCCGAGCTTGGCTATTACATAGCGGAAGAATATTGGGGTAAAGGAATTATGACTGAAGCAGTCAAGCAACTTTGTGATTATGTGTTCTCTCATACTGATATTATCCGTATTTATGCAGAGCCGTTTTCCCATAATATCGGCTCATGTCGTGTGCTTGAAAAAGCGGGTTTCCAGTATGAAGGCACACTCCGCAGCAACGCATTGAAAAACGGTAACGTGTTGGATATGAAGATGTACTCAAAATTGAAAACAGAACTGTAAATTCCAATTTATCGAACAGTGTAGCTACAATACTTTTGGTGGTTCTTACCCCCACTTATACACCGTTTTGTCGCTCTTTCGCAAAAAAGAAGTAACTTTTGTCTACCAAAAGTTACTTCTTTTTTTATCCAAGCCCCAGGCTTGGTATATCATCACGCGCCAGCGTGTATATCATCGCCGTAGGCGCATATCATCAGCCGAAGGCTGTATTACCTGCGGCTTGATGATATGCAACACTGCGTGTTGATGATATGCAATTCCTGCGGAATAGATGATGTACAAGGCTTGCTCATTGATTTGTTTTCAGAAAAGTGATATAATCAGTCAGGAAAACAAGGAATTGATGAGGTATATTATGGTTGGGATAATGGATGTCGGCGGCGGATTAAGAGGAAACTATGTAAGCGGTATTATTGATTTTCTTCTTGATAATTCTATTGATATTGAATATTGTTTGGGTGTTTCTGCAGGAAGCGCAAACCTTATTACATATATAGCAGGTCAGCGTGGAAGATTAAAAAGCTTTTATGAGGATTACTCTTTTGAAAAACAATATATGAGCATAGGTAACTATTTCAAAAAAGGAATGTATATAAATCTTGATTATATTTATTCCGATATAACAAACAGTTACGGTAAGAATCCGCTGGACTTTGAAGCCACAATGAAATCATCTAAAAAGTTTGTTGCCGCAGTAACGGATGCGCATACCTCTGAGCAAAAGTATTTTTATAAAAGCGATTTAGACTATGATGATTTCACTTTGTTAAAGGCAAGCTGTGCATTACCCATAGCAACCCGTCAACCTGTTTTGTTTAAGAACGGAAGATATTTTGACGGCGGAATTTCTGATCCTATTCCGTATAAAAAAGCATTTGACGATGGCTGTGATAAATTGATTATCTGTTTGACACTTCCTATCAGCTATAAGAAATCTGCCTTTCCCAAATGGCTTGCCAGGCCTTTGCTTTTTAAGTATCCGCAAATTGCAAAAGCTATAACAATGTCACACACATTATATCATAACAGAATAAATGAAATTCTTGAGCTTGAAAAACAAGGTAAGGTGCTGATACTTTATCCTGAAGATTGCTTCGGAATTAAAACGGCAACAAGAAATAAAATCGGATTGAACAAACTGTATGAGCTCGGATACAAGGATGCGAAAAAGATAGAAGTATTCTTGAACTCATCCAAAGATTAAAAGCTCGTAAAATCCCAATTTACCAAACAATGCGGATGCACTTTTTCGCCTCGATCCTGCTCCGTTTGGTTATTCTTTTACATAAAAGGCACTTGCGAGAGCAGGTGCTTTTTTGGTTCCGTCTCTTTCATTTCCCCACAAATTTCTCCCTATGTGTTGAAATATTCACAAACTTATACTATAATCGAATCAGAAAACTTTTAAGGAGAATGAATATGAATCCCAAATATCCTAACCTTTTGTCCCCGGGCAAAATCGGCAAGATTGAGCTGAGAAACAAAACTGTTATGGCGGCTATGGGCATGAGTCAGTCCGACAACGGCTTTGTCAACAAGGCTGTAATTAACCACTATACAGAAAGAGCCAAGGGCGGCGTGGGTGCTATCATTGTTGAGGTTACCTGCGTTGACTCCCCTCTCGGTCTCAACACCAAGGGTATGCTCGTAATTGATGACGATAAGTACATACCCGGTATGACAGACCTTGCAGCTGCCATTCACGAAGGCGGAGCAAAGGCCTTCCTTCAGATTTCACATACAGGCAGAGGTGCAAGACGTGCTATTATCGGTGACCAACCCGTAGGCCCCAGCGCCGTTGCTATGCCCTATTCATATATGATGGGCCTTGCAAACGAAACTCCCCGTGCCCTCACAATTGAAGAGATAAAGGAAATCGAGGAAAAATACGCTCAGGCAGCTCTCAGAGCAAAGAAGGCAGGCTTTGACGGTGTTGAAATACACGCCGTAGGCTATTATCTCGGTCAGCAGTTCTTGTCTTCAACTGCAAACATCCGTACAGACGAATACGGCGGAAGCAGAGAAAACCGCATACGCTTCCACCTGAATATCATAAAGAGAATCAGAGAGCTCTGCGGTGACGATTTCGCAATTCTGGTAAAGCTTTCCGTTATAGAGCTTGGTACATATGCAGGCATCACTATGCTTGACGGTCTCTATTACTGCAAAAAGCTTCAGGAGGCAGGCGTTGATGCCATTGAGGTTCTTGCAGGTAAATGGTCAAGTGAATCGGGCAAGAAGGAAAAGCCCGAATCCGCATACCCCGACTGTATGGCTGTTGCTCTGTGCCTTGTTATGAAGCTGGGCATACTTCTCACAACAGGTAAGCAAAAGACCGTCCCTCTTATCGGTGGAGGCAGAGCACAAAACCCCAAGGCAGCCGAAAAGGCTCTTGCATCAGGTCAGTGTGACTTCATATTCATCGGTCACGGCCTGCTTGCTCAGCCCGACCTTGTTAACCTTATTGACGAGGACAGAGAGGACGAAATCCGTCCCTGTATCGGTTGCGGACACTGTATAAACAATCAGCTTCAGCACGGCAAGAGAGCTATCTGCTCAGGTAACGCCGTACTTGCAAGGGGCGACAACGACTACACCATCCCCCCTGCAGAAGCCAAGAAAAAGGTTGCAGTTATCGGTGCAGGTGTGGCAGGTGTCGAGGCAGCCCGTATTGCGGCAATAAGAGGTCACAGCGTAGACCTTTACGATATGGCGAACGAGGTTGGCGGACAGATGAATCTTGCCTGCAAGCCTCCCTATAAGCAACATCTCGGTCTTATGAAGCCTTATCTGGAGCGTCAGCTTGAGCTCACAGGTGTCAACGTGCACCTCGGTCATAAGGTTACAAAAGAAGAGATCGAGCAGAAGAATTATGATGCTGTTGTCTGCGCAACAGGTGTCAAGCCTGTTTTCCTAAAAATGAAGGGCGCAGAAAGAGCAATTAATGCAAACGATGTTCTCTTGGGGGCTGCAACGGGAAAGAACGTAGTGATTATCGGCGGCGGCTCAATCGGCTGTGAAACTGCTGAGCTTCTCGGCAAGCAAGGCAAGAAGGTTGCCATTATTGAAATGCTCGATACTCTTGCAGGCAACACGGGTAAAACCGATCAGACAATTATTATGGGTCATCTCAAGGGCTACGGTGTGAAGCTGCTTACAGAAAGTAAGGTTGAAGAAATCACTCCCGATTCTGTTATTTATAAAGATAAAAACGGTAACACCGCCACTCTCAAGGCCGATACAGTTGTGGTAGCCGTTGGCGGAAGACCGGATACAGAGCTTTACGATTCGCTTAAAGACAGCGTTAAGGAAATCTATAACATAGGCGACTCAAACGGCGGCGGAATCATTCCCAATGCGGTTTATGAGGGATATACAGTAGGCTGTAAGCTGTAAAAAGGCATAATAAAAGCACCGATTTCAATCGGTGCTTTTTCTTTGGATTTAATCAAGATACATATCTTTAAGCTTTTCTCTTTTCTCAGTTGTAAGTCCCATTACCTCTTCAAGATACTTATCCATTCCGCCGAACTTTTCGATTTCATCAAAAACAGCTTCAATGAACTCACGCTTAACGTCCATAAGAAAAAATATGTAGTCACGGACTTTTTTATCCCTGACACCGAGATGAATAAGAAGCTCCAGCTTCCTGTTCTCGTGTCTGAAATAATATGAAGTCATAAGATAATCCTCAATAATTGTCTCACGTGCGACACCTAAAGCTGAAAGCAGAAGCATTGTGCCGATACCTACTCTGTCCTTACCTGCACTGCAATGCCAGAGTGTTGAGCCCTCCTCCTGCTGTAAAAGGATACGGAAGAAGTTGGCGTAGTTCTTTTTGGCAAGGTCACCGAAAGCAATATCACGATACATATTCTGCATATAGAGCATCGGCTCAATAGTCATTCCCACATATCTTTTCGGGATGTCAAAAAGGCTTATGGTTTCTCTTGTGATACCCATAACCGACTCATCAATAATGGGATTGAAAATGTTTGTAACGCCTTTTATTTCAGGGTCAGGCTTCTGTTCTGCCTCAAGGACCGTTCTGAAATCCACAACAGTTCGGAGATTATATTCATTTGTCAGCTTATCAATATCCTTCTGCGAAGCCTTAAAAAGAGTTTCGCTGCGGATAAGTCTCTTTTCTTTTATTGTACGTCCGTCCTCGGTTCTGATACCGCCGAGGTCTCTGACGTTAACGAGCTTCTGCAATTTTATCTGTGCCATATTAATACTCCTATATAATCAATGCCCCCGTAAGTTACGGGAGCATTTTTTATCAATTAGTCTCTGTGGCGTCTGCCGCCTCTGTCTCTGTTATTGTTTCTGGGTCTTCTGGGAGCTGACTCACCGTCATCTTCGGGTACAAGACCTTCGATTTCAATAAGAGCATCTCTTCTTGAAAGATTGATTCTGCCCTGATCGTCGATTTCGATAACCTTAACGATAACCTCGTCACCAACATTTACGCAATCTTCAACCTTTTCTGTTCTCTTTACATCAAGCTTGCTGATGTGGCAGAGACCTTCCTTACCCGGAGCAATCTCAACGAATGCACCGAATGACATGAGACGTGTAACAACACCACGGAAGATTGAGCCAACCTCAGGATCGTTAGCGATTGTTTCGATGATTGTGATAGCACGCTTTGCGTTATCAAGATCAAGAGCTGAAACGAAGATTGAACCGTCCTCGTTAACGTCAACCTTACAGTCGCACTCAGCGCAGATCTTCTGGATAACCTTGCCCTGCTTACCGATAACGTCGCCGATCTTTTCAACATCAATCTTTGTTGAGAGCATCTTGGGAGCATACTTTGAAAGCTCTGCTCTGGGCTCTGCGATACAGGGAATCATAACCTCGTCAAGAATCTTGCATCTTGCTTCATATGTCTTTTCAAATGCTTCCTTAATGATTTCAGGTGTAAGACCGTGAATCTTGAGGTCCATCTGAATTGCTGTAATACCCTTCTTTGTACCTGCAACCTTGAAGTCCATATCGCCGAAGAAGTCTTCGAGACCCTGGATGTCAACCATTGTCATGAAACGGTCGCCTTCTGTAACAAGACCGCATGAGATACCTGCAACGGGAGCCTTGATGGGAACACCTGCTGCCATAAGTGAAAGAGTTGAACCGCAGATTGAAGCCTGTGATGTTGAGCCGTTTGAAGAAAGAACCTCTGATACAAGTCTGATTGTATAGGGGAATTCTTCAACTGAGGGAATAACAGGTACAAGTGCTCTTTCTGCAAGTGCACCGTGACCGATTTCTCTTCTGCCGGGGCCTCTTGAGGGCTTTGTTTCGCCAACTGAGTATGAGGGGAAGTTATAGTGATGGATATATCTCTTGCTTACTTCCTCATCAAGACCGTCAAGCATCTGAGCATCGGACATTGTGCCGAGAGTTGTAACTGTGAGAACCTGAGTCTGACCTCTTGTGAACATACCTGAACCGTGAACACGGCTGAGAAGGTCAACCTGAGCGTCAAGGGGTCTCATATCGTTGATACCTCTGCCGTCAACACGCTTGTTTTCATCAAGCAACCAACGGCGTACGATATACTTCTGCAGCTTGTAAAGGCAATCGTCGATCTTTTCAGCCTCATCAGCAAATTCTTCGTCGAACTTTTCGTGAACTGCGTCATAGATGGGCTTGAGTCTTTCGTCACGGATTCTCTTATCGTCTGTGTCAAGAGCTGCCTTAACATCTTCAATAGCGAAGTCCTTGATTGCGTTATATAATTCCTCTGAGGGATCGTTTGACTGGAATGAAACCTTTTCCTTGCCTACTTCCTTCTGGATACCCTTGATGAATTCAACAACTTCCTTGTTTGTTTCGTGAGCGAGCATAATAGCATCAAACATATCTTCGTTGCTGATTTCATTTGCGCCTGCTTCAATCATAGCAACAAGGCTGTCTGTTGAAGCAACTGTAACTGCCATTTCGCTCTTTGCTCTTTCTTCAAGTGTGGGGTTGATAACGAACTTGCCGTCAACCATACCGACTGATACACCTGAAACGGGACCGTCCCAAGGAATTTCTGAAATTGAAATAGCGATTGAAACACCGATCATTGCTGTGATTTCAGGTAAGCAGTCGGGGTCAACTGACATAACTGTTGCAACAACGCCAACGTCGTTTCTCATATCCTTGGGGAAAAGAGGACGGATGGGTCTGTCGATAACTCTTGATGAAAGAGTTGCCTTTTCACTTGCCTTACCTTCTCTTCTCTGGAATGAGCCGGGGATACGGCCTACTGAGTAGAGCTTCTCTTCATAGTCAACTGAAAGAGGGAAGAAGTCGACACCCTCTCTGGGCTTTGCAGCCATTGTAGCTGTGCAAAGAACCTCTGTTTCACCGTAGCGGATAAGACATGAACCGCCTGCAAGACCTGCCATCTTACCTGTTTCAACAACAAGGGGGCGGCCTGCAAGTGTTGTTTCAAATTTTCTGAATTCGTTAAACATTTACTTTACCTCTCTGTATATTTTTTATTTTTACAGTAAGGCGGGTTTAGCAATAAATTCAGCATTGCACTTATGCAATACTCAATTTAGTGCTAACCCTTTAATCTGCCTTACCGTTAGTTTACTGATTTAATGTGGTACTCTGCTAATAAATTCTGAAAGCAAATTGAAAGGCAGACGGGATAACGTATACCCCATCTGCCATACAATTCCGGCTTACTTACGAAGTCCGAGTCTTGCAACGATTGAACGGTATCTTTCGATATCATTCTTCTGAAGATATGCAAGAAGGTTTCTTCTGTGACCAACCATCTTGAGAAGACCACGACGTGAGTGGTGATCCTTCTTATGTGTCTTAAGGTGCTCAGTAAGGTCGTTGATTCTCTTTGTGAGAACTGCGATCTGTACTTCGGGAGAACCTGTGTCGCCTTCGTGTGTTGCGTATTCGGCCATTATAGCCTGCTTTTCTGCCTTTGTCATAATGACATCACCTCATTAAAAATATTACATACAAGCCACATAACTCAGGTACAGGCAGGTGATTCACTCTCTGAGTTTACTCCTGTATCCGTGTTAATAGGCATAATGCTTTAGTAGTATATCACAAGTATTTCCAAATGTAAAGAGAAAAAACGAAAAAAGTTGAAGTATATCTCAGTATTTTGTTTTCAGGAACTTTTCGATTTCTCCAATAAACATTTCAGCATTTCTCAGCTGTTCTGAGACTTCTTCTTTTGAAACAATATAAAAGTCATCGTAATCACTGCTCTGACGGATTTCAACAAGAGCATCGATTATGGGTGAAAGCTCTTTTGTGATAATACCTGTTTTAAGATAATTCTTCCTGAACTCAGCAATTATTCCCGAATGCTTTTTTGAATCAAAACCATCCAACGCAAGAACGGCACGCATAGCTGAAAACACTGCGTAATATGAACGGTTTGCAACGGTTTTATAATCGCCGAGGGCAAGAATTTCATCTGCAAATGATATTCTCTCCTTCGCCAATTCAAGTCGGGTTTTTGAAAGAAATATTTTTTCTTCAGACAGCAATTCTTATTCCCTCCTTCTTCACATTGGCATAAAACGGAACCGCATCAAGATAACGGTTAAAGGTTTCGCTGTCTCTGAGAGTTACTGTTATAACTATATCGTGCTCAAGACCAAGCTCGGATGTGAGTGCAATAAACGTCTTTTTATATTTTGAAAGTTCTTCTCTCTTTACATCAGCAAGAATCATTATATCAATATCCGACTCACTTGTTTCCTCGCCTCTGGCATAAGAACCGTAAAGCAGAACATCATCAAGCCTGTCAAGAAAAACCGCCTTTGCTTCCTGAGCTATTCTTTCGGTAATATCATAAAGTTGATTTTTAGTGCACACAAAATCACATCCTTTCATTAATTTACATTTTCATTATACCCAAATTTGTCTTATATGTCAACGAGACAGATTTTCACTCTTTTATTTTATCTCGTATCCTGCTTCAACAAGTATATCACGGCTGTTTCTGCGCAGGGAATTTGTTTTTCTCCATAATTTCAACTTTCTGCAACGGTTGATTCATGAATCAACCCTACGGATTGCGGTTGAATTGGGTTAAAGGGACATCGAGGACGCCGTCCCCTACGGATAATTTCCAATCGACACAATCAATTACAATGCCGACCGCAGGTCCCATAATTCTGCAGCGGCTCTCCCTGAAAGGGGAGCTGTCAGCGAAGCTGACTGAGGGGTCTTGCACTCTGCATTCTGCATTTTAAACCTCGTATCCTGCTTCAACAAGTATATCACAGACAATCTCTGCACAAAGCATTACCATTCCCGTGCAGGGGCGCTCGTTATAGTATTTATCCGTTCTCTCATCGGGAACATAGCTTTCACTTTCAAAGCGACCCAGAAGCTCCTTACATATATATGAGCCCTTCATTACAGCTACCTTCTCCGCAAGCTCACGGACAACCTTATAGGTCTGTGCCTTGGCTTCGCTGTCACTGCCCTCAGTTGCACCGTAAACAAGTCCGATAACCAGAGCACCGCCGTTGACAGCACCGCAGACATTACGGAGTCTGCCTATTCCTCCGCCCAAGCCTGCTGAAATCTTCATAGCCATATCATCGCTGATGCCGAAAATATCGTTGAATGCGCCGAAAACCGACTGGGAACAATTAAATCCGCTGAGGAACAGATCTCTTGCCTTTTCTACTCTTTTATACATTTTAATCATCTCCTGTCTTTATGATTGTAGCATATTTTTCCTCTTTTCTCAATAGTTGAACTTGATTTATGAGCCGACAGAATATATAATAATGAAAAACATATAAAAAGGAAGATATACTATGAAGGCTTCAACTAAGATTATTTCACTCATTCTCTGTCTTGCTATGGTGTTTGCTTTTGCTGCCTGCTCATCAGGTAACACAGACACAGAAACAACGACAGATGCAAACACATCCTCAACCGACACAAGTGCAACGGACGGAAATACAAAGGTTATCGTAACCGTTAAGGATTTCGGTCAGTTTACTATTGAGCTTTATCCCGAGTATGCACCCAAGTCTGTTGAGAACTTTATTTCTCTCGTTAAAAGCGGATTTTACTCAGGTACCATTTTTCACAGAGTAATGGAAGGCTTTATGGCTCAGGGCGGTGCTCCAGCAAACGGCGAAAATCTGACACCTATCAAGGGTGAATTCAAATCAAACGGCTGGGATGCAAATACTCTCCTTCACACAAGAGGAGTCATCTCAATGGCAAGAACAACAGACCCCGACTCTGCAACAAGCCAGTTCTTCATCTGCTATGATGACTGCCCCACCCTTGACGGCGACTATGCAGCCTTCGGTAAGGTTATCGAGGGGATGGAGGTTGTTGACAAGTTCCTTGAGGTTGAAATGACATATAACTCAAGATTTGAGCTGGCTGTTCCCGTTGATGATATTGTTATAGAAAAAATGGAAATTGCAGGTTGATTATATGAATCCGTTTATCAGAAGTGAGCTTCTGCTGGGCGAAGGCTCAACGGAAAAGCTCAGGAATTCAAAGGTCATAGTTTTCGGCGTAGGCGGTGTGGGCTCATATACGGTTGAGGCTCTTGCACGAAGCGGTATAGGTCACATAACACTTGTGGACAACGATGATGTGGCTGAGTCCAACATCAACCGTCAGCTTATCGCAACGGTTTCTTCTGTCGGTCAGAACAAGGTTGAGATTGCACGCAAGCGCATACTTGACATCAATCCCGAATGTCAGGTTACGGCACTTAAAGAATTCGTCACAAAGGATAATACTGATGTATTCAGCCTTTCGGACTATGATTATATTGTGGATGCCATTGACACGGTCAGCGCAAAAATTGCTCTTGCTGTTGCGGCTGACACCAAGGGCATACCTATGATAAGCTCAATGGGGACAGGCAACAAGCTGGACGGAACACGCTTTGAGGTCAGCGACATTTACAAAACCTCCGTCTGTCCTCTTGCAAGGGTTATGAGATATGAGCTGAAAAAGCGCAATGTAAAGAAGCTGAAGGTGGTCTATTCCAAGGAGGAGCCCATTACTCCCCCACCCACCGATGACGGCAGCCCGAAAAGACAGACTCCCGGCAGCGTACCATTTGTGCCCGGTGTTGCAGGGCTTATAATTGCCGGTGAGGTTATTAAGGATTTGATAGGTGATTAAATGCAGAAGGTATTGACAGGTATGAGCGGAGGCGTTGACAGCAGCGTTACTGCTCACCTTCTTATGGAAAAAGGTTTTGAGGTGGCAGGCGTTAACCTTGTTATGCACTCAAACGAAAATGAAAATTCCTGCGGCTGCAAAAAGGATGTTGAAACCGCAAGAGCTGTCTGCGAGAATATGGGAATCGACTTTTATTCCTTCGATTTTACCCGTGAATTTGAGCAGACGGTTATAAAGGATTTTATTGACACTTACACAAGCGGTGCCACGCCCAATCCCTGCGTAGTCTGCAATCGCAGTATCAAGTTCGGCGCACTGATTGATAAGGCTGACGAGCTTGGCTTTGATTATATTGCCACGGGTCATTATGCACAGATTGAAAAAGATAATAACGGAAGATTTCTGCTGAAAAAAGGCTTGGACGAAACAAAGGACCAGAGCTACGTGCTTTACTGTCTGACACAGCATCAGCTTTCCCGTACGCTCTTCCCCCTTGGCGGTTACAGAAAAACTCAGGTCAGGGAACTCGCAAATGCAAACGGCTTCATAAATGCCAATCAGCACGACAGTCAGGATATCTGCTTCATTCCTGACGGTGACTATGCTTCTTATATTGAGCAGAAAACAGGGCTTCACTTTGAAAACGGTGACTTTGTTACACTTGACGGAAAAATTCTCGGCACACACAAGGGCATAATTCGCTATACCATCGGACAGCGCAAGGGACTAGGTCTTGCACTTCCTGCACCTATGTATGTTTACCGAAAGGATATGGATACAAACCGAGTTATACTCACAGACGAAGCAAAGCTGTTTTCATCATCCCTGACAGCAAGGAATATCAATCTTATTCCCTTTGACACGCTATCCTCGCCTATGAAGGTCAGGGCAAAGGTCAGATACAAACAGCCTGAGCAGAACGCCACTATTGAGCAGATTGACGAAAACAGAATCCGTGTTGAGTTTGATGCACCTCAGCGGGCTATCGCAAAGGGACAATCTGTTGTGTTTTACGACGGTGATTATGTGGTCGGCGGAGGAATAATTGAATAAGTGCAGATTTTGCAGAGAGTGTTTATTGCTCTCTGCTTTTTGTTTCGGTCTGTGCCGGAGGTTAGTTAAGGTGACAGTAGTCGAACCTGATAAGCCTTAAATGTCCGATTTACAGCACCTTTGATGATTTTTCTCCTCGCAAGACGCGAGTATTGTTTCGTCGAAGAAATCCTCAAATGCACTATAACTCGGACATTTAAGGTTCTTCGAAGTTTAACGGGAGAAGATTTTTATCGTAACTAGGCAAAAAACGCAGAAAGGCTGTCGCCTTTCAAGGCTTTTTAACGACGTTACGGTGAAAATATACCCCGTTAAACCTTATCAGGTTCGATTACTGTCACCTTAAGGTTTGCGGCGCAGCCGCAAACAAGCACGCCGCAGGCGTGCTTCCCCCTGCGAAGCAGGGGGCTTCGCCCCCCAAAAAAGCCGCAGTCCCAAACGCCGATATCCGATAAGGCAGTATTTGTTTTTCGGACAAAAACCACCGATAATGCTGACGCATATCGGTGGTTTTTAACGCACTATTGTGCCAAAAATTCACTTTTTAAAGAAATACTGCCTTATCAGATCTCGGTAAAGTTTGCGGCTTATGCACATTTTGACCCGGCTTATTTGATCATACCGATAAGATCGCCTAAATCGCCGAAATTGATATCAATACCCATTCTTGCGAAAAGGCTCTTGATTACTCTGATAAGCACGTTGAAAATAAATGACTTGAGCTCAAAATTATCAAGAAGATCTCCAACGGTGGTTTCTGTCTTAACATCTGTCTTGACTGCACCGCTGTATTCGTCTGTCACACAGATTGCAAATTCCTTTGTAATAGGCTCTGCAGGCTTTTCGGAATTCATATATGTAAGTGTGACAACATCGTTTTTAAGGGTCTCAGCAGTAACGGGAACATATGCTGACTGACCGGGTGCGAGGAATTCGATTGAACCGTAATCAAATGAAACTGCACCTGTGCTGCTTGAAAGGCCGGCAAGGATGATTGTATCCTGCTTTGATGTGTTTGTAACCTTTACGGATGACTCATCTCCGATTGCTTCTGCATATAAGAAGCTGCAATTTGTGTTTTCAAAATTGAACTTGACCTTAGCTGTGGGAGCTGCTGTTTCAAAGAACTGAGGATACTCATGGTGTGAATATGCGTCCTTGATCTTATCTGTAAGGAGAAGGTCCATAAGAAGTGCAAGTGAGTCGGGACACCATTCGGGAGCACCGTGTGTAAGTCCGTTAAGCACCCATGTTCTGTCAGGCCAGTAGCCTGCCGAAATGTCGATTGTTCTGTCGGGAGAAATGTGGTTTTTGCCGGTGTCAACCGCCTGCACGTAATTCTCGGAGAAGGTTCTGCCGTAAGGAGCGCAGATTGCACCGCAGGAATATTCCATATCAACGATAAGGTCTGAGTATTCGTTTGTATTTGTGCAGAGAGGGAAGCCGGTGCTTGCCTTGATTGAAACCACGGAGCCTGCTTCGGTTGCTCTCTCGAAGGTTTCTGTGATGTTACTCATAAAGCCTCTCTGGAATCTTTCAACCATTGAGATAACTGCTGCATTCTTAACAGGGTCAAGACGGGCTCTCTTTATTGCAGGGAAGTCGGAAATGGGTACCATCTGATGGAATGCGGGGCAGGAATAGATCGCAGGAAGGATAAGGTCTGTTCTTCCGTATTCAATAGCTTCGGGGATGATTTCGATGCTTTCAAGCAATCCCGAAAGGCTTGCAAGGTCGAGCTCTGTATGTAAAACATCGCTTACGATTGCAAGAACATAGTTAAGCTTGAGCTTGAGATTTCTCTTGGCAAGACAGTCGGTTGCAAAGCTTGTACCGCCGAGAACGGGTGTGTCGAAAACAACATTATGTGTCTGACCAAGCTCAGCATATTTGTAAAGATACTGACCTACAACAAGGGATCCCTGGCTGATTGAGTAAAGGTTTACTCTTTCTGCTCCGGTAAGCTCAAGAACATCGTCTATATATTCCTTGAGCTGATCAGCTGTCTGGTCATAGTCAAGACGCCAGTCATACATAAAGCTGAACACGTTGTTGTCGCCGATTTCGTCACCAATCATTTCCATATCAACGAATTCGGAGCCGGTATAGGGAACGTATGCAAGCATATCGTTATCCGTAAATGCTTCAAGTGATGTGTTTTCCGCACCGCTTACGATAGGCTCAACGTCATAGTAGGAGGTTCCGTCTGCGTTCATTCTCACGGGCTCGATAATTTCTTTTACCAGCTTTGAAAGCTCTGCAACGGTATCCTCAGAAAACTTTGAGATAAGCAGGCTGAGACTTTCCGTTGTAAATTCCTCAATGCCCAGAGCATCCGTAATCTTATCCATTGAGGGCGGGAAAACTGCCTCACCGTCAATGGCAAGTGTCGTTGCACCGAAGCCCGAAACCATAACAACGGGATAAATATTTCTTCTTGCGGCACTTACCAAGGGAATTGCGGTGAAAATCATCACAGCAGCCATTGTTACTGCCAAAATCTTTTTTAACATAATGCGTTTCTCCTTTGCACTAATATACATAATATAGTATATCACAAGCTAATATTTTTTTCAAGCAAAATAAGAACAAAACGTCATTATATGCAGTATTTTTTCACTTGTAGTACACATGACAGACATATCGTTGTTTTTCCGTTAAGATTGACTGCGGACATAACAAGTGTTATAATTTAAGAAAAAACACAGGAGAAAAAATATGCCGTATCTTTTCACTCATTTCAAGGAAAAAATAACTCCCGACGGAGAAAGCGTTTACTTTTCAGTCAGCAAGGACGGTCTTAACTGGGAGGAGGTCAACGGCGGAAAACCCGTTCTCAGAAGCACAGAAAGCAAAATGGGCTGCCGTGACATAGAAATTGTAAGACTTCACACAGGCGGCTTTGTCATCATCACAACTGATGAATGCATCGCATATCGCTATGATGAAAACTATAATGTGGACTGGAAGGTTGTGAACCGAACGGGAAGCAAGAGCTTCTGTATGTGGAAAACCGACGACCTTGTCAATTTTTCTCAGCAGCAGAGAATTTACTTTGGCAGAGAGGATTTCGGCTGTATGTGGGCACCAGAGGTTTTCTTTGATGAGGAAAACGAGGAATACCTTATCCATTGGGGCTCAACCGTTGAGGCCGATAATTACAGCCATATGTCCATTTATTGCAGCAGAACAAAGGATTTTGAGACCTTCTCTCCCCCTGAGCTTTTCTTCACTAAGGATAACGAAATTCTTGATACTCATATAGTAAAGATTGACGGAACCTATCATATGTTCTATAAAAATGCCGAAAGGCCTTCAATGAATATGCACGCATATTCCGATAAGCTTTACGGGCCTTATACTCACAATGAGGAATTCGAAAGGTATATGGCTTCACTTGAAAAGCCCGGCTCCTATGAAGCACCCACCACCCTCATACTGCCCGACGGAAGATGGTGCCTTATGCTTGACTTCTTCGGCTGTGAAAAGAGCAAAATGGGATATGTACCCTTTATAAGCGAAAAGCCCGGTGACACTGACTTCACTATGTCTAAGGAGCAATTCTCCTTCCCCTACGGCTTCAAGCACGGAGGAATAATTGAAATCACCGACGAAGAATACGAAAGAGTCAAAAGCCTGACAATATGACAAAAGCACCTATGAACTAAGCCTTGTTCATAGGTGCTTATTATTTTTCAGCTTACTTTACCTTATGGTATCTCAGGTGGCAGATATCGTCGCCGTTTGCGATTGTCTTGGGAAGATCAAGTGCACTTCCGTACATCTCACCGATACCTCTGTCGCCGCACATAGCGATATCGCAGAGCATAGCAATTTCTTCGTCAGAGCATCCCAGCTTCTGCCATGCCTTAACAAGAGGACAGTAATGGAACTTGATTTCAAGCTCATCGTCAGTTGAATTGACGATATCCATTTCAAACACCCACTGTGCAGGCTTTGTGAAAAGAGTCTTTCTCAGTCCCTTGAGACTGTCTGTTCCGCCCTTTTTAACAAGTCCCTCACCCTGATAAAGACCGCAGCGCTTTACAGCTTCAGAGCCGAAATCCTTGGGGTCAAGACCTCTCTTTCTTCCCTCGTCACAAAGGAGATAGAGCCACGTTGCCCTGTGCTCAAGCTGTTCACGGACAGCTACGATAAGGGGGTTTTTAATTTTTGCTTCATTTTTTACTTTACTCATAAAAGCGCCTCCCACTCTTATTTCTTATAAATCAATTTTATCACTTCAAACACCAAATTTCAATGCATTACCGCAAAAAAGTTAAAGTGTTGACAATTTTCTTCTCAAATAAGCTAGCGCACCAGCTTCCGATATTCCGAAGGTGTCATACCGTATCTCTTTTTGAAGGCTGTGCTGAAATGAGACTGTGAAGAAAAACCGAGTGACCGACATATTTCTCTGTTTTCACATCTGTCTATTATCATTTCCTTTGCCCGTTCCAGCTTCTTTCCCGTTATGTATGAGCTTAGGTTTTCCCCTATTTCCTCCTTGAAAATCTGAGAAAGATAATCGGGTGATATTCCGCAATAATCAGACAGACAGTTCACCGTCATTTTTTCACCAAGGTTTTCATTGATATATGAAATACACCTTCTCACGTGAGGGGACTGTATGGGATGGGACTTGCTCCTTCCCACAAGCTCTGTCAGCCTGACAATCTCCGATGCCACGTAAACGAGTATCTCCTGAGGACTTTTCATTGAATCAACGGTCATAATTATACTGTCGGAAATTTCATATGCCATTTTCTCATTCAGACCGCCCTGAATGGCATACCTGACGGCAAGGGTTACAATGCTTACCGCAAGGTATTTATACTGCATTATACCGTCATTAGAGAGCTTTCCTGTTATTATGGATGCTTCAATATTTGAAATTTCCTCCATAAGCTTGTTCACATCACCCTGCTGAACACAGGAAAACAGACGGATTTCATCACGGTACGGAGTATGCTTCTGCCCCTCACCTAAGAGCATTTTCTCCTCCTCAACCGTTCTTACACTTATCAGGTCGCCAAGATTCATATTTCTCACCTCTTTTTTAGTTTAATACATTTGCTGACAGATTTCAACCGATTAAGAAGCATATGTGTTTTTTATCTATGAATGGTAAAAAAATTCAGGTAAACAACAAGACGGCACACCGTGCCGTCTTGTTGCATATTTTCAATTTACATTGCGAATTAACCTCTCGGTATTCTTATAACCGTTACGGAATACTGCGGTACGGTATAGTTGAACTTATCGCTTATACCGCTGACCTTCATTTCCGTCATAATGCAGTCCTCCTCAGCGCCGAGGATATTGTCATTACCGAGATCATCACCTGCAACCTGATATACGGTTGCTTCATCTGCAAGAGCTTCACCGTTTGCAATATCAACGGCAAAGACTCTGTTGGTGCCGGTTGTATTGACGAGCTTGATGATAATATCTCCTGTTTCGTCTGTGCTTACAACGTGGTATGCCTCAGCCCTTGTAACAGAGGAAGCATCATAATCAAAATACTGCTCACCGTCAATATAGCCCTTGACGTTATAGCCGTCAACAACTATTTTGATTTCATAGGTTCTGCCTTCCTCTACGGCAAAGGGCTTGATTGTGCCGTTTATCTGACCTGTCTTTACACCGTTCTGTATTCTCTGAAGGCAGGAAATTGTATTGCCCCAGCCGCCGATATTCCAGAACAGACAGTTATCCTTATCCTGAACTGCAAAGGGAATGAGGAAGCCTTCTCCGCCGCTTGTCTTTGTGGCTTCAACAGTATATGTGTAGTTTGTCCAGTCGGGGCTTCCGAAGTATGCAACCGAGCCGTAAAGAGCATTGCCGCTTGTCCAGTCCTGATCCTGAACCAGCTTGCCCCACTTGAGCTTGAAATTGCCGTCTGTGGGTGTTTCCCACTCCCACCATTCATCGGGAACGGTAAAGGTATCATAGTCGAGGACAATGCCTGTCTTATTGTCCTTTACAACCACGTTATCAAACTCAGCTGCCGTATACCAGGTACCCACGCCTACTCGGCCCGAAAGCACTTCAGGAGCCATAAGAGCACCGTTCAGCTCCGAAGCAAGAAGCTTTGTGCCTGCGTTTACAGAAAAGATTTTCTGCATATAGTAGCTGATTGAACCTGTTGACTGATGATTATTGAACCAGATAAGGTCGGGTGACCAATGAGTAGCTGTAAGATTACCGAAAAGAGGTGCATACGCAGCCATTCTGACAATATCACCGTTTCTTTCGAGACCTGTCATATATGCCGCCTCTGCAAGTGCAGCGTTAAGATTGTTTGACCTTGCGGCGTATTCACCGAGGAAAACATTGATACCGCCGCCGTAGATTGTATCTGTCATTTCGGCAGGGTCTCTCTTATAATTCTTTTCATCATAGTAATCTGTGTTCTGAAGGAACCATTCGGGCTCGTTATAGTAGTGCTGGTCTGTTGCACCGGCGAAGTCATTTATATCAGCATCGGGATTTTCCTTGAGCCATTCCTCGGCAAACTCATATGATGAAAGATACTTTCCGCTGTGTGTGGCATCTGAAGCACCGGCTGAATAAATAAGCTCAATACCTTCGTACAAATCGGGATTTGCCTTCTTTGCTTCGTTGAAGGACTCAGCAAAAGCCGCATATCTTTCAAAGTAAACGGTATCCTCGTTTTCGTTTCCGATACCGATATATTTAAGCTCGAAGGGCTCTTCATGGCCGAGAGATGCTCTCACCTTACCCCACTTTGTATCTGCTCCGCCCCTGCAGAATTCAACAAGGTCGTGCATATCCTGAATAAGCTGTTCAAATTCGGGAGTATCCATTTCAATGGGACCCTTGCCTCTCATCTGACAGTAAAGACCACAGTTAAGAACGGGAACACCCACAGCGCCGATGTCCTCAGCAAGCTGAAAATACTCATAGAAGCCGAGACCGTAGGTCATAAAGCAGGGATAGGGATCATCTGTTGCGGCAAGGTGTGTCCAGAGGTTTATGCCCTGAGTACGGGCTGCAACATCACCGTATCCTCCGTTAAAGTAAAGGGGCTCTCCGTCCTTGCCTACACCGATTGAATCCTTCCAGTCATAGTCCGTTTCATCGCTTTCACCCTCGGTTATACAGCCGCCGGGGAAACGGAGGAACTTAGGCTGAAGCTCCTCAAGAAGTATGCAAAGGTCTTTTCTCAGACCGTTCTCTCTGCCCTTATATGTATCCTCGGGGAAAAGAGAAATCATATCGAGCATAACACTTCCCTTATCAATAAGCACCTGAAGCTTAACGTTTTCGTAAGCTGTAACAGATGATGTGAGAGTAAGCGAATACTTCTGCCATTGGTCTGTTACACCTTCGATTTCACCTGATGCAACAACCTGACCGTCAGCTGTGAGGTTAACACAAAGCTTACCTTCATAGCCTTCAACAGCCTTTGCATAGACGGTGAAGTTATAGTCTGCACCCTCCACAATGCTCATTCCGTCAAGGAAGCCTCTGTTTTCAATGCCTGCGGGGGCATCAGCAGAGTTAGTCATAAGAAGATAGTTTGTGTTGTTTTCGTTAAGTCCGTTTTCAGCATCAGCTATCTTCACCTGAAGGTCAGCACCGTTTACGGCATTATATGCATAAAGCTGATCACCTGCCGCAAGCTCGGTATATTCGAATGAACGGTTTGCAACCATTTCCGCATAAAGACCACCGTCTGCGGCAAAGTTGATATCCTCAAAGAAGATACCGAAAAGCAGGTCGCTGATATCGTGGATTTCATCAAGAGCATCAATATTCAGCTCGTAGTCAGCCGAAGCCGAGTCATATGCTCCGACAGTATTTGCATCGGGGCGCACAACCGTCTGCGAACCGCCGAGGCAGGGAAATGCCGTAAGAATAAGTGACATAATATACGCCATAGCCTTCTTTAAAAAGAGAATCACTTCAATCTTCATATTGTACCTCCGTTAAGTGATAAGAATAATCAACTGCAAACCTGATTTACCGTTACGGTTGAAATCAGAGGTGCAAAGGTTTCCATATTGTTGAACTTAGTGTTACCGCTGTTTGAGAATGTGATTTCGTTTTCACCCTTGTTAAGCAAAAGATTAAAGGTTACGGTTCTGTAATTATAATTACTGTATGTATTTCTGCAGAAAACATCCTGCTCACTTCCGTTTGTCTCAACTGAGACATATCTTTCGATAAGGTCAACGTTATATGCGTGGTATCCGCCCTCGGAATTATTCGCATAGGTAAGGGTTACCCGGTAGTCACCGCTTTCGGGGACATTCACCTTAAAGGACGCCCTGCCCCCCTCGCAGGATATTCCGTCAAGATAGGTATTGCCGTATTTATCCGTTGAGATTTTTGCTGAATCATAGGTTGTCATCTGTGCGGGGGTTACCGTCTGAGTGAAGGCTTTTTCGTCTGTTTTTGTAAATGTGCAGGTCATATCTGCTCTGTCAAATTTCACCTCGTTAAGACCTCTGCGAAGGTAAACAAGATCGCCCGAACTTACATTTGCTGTTGCGCCGTCAATATCAAGCTTTACCTGTACACCGTTTGTGTTTATCCTGAAAAATCCGTCATAGGGTGCAACTGCAAGGAATGCGCTCTTATCTGCTGAGTCATCGAGAACACTTATTTCCTTGCCTTCCTCATAGAGTGAAACCAGCATACTGTCAAGGACGAAGGTACCTTCGTTATGGCTGAATTCAACTGCGTGAACACCCGGTGTCAGCTCAACCTGAAGAGGCAGGCAGGAGGTATATTCACTCTTGATTGTATTGGGGAAGGAAATTTCCTGTTCCTTGCCGTCAATTTTAAGATAAGCCTTTGAAAAATCTCTGTCTGAGGGCTTGGAGCCGTCATTTGAGTTTCCGTAAATAAATTCAAGGTTATATGTACCGAACTTTGAAACGGTGAAATAAAGTCTTACTCCGTCGCCGTCATTCTCAAAGCCGCCGACCATACCCTTCTGCTCACCTGTTGTAGCATAGGCGCTGTCATATGTATAAGCCTTGCCCTTGAGCCTGCCTTCCTCAAATTCATATCTTACGGGAAGGTTGCCTGAGCTGTAACCCTTGACTTCATCTCCTGCAGGAGTGACGGTTATATGATAAACCGAAGCACTGTCCGTTCCGGGAATATTTATATTAAGAGTGCCGCAGGCAGGCGAAACGGTGTATTCCTTGATAACATAAGGCTCACTTACGATGCCCGTAAGTCCCTTATAATACACACACTCAACCTTCACGTTCACCTTATCCGAAAGCTGAGTTTCATTGAGATTTGTGAGCTTTACTGCCCTCATATCCTTACTTCCGTTGCAGATAACCTCAATCTTATCCTTTTCCTCCGTCATTGAAGCAAGACCTGTATATTTCAGTCTCCAGTCACCGTCGTAGAGGTCTTTTTCTCTCAGGGCATTTGCCTTTGTTCCCAGAAGGTTGCCCTCCATATCCGCATACCATCTGTATAACCACCAGCTTGAATTGGGTGAGTTATCATCGGCACAGTTGTCATTAAGGTTATTCGCAAGTCTCCAGAAGGCTATGTTACCCCATACGCCCGATTTTTCAATGGTGGTCACATACTGAAGCATTCTTGAGGGCTCACCGCAATCGTCCATACAGCCGTATTCCGTTACGATAATAGGAAGCTCGGAGATGCCAAGCTCCTTCTCGATACGCCTGTAATCGTCAACGTGCTTCTGCCAGTCGGGAATTGACCAGGTGCTCAGCTCGTGATAAATCATAATCTCGGGCACACAGTTGTTTTCCTTGCAGTAGGACATAAAGTTTGTAATCTTTGCCGTATCGTAATCAAAGTATCCCGGTCCGCCTATTTTTGCGTCGGGGTCAAGAGATTTCACAAGGTCATATGTCATCTTCCATGCTTCATAAAAGTTCTGTCTGCTTTCCTCTGTGCAGACACAGTTTCCGTCAATGAAGTCGCCGAACCATATACCGTTGTCAGCCTCGTTATATATACAGTAAACAAGTCTGTCGGCGTATTCCTGCTTTGAAAGGTATTCAACCGCTTCCCTTACTCTGGGAAAGTATTCCTTGTTTATGAATTCACGCCAATCGTACGTACCTTCTTTTCTCATATCAACAATCTGCTGATGGCAGTAATACCAGGTATCAAAGCTGTCCTGAAGATATACCACTATGTAATCGCAGTTATCAAGCTGAGAAGCTGTGTGTGCCACGTCACCTACGGGGTGCTGTAAGCCGCCCACAACCTTCTGTGATACTGATGAGATATCAAGGCTGTTTGTCATTGCCTTGCTTGGTACGCCCTTCTCGGCAATACCGTAAAGGTGTCCGGACGCTCTTGAAGAAACTGCACCCTTTATATCAGAGGCATCAATTTCAAGTGTGGGCACCCAGAAAAACGGGCAGGACGTCACGTTAAGCGCCAATGCTGTCAATAAAGAAATTATTTTCGCCATAAAAATTCTCCTTAGAAGTTATGTATAGTCATTATATCATACACAATACTGAAATTTCAATTAAATTCCGTCAGTTATTTATGATTTTTTCGGCATTTATACAAAAGGCTCCGCAATACGTTGGTATATGCCGAGACCGGCCTTACATTACTTAAGGGTATTATATATATTCTCCCTAAATTTGAGTCTGCCTGCGAGGACAGGCTCATTCTAATGTGTGTTAATCAATTCTGCCGACAAACCGGTAATAGATTTCAATATCTATCGTTGGTTTTCCGTCGGTATCAATTCTTTTCTCGTGAACTACAATTTTATCAATCAGTTCATTGAGAAGCGGTGCGGTAAGCTCATTGATTTCTGAATATTTGCTGATTAAGTCAATCCACTTACGCACATTTTCCTCTGTGGCTTTTGTATCCGTCAGCTTTTCTTCGTACTGCGAGATTTGATCTGCAAGCTGTATCTGTTCGTTACGGTACTTTGTTCTGAGCATTTCATAGTTTTCTTCGTCAAGCCTGCCGCAAGCAAAATCCTCGTATGTCTTCACAAATAATCGATCAACATCCTTCTTGCGTTTAGTGGCTCTCTGTATTTCTTTCTCATAATGCTTACGTTCCGTTTCTCGCTGTCTTTCACCAGATTGTAAAAGCCTGTCAAGAATCTTATCCTGATTCTGATGAACTTCAAGCAGCCAGTACTGTAATCGGAGCAAGACCACACCGTAAAGCAATTTGAAAGGTGTGAAGTGTAGTGAGCATGCTGTTTTACCGCGAACACTGTATTTGTTGCATCGCAAGTATTTTGCCTGCTTTTTGCAGTTAGCCGTACATAAAGTCCAACCGCATTCACCACAGAAAACCAAGCCTGCAAAAACATTGTCTGCACCCTTCTTTGACTGTCTCTTACGGGAGTTGATATGCAAGTGAGCCAAATCCCACAGTCTTTTGAGATAAGTGGTTTGTGTGTGTTCTCAATACGCAACCATTCGTCTTCAGTAGTCTTACGGTTTTTCTTGCTTTTGAAGGAAACCTTTTGACATTTGTAGTGGACAGTGTTTCCGATATAGATTTCGTTGTCAAGAATACCCCTGACACTTACGTGTGACCATTGGCAGCTGCTACTGAATTATATTGTGAGTAGAACGCCAAAAACCGCCGAGGATTTTTTCTCCTCAGCGGTTTAACAATAATATTTTTACTTTACCTTCACACTCTTAACTGCACTCCAGGCGCTGTAAATCTTCTTGCCGTCAACGGTTTTGTAAGCTCTGACCTTGAAGTAATACTTCTTGCCGCTCTTGAGCTTGCTCTTTGAGCCCTTTACTACGTTTGTTTTGTAGGAAGCAGCCTTCTTGTATCCGCTGTCTTTTTTGGTTGAATAGTAAACCTGATAGCCGCTTTCACCGCTTACATTGCTCCATTTTACGGTAGCCTTACCCTTGGTTGTTGTAAGCTTGGTGATTTTAGGAGTCTTGCACTTTGTTGCGGTTTCAAACACCTTTGAGTAATCTCCCCAGATTGTACCGTCAGCCTTGGTTTTGGTATATGCTCTTACCTTGTATTTATAGATTGTGCCTGCTTTGAGTTTGCTTATCTTAAGGGTCGTCTTTGTAACATCCTTGAGCTTTTCGTACTTCTTGGTTTTTGTATTGTACACATAAACTCTGTAGCCGTCCGCTTTCGGCACCTTGCTCCATTTAAGAGTAACTGTTGTTGTGGTCTGCGTAGCAGTAATTTTACTTGTTACGTCGGGAACTATTGTGAAGGTGAGCTTCTTTTCGCCGCTGTAATTACCTTTAAAGGTCACTTCAACAGTATATTTTCCTATTTCTGTTCTTTTTTTGGGCATAGAATAAATGTAATCCACACTGTTAAGAAGCTCTTTGCCCTTACTGTCCTTGATAATAAGCTTGGGCGTTTTTTGCTTGCCGTTGTAGACAAATTTTGTGGCGGAAAGCTTTA
>JAFSEP010000013.1 GCA_017435665.1 Clostridia bacterium | reverse complement strand
TTGCAAAATCCTGAAAGATTTCTTTGAAGGCCTCATACATCATATTTGTTCTTCGCTTGAGTACCTCTTCGCTTGTTTTAGGCATTGAATAGCCTGAAAGGTAAAGGTTACGCATATCCTCATTCATTTCTGCCATATAAAGCTGCAAGACCTCATTGGCAATCAGGATAAGCACTTTATCGTCGGTGAGCTTTTTTGAGACTGCATCTGATGCCGACGTAACACCGTCGAGAAACCTTGTGACAAGCAATCCTAAAATTTCCTCTTTGCTGTTCATTACATAAAGTATCTTTGACTTAGGAACACCGGACAGCTTTGCAATGTCGGTTATTTTTGTTCGCTCATAGCCTTTCTGAATGAACAAAGCTGTTGCAGCAGTCAGGATTTTTCTGTGTAATTCTTTAGTTTCTGCTTCACTTCTTATGTTAGACAAGTCATTTCTCCTTTTTAAATCAGTTTTAAATCGAACCGTGGTTCAATTCGGAAAAATTATATCACCATAAATTGAATTTGTCAATAATTGACTGATGTTACAGCAGAAAAATCAGATTGCATTTTGTTGGAGCAGATAAAACGCCGCCCGCAGTCGTGGGCGGCGCGGAACGGAGTTCCGCAGAAAAACCAACCTCCTGCAAAAACCGTTTTTAAACACTGAATTTCGGCAAATAGCTTCCGTGAGCTTCAATAAGGTCGTCAACCATTCTTTTGATAGTGTCAACATCAAGCTCACTGCCTGTATGTGGGTCAAGCATAGCCGCCTGATAAATATGCTCTCTCTTGCCCGTAACGGCAGCCTCAATAGTGAGAAGCTGAACATTGATGTTCGTCATATTCATCGCTGCACACTGAACGGGAAGTGCGCCGACACGGCAGGGCTGCACACCGTAGCCGTTCACAAGACAAGGCACTTCAACGCAGGCATTTTCGGGAAGATTTGTAATAAGATGACCTGTGTTCAGAACATTACCACCGATTTCATAAGGTATGCCCGTCACAATTGCTTCCATTATTCTTGAAGCGTATTCGTTAGAGCGCTCGTGCTCCTTAACACCCTTTTCCAGCATTTCAGCATAATCCTTCTTCCACTTTTCAATCTGGTTCACACATCGGCGGGGATATTCATCAAGAGGAATATTATATCTTTCGATAAGCTCAGGATACTTTGATTTTATATAGAACATATTGTATTCGGCATTGTGTTCACTGGATTCTGTGCAATAATATCCGAAGTTCTTTATGTAATCCATTCTGACCTTATCGTCAGCATCGGGCTTTGCCATATATTCGTCCACTCTTGACTTGATTTCAGGATAAAGGTCAACACCGTTTTTATCCTTTATTTCAAGAAGCCAACCCATATGGTTGATACCTGCAATCAGCTCTTTTCTTCCTTCAAGCTTATCTTCCATACCAAGCTTTCTGAGAAGTCCGTCTGAACAGCATTGAACGCTGTGACAAAGACCGACGGTCTTTATGGGCGTATATCTGAGCATATAGCCCGTGAGCATAGCCATTGGATTAACATAATTAAGAAAGAGCGCATCGGGACAAACCTCAGCCATATCATCTGCAAAGCCCTTCATAACGGGTATAGTGCGAAGGGTTCTCATTATACCTCCGATGCCGAGCGTATCACCGATTGTCTGTCTCAGTCCGTATTTCTTAGGTACTTCAAAATCAATAATTGTGCAGGGGTCATAGAGACCAACCTGAATTGCATTGACAACAAAGCTTGCTCCACGAAGGGCATCCTTCCTGTTTTCAACACCCACATAACACTCAATTTTTCCGTATCCGCCCTTTGCTTTTCTCATAGCTTCAAGGATGATTCGGCTTTCTTCAAGTCTCTGCGCATCAATGTCATACAGAGCGAAAACGCTGTCTCGCAATGCCTCGCTGCACATACAGTCACCAATTACGTTTCTTGCAAAAACGGTGCTGCCGGCACCCATAAAAGTAATCTTCATATCATTCACCTCAGAATCAGTCCAAATTCATGGCAAGATTATAGGCAGAAGCAGTTGCCGTCGCAATTCTGCCGGTTTTAAGCGCATCGCCTATAACATAAGTTTTATACCCGTAGTTTTTATAAACATCAACATCTTTTCTGACTGACCTTACACCGAGAGAAAGAACTGTCAGGTCACAGGGTATTTCAGTAACTGTTCCGGTGCTTGTGTTTTCAGTTTCTATGTGATCATTATATATAGCTGTAAGCTTTTCGCTTGTCATTATTCTGACGCCCTTATCTTCAAGCTTGGGCATAATATCGTCAATGTGTTGCATCCAGGTACCGGGAGCAACCGAAGAAGCCATTTCTACAACAGTAACCCTGTTATACTTTTCCGCAAGCATTTCTGCTGTTTCAAGTCCGGTCATACCTGAGCCTATAACACAGATATTCTTGTTCTTAGGCTTAACTTTTCCGGCAAGAATCTTATCTACCGTGCAAACCTTATCAGAATCGTAATCACCGCTGAATTTCGGTGATATAGGAGCTGCGCCCGTTGCAATAACCACAGCATACGGATCAAGTGAGCGTACATATGTGGGATTGGCTTCTACACCGTAAATAAACTCAGCTCCTGCCTTTTTTGCAGCATATGTAAGATCTTCCGTAACCCAGTTGATTTTTTCTTTTTTCGGAGGCTTATTTGCCAGATTAATCTGACCGCCCAATTTCTTTTCCTTTTCAATTATGATCGGTTTAAAACCTCTTTTTCCGAGAATTTCGGCACAGGTAAGACCTGCAACACCGCCACCGATAATAACAACCTTTCTGCCATCACCGTTTTCTTTAAGTTCACGCTTTTCTCTGCCTACACTCGGATTTACAGCACACTCACCGTGACAACCGATATAAGCATTATTCTGCATACTTTCTATACAGTTGAGACAGCATATGCAACGCTTGATTTCCTTTTCTCTGCCCTCTTTAGCTTTATTTGCCCAATGAGGCTCAGCAATATGAGGCCTGCCAAGAGAAATAAAGTCCTGAACACCCTCTTCAAGCTGTTCTTCAGCCTGCTTGGGGGAACGGATAAGGTTAGCTGCAATAACGGGAATGTTCACATTTTCCTTAATCGCCTTTGCCATATATTTACGCCAACCCGGTTCAAATGAAATCGGCTCAAGCCAATAATTGAAGGTGTCATAGCTTGCTGAGGAAACATCAATAGCATCAATTCCTGCTTTTTCAAGAATCTTTGCCATTTTCACTCCGTCTTTCAGCTTATATCCCCTATCGGGATACCCGATTTTTTCATAACACTCATCAACAGTCAGACGCACGATAACGGGAAAATCCTTTCCGCACTTTTCCTTGATACCTGCTATGATTTCAAGGATAAATCTCATCCTGTTTTCAAGAGAACCACCGTATTCATCTGTTCTTCTGTTGGTATATGGACTTAAAAACTGCTGAAGAAGATAACCGTGGGATGCGTGAAGCTGAACACCGTCACAGCCCGACTTCTTAACTCTGACTGCAGCATCTATAAAGTTCTGTATTAACTTCTTAATCTCTTTTTTCGTAAGTCCACGGACAAATCCTCCGGCAAAATAGCTGGGTTCAACCTTAGACGGACAAACTGAAGGAGGAACGATATTGTTATCAATCATAATCTTGCCGACAGTCGGGGTTATCTTATAGAGCAGGTCAGGAAAGCCCTTATATGCCTTTTCAAGAGCGATACAGGCAGGCACAGTACCTACAAGAAGTCCGATATTCTGTCTGCCGGGATGATGAAGCTGAACAAAAACCTTAGCATCGTGCTTGTGTATTCTGTCGGCAAGCTTTCTCATTCCCTCAATATGATAATCGTGGCTTGCAGCCATCTGTGCAAAAGCCGCAGCGCCGGTAACGTCATTTACACGAGTAATTTCAGTAATGATAAGACCTGTACCGCCCTTTGCTCTTTCTTCATAATAATCGAGCTGCTTCTCGGTTACGGTACCGTCGATAGTGCCGAGACCGACGAGCATAGGTGCCATTACTATTCTGTTTTTTATCTCACATTTGCCTATGTTCATAGGCTCAAAAAGCTTATTGTACTTCATTTATTACTCTCCTTATTTACTGCCCTTTATTTCAGCAGCTCTTCTTTTGAATTCCTTGAACTTTCTGTTTTCAAGAGCAAGATATGCAGTCTTTACGGGAGGACAGAATGTCATCAATACCTGAGAAATACCAAACAGTACACAGGGTGATACTCTCTTCTTTCCGTTCTCAATACCCTCTACCATTTTCCTTGCAACAACATCGGGCTGCTGAACAGGAAACGGTTTCTTGAAATCTATTTCATTTGCCGCCTTAAAGAAGTTTGTATCTGTTGCAACGGGATAAAGGCAGGTCAACTGAATGTTTTCGGGCAGTTCAAATCTGAGACCCTCCTGGAAACCGTGCATTGCAAATTTACTTGCACTGTAAAGAGTGAACCCCGGAATTGCCATCTGTCCGATAGCAGAAACTGTTATTGCAAAAATGCCCTTTCTTCCGTTAAGGTATTCAGCATACTTCTGATAAGAATAAATCGGCGAAAATACGTTTGTTTCAAAAATAGCTTTGATTCTGTCCCAGTCGCTGTAATTCATTTCTTCATAATAGGGATAACCGGCATTTGCATAGAAAATATCAATGTCCCCGAGAATCTCAAGTGCTCTGTCAAAAATACCGTCAACAGCCTCTTGTGATGAAACGTCAGCCTTATATGCAATCACATTATCATTTGCAAAAGTGTCAAGAACATCTGTGTTCTTATCAACTGCAAGAATTTTATTGTTGCCCTGAGCCAGTAACTTTAACACTTCAAGTCCTATGCCGCTGTTTGCTCCGGTTAAAACTATTTTTTTGTTTGTAATCATATTAATATCTCCTTATCTAACTTTATAATCCAATTTTATATTATTCTTAAATATCTGTCAATGAAATAAATGATTTTTGTAAGAAAGAAATAAACAGAACGGCAAATTAATGCCGTTCGTAAGTTTTATGTACAGTATCAGTATTGATTATTAACTTGTATTTATACTTAATGCGACAAATTAACTTATCCATTCAACATGTCTTGCGGCAAGCATTACATTATCGTTTTTAATACGTGTCAGCTTATCCTTGCTAACCTGATAGTTATACCATTTAATTTCATCAGTGTAATTAGATTCATACATACAAAGAATATTATCACCGTTTATCACAACAGGAAATGTTTGGTCAATGTCATAATCAGTTTTTGAAATTTTATTTGTCTGCAAATCATAAAAATAACAAGTTGTATCGCCCATATTAAACTTATAGGTTAACAAAGTATTCTGTTCAACAAAACCACATACCTTCAACGATGAAATGTGTTGTATAGGACCATCAACCGTAACCGTGTCTTTTTCAAGCTCACCGGTATAGTGGAACCCTTCAGACCACAAGACAAATTTATTCTCATAAGTAACAATTTCATTAAATTCTGCGTTTTCCAGCAAAGTGCTCATATTACCGTCAGCTGTATTCAAAGAAAGCACAGAATCTCTCATTATGATAATCACCGTATTGCCGATTGCCTTAATCTGCATGGGTTCTTTAGGTAAGTGCCATGAATCGGTTATATGCCCTGACGATACTCTCATAACATAGTATCCGCCTGCTGTGCAACCAACACAGAAATAAGAATTATTCTCGGGATTATACCCCGTAATATTAGATAAGGTCACCAATTCATCAGTTTTCAATCTTTCCAACTCTTCGGTTGTAAAATTATAAACATATATTCCGTTCGTTGCATATTTGTCAAATACCAGATAGCCCGTAAGATCAACTTCAGTTTTAAACATAAACTTTGATAAAACTATCGCCAACAATGCAACGGCTAAAAGAGCGAAAATATATGTCCTTTTAAATTTCTTCATATCATTTGCTCCTTTCATTAAATGTTAAAAATGCTCTGTATTTACATTATATCAAATTTTTTTCTATTGTCAATTTCCGAATATTGCGAAAGAATAAATACCGCCTTTTTACAGGCGGTATCAGATTTTATTTAACCTTTACACTTTTAACCTTTGACCAATCAGAATATATCTTCTTACCGTTCACGGTTTTATATGCTCTGATTTTTACATAGTACTTTTTATTTTTACTGAGCTTCTTGATTGTTGTTTTCTTTGAAGACTTCTTTAAATTGATTTTCTTTGTTGCCTTCTTTGAAAACTTCTTTGAGGTTGAATACTGCAAATCATATCCGCTTATATCGGAAACCTTGCTCCAGGAAGCCGTAAGCTGTTTTTTGCCTGCATTCAGCTTGAGCTTTGTACTCTCAGGGATTGTTTCAACCTTCAGGCTTGTGCTGAATTTTCCCGGTACAGCACCGTCAACAACTGCCCTGACTCTGAACTTATATGATTTGTCAGCTTTAAGCTTTTTAACAGTATACGATGTTTTGGAGGTTGTCTTAATTTTCTTCCACTTGCCACTTGTATACCTGTAAATCTCATATTTGACACCGTCATCAACCTTATTCCAGGTAAGCGTTATTTCTGACGATTTCGCCACTTTGATTTTTTTGGCTTTAAGTCCCTCGACCTTATCGAGTGTCAGCTTTGCAACAGTCTTTTGTAAAACTGTGATTTTACCGCAATCTGCGCATCTGACCCCTTCTGTAAGACCGGTTTTTGTATAAGTAGGTGCAACCGCCTTGATTTTGACAAGGCTTTTGTGTGCTTGCGTTACGGGTATAGTCCGTGTTTCGGTGTAATCGCAATACAGGCAACACCTGATATCCTGCCCCGTTTCGGTACATGACGGCACCTTCAACGATTTCCAATAGCTGAAGCAATGGTCAACCTGAACAACAAAGGAATCAAAGCCACCGCCTGAGGTAGTTGCAAATATCTGTGTCGTACCGCATTTTTTTGCAGTAACCGTGCCGTTTTTATCAACCGTTGCAATCGATTCGTCAAAGGAAAAATACGATGGAGCTTCGCCCGTATCCGTAAGCACCGACGTCTGAAGCGAAGAACCTGCAATAACTGTTGCAGAAGGCACAAAATCCAGATAGTCACAGCTCATATATCCCGTGTAGGTAATTCCGTTAACCTCTGCGCTGATTCTGCACCAGAAGGGATTATTGAGAAAATGTCCGTAATAAAGTGATTCTACTCTTCCTGAGTCAAGAATTTCAACCCTTGTGCCACGGGTCAGCCTGACCACAATCTCTCCGTATGTGGACGGTGTGCTTCTCACATTAACTGATGAATAATTAACAACAGCAGACATACTGCCGATGTCTTCAATCATAACGTCAAGCGACTGAGCCGATTCACCGGGCATATCCTCATAAACAGGTATGCTGAAAACTCGTTCGAGTGACAGCAAATCCAAATCCTTATAGGAAAGGTAGGTTGAATACCCCTGAGAATCTGCTCCCGAAACATTTGTCATATACTGATGTGTATATACGGGATATTCCGAATCGGGTGCAACATTAAATCTTTGAAGGTATCCGGTATCCTGACCTTTTGCGATATACTTTTCCGCAATCCACAAAGCTCCGCCGTTAATTGACTTTTCGGGGTCTGTCCACGGTCTTCCGTAAGCGGCATCATTGTTGCTTGCCCATTCAAGACCGTTCTTAATCGGATTTTCACCGTCAGATGCACCGATATTATAGAAATTATATATACCCTCAAAGCCTTCATACTTTCCGCTGACTGAGTTGCTGCCCTCTCCGCTTGAAATCACTATCTCATTTCTTATCTTAGAAGCAAGATAACAAGGATTTATATTATACTCTTTACCTGCATCGTATATAGCTTCTGCGTAAGTTTTTTCAAGAGTAAAATAGTTTCCTTCTGCGTCATAATAAGAAATGGCAGAATTTTGCATAAATGTATCTTCGAGCACCTTTTCAACAGTTTCAACCGTAATGGTATTACTGAACGACAAAAGTTCAAACTGAAAGATATCTGATTCATTCAGGAAATTTCTCGGGTCCATAAAATGTGCCACGGCAACACTTGTAGCACTGACCCAACCTACGTCTTTTTCGATGTATGTATCCGTTTCGGGAATATAGTCACCGGGCTTTCGGCTTTTCAGGTAATAGCTTGCATTTTTCGGCACAAGGCTTCTGTTTTTACTGCTTTCTTCTTTAACAGCCGTTTCCCAGACAAGTCCTGTTTCAAGTGCCTCAAATTTCCAATCAGGATATTTTTCGTGAAGCTGACGAAGATATATACGGTAGCTTTCGGGAAAAGCTGCAAGCTGATTATCAAAATCATCTGCAGCCAAAGAAACAAATCCCGTATTTAATGCAGAAATCAGCATCAGTGTTATACATATAATTGCAGTTGCTTTCTTAAAAAGTGCTGTCACGGTTTTTTTCATATTCATCTCTCCTTTGTATTCTGATTATAACATTGCACCATTATGTTTTAAAGGATTTTTTGTTAATATTTAATTATAAAACAAAAAGCACATCGCCTGAGCGATGTGCAAGTCAAAACAACCTGAATTATTCAGCAAAGCCTGTTTCAACTAACTTTACAAGCTCTTCAACAGCCTGCTCTTCGTCAGAACCACCTGCGATAATTCTGATATCTGTGCCACCCATAATGCCTAATGAAAGTACACCGAGAAGGCTCTTTGCGTTTACTCTGCGTTCTTCCTTCTCAACCCAGATTGATGACTTGAACTCGTTAGCCTTCTGGATGAAAAATGTTGCCGGACGAGCGTGAAGACCAACCTGATTCTGAACTTTTACATCTTTAACGTACATAGCTAAAACTCCTATAAATATAATTACAAAAATCTACACTATTTCACATAGTTTCAAAGTATGATTATTATACCACAAAACTTTATTTCGTCAATGATTTTAGGCGACCAAATTCGTCAACAATTCAAACTTTGTTTGTAGCTATAAAACTTTAATAAATTAAAAGGATATGTTTGTGCAAAATTGCTATATTAATTTTCACAATTACTCACTTTTATCCTCTTTTTCGCTTTTGATTTTTTCCTTGAGCTTGCGTAAATACTCAATATCTGCCTTGCTGAGCTGAGCTTTTGACAATATATCGGGTCTGCGCATATATGTCCGTTTCAACGATTCCTCACGGCGAAAGCGCTCAATATTGGCATGGTGTCCTGATAACAGTATATCCGGAACCTGACGTCCGTGCCACTCATAAGGCCGTGTATACTGAGGATATTCCAACAGACCTTCATAGTGGCTTTCCTTGGTAAATGCCTCGTCATTTGATAAAACACCGGGTAACATTCTTGAAATACTGTCAGCAAGAATGAGCGCCGGAAGTTCTCCGCCCGTGAGCACATAGTCACCTATTGAGATTTCTTCATCAACGATTTCTTCAATAAGTCTTTCGTCAACACCCTCATAGTGTCCGCAGAGAATGGCTATATTTTCATATTTTGAAAGCTCTTTAACCTTCTCCTGATTAAGCACCTTACCCTGAGGCGACATATAAATAAGATGCACCTTCCTGCCTGCACGCTCACATATATCAGTATAGCAGTCAAAAATGGGCTGTGTCTGCATAAGCATACCCATTCCTCCGCCGTAGGGTGCATCGTCCACCCTTTTATGCTTGTCCTTGGTATAATCCCTGATATTTGTGCAACTGATTTCAACAAGACCGTTTTCACGTGCCCTGCCGATTATACTTTCACACAGCACACTTTCACACATCTCGGGAAACAATGTCAGTATATCAATTCTCATCGTCAAAAATACCCCTTAAAGGTCTTATTTTAATTATTCCCGATACAACGTCTGTCTCAATTACAACGGGAGGTATAGCGGGAATAAGATACTCTTTTCCGTCTTTAGTAATATGCCAGACATCATTTGCGCCCGTTTCGCTGACATTTGTAAGAACGCCGTATTCCGTGCCGTTATCGGCATCAATCACCTTGCAGTCAATAAGATCCTGAATGAAATAAGAATTATCAGGTATCTTGGCATCTTTTCTGTTCATATATACAACCTTATTACGAAGAACAGCGGCCTCTTCAACCGTTGAAATACCCTCAAGCTGCATAAGAACTATATTTCCGTGCACTCTTGAAGAAATCACCTTAACAGCTCTTTCCCCCGTTGCATCAAAATATAATGTCCTGAACCTTTTGAGGAATTCGGGAGTATCGCACCAGGGATTTACACGGACCTCGCCTCTTACGCCGTGTGTACCCACAATCTGACCGACCTCTAGATACTGCTTTAACATAATTGTCCTCCTTTAGATTGTACTACTTGAAAAAGCCTGTGTTGGAACACAGGCTTTTTTGTTCGGGTTATCAATCGATTTCAACTGAAATCTTACAGTCATTACGATTTGCTGTTGCACGCATAACAGTACGGATAGCCTTGGCGATTCTGCCCTGCTTACCGATTACTCTGCCCATATCATCAGCATCAACATGAAGATGATAAACCACGACACCTTCATCGTTAATATCGTCAACTTCAACATTAACGGCTTCAGGCTTATCAACTAAGCCCTGTGCGATTGATTTAAGTAATTCTTTCAAGTTTATGTCCTCCAAAAATTACTTAATGATGTCGCACTTCTTTAAAAGAGCCTTTACAGTATCAGTGGGCTGAGCGCCGTTGTTGAGCCACTTCTGAGCCTTGTCTGCATCGATCTTGATTTCACCGGGCTCCTTCATGGGATTGTAGTAACCGATTTCCTCGATGAAACGACCGTCACGGGGATATCTTGAATCTGCTACAACTACACGATAGAAAGGTGCTCTCTTTGCGCCCATACGGCGAAGTCTGATTTTTACTGCCATTTTTGTTACCTCCAAAAATTTATGTTTATTATATTATTACACGCTGAGTGTTTATTGCGTGTGTTTTACATCGGGAATCCGCCCATATTTCCGAAATTCATCGGCGGCATTCTTCTGCGGCGTCTCTTGCTGCCGCCCTTGCCGTTCATCTGCTTGAACAGCTTCTGCATCTGTCTGTACTGTGAAAGAAGTCTGTTGACATCCTCAACCTGCATACCGCAACCGGCTGCAATTCTCTTTTTTCTTGAGGGGTTGATTATATCGGGCTTTTCTCTTTCTCTGGGAGTCATTGAAAGGATAATTGCCTGCATTTTGTCAATCTGTCTTTCATCAATATCGGCTTCATTCACCTTCTTATTAAGACCGGGAATCATACCGAGCATATCTTTAAGTGAACCCATTTTCTTGATCTGATTGAACTGATCAAGAAGATCATTAAGGTCAAACTTATTTCTCAGAAGCTTTTCTTCGAGCTCCTTTGCCTTCTTCTCGTCAAGCTCCTGCTCAGCTCTTTCAATAAGCGAAAGCATATCGCCCATACCGAGAATACGTGATGCCATTCTGTCGGGATGGAAAACATCAAGATCCTCAAGCTTTTCGCCTGTACCCACAAACTTAATAGGCTTGCCTGTAACAGCTCTTGCAGAAAGAGCCGCACCGCCACGTGTATCACCGTCAAGCTTTGTCAGAAGAAGACCGTCAATGCCAAGCGCATCATTAAAGGATGTTGCAACATTGACTGCGTCCTGACCTGTCATAGCGTCAACTACAAGCATAATTTCGTGGGGATGAACCTCACTTTTGATATTTTTAAGCTCGTTCATCAGCTCTTCATCAACGTGTAAACGACCTGCTGTATCAAGAAATACATAGTCGTAACCGTGATCCTTCGCCATCTTAACAGCTTCTTTTGCTATATCAACGGGATTTATCTGTCCCATTTCAAAAACAGGAACTCCTGCCTTTTCGCCAACAACCTGCAACTGCTTGATAGCAGCAGGTCTGTAAACGTCACAGGCAACCAGCAAGGGTCTGTGTCCCTGATTTTTAAGCATCAATGCCAGCTTTGCACTATGGGTTGTTTTACCCGAACCCTGAAGACCGCACATCATAACGATTGTGGGCGGATGATTTGCAACACTGAGTCTGGCTTTTGTTCCGCCCATAAGGTTAGTAAGCTCTTCGTTAACAATCTTAATAACCATCTGTGACGGAGTGAGACTCTCCATTACCTTTTCACCGACAGCTCTGTCGGTAACTGTTTTTGTAAAGTCTCTTGCTACTTTATAGTTTACGTCAGCTTCAAGTAAAGCAAGGCGTACTTCACGCATAGCTTCCTTAACGTCTGATTCTGTAAGCGAACCTTTACTTCTCAGTTTTTTAAAGGCGGCTTCAAGCTTATCTGAAAGACCTTCAAATGCCATAGAAACTCTCCTTTACTGTTCTTCTTTAACGAGCTGAGCAAGGGTTTTGATTCTTGCAACCGCATCGTTTATATCTCTTGAGAGAATACTCTGTAAGTTTATTTCGTTGATTTTATCGGAAAGCTCAATTATCTCATCAACGCTGCGCTTAATGCTGTTGAAGCTGCGGCAATGACCGAGCTTTTCTTCCATATCAAGAAGCTGAACCTCAGCTCTCTTTATGGCATCTCTGACACCCTGACGGGTAATTCCTTCGTTTTCTGCAATTTCAGAGAGAGACAAATCATCGTTGTAATAATACTCAAGAAAATCACGCTGCTTCTGTGTAAGCATTTCGCCATAAATATCAAGAAGCATTATTATGTCAAGATTTTTTGCCACTTTTTTCCCTCCTTTTTTGCTGTGTGTAAAGATATTTAACTTTACAGCTTGTTGATTATACAAAAAAATACCCCTGATGTCAAGGGGTATTTGAAAGATTTTTGAAAATATAAGGTAAATATGCACCGTTCTCATTTAAAAAATGCTGTGGTCCAAATCTTAAAACCGTTTTTTTCATAAAATTGACGAACCGACTCTGCATCTTTTGTGGCAGATGAAAGAAAAATATGTTCAACATTATTAGTCTTTGCTTTTCGTTCAACTATCACTAAAAGTTCTGCTCCAATATTCTTATTTCTGTATGCAGGATCAATGTACAAATCATAAACCTGAAGAAATTCTGCGTTCAACGGAAACACGTTCATATAGTTATCTTTGTCATTTATTTTTACTTCACCCGTCACATAACCGACAACTGTTTCATCGTCAAAAGCTACATAAAAATACTCTTTGTCATAAGACATGATTTCATCTTCATTATCGGCGACAAAACCAAATGTTATTGCATCGTTTGCCCATTGCTTTTGAAGGTTAGCAACGTCTTTTGCGTAACGGTTTTCAAATTGTTTATATATAATGTTCATCAGCCTCCCCTTATTTATACCTTATAATACTGCGCCTGTGCGTTCCACAGCTCACTGTATTTCTTGCCCGACTTCAGCAGCTGCTCGTGTGTGCCTTCTTCAACAAGCCTTGCTTTGTCAAACACAGCTATCCTGTCGCAGAAAATACAACTTGAAAGTCTGTGGGAAATGTAAATTGCAGTTTTATTTTCTGTAAATGAGTTAAAACGGCTGTAAATTTCATTTTCTGCCACAGGGTCAAGAGCTGCCGTAGGCTCATCAAGAATTACAAGGGGGCTGTCCTTGTAAAGAGCTCTTGCAAGGGCGAGCTTCTGCGCTTCGCCGCCTGAAATATCAACACCGTTTTTGTCAAGGTTTTTATAAAGGTAGGTGTTCTCTTTCTCGGTCATTCTTTCAACTCTGTCTTTAATATTTGCCTGTTCAAGCGTGCGATAAAGTCTGTCTTTGTCATACTCCTTGTCAGCGGCAATATTGTCACAAAGAGGTACGGCAAAGAGCTTGAAATCCTGAAATACAACTGAATAAAGCTTCATAAGGCTCTCTTTTGAGTATTCTTTGATGTTAATGCCGTTTATAAGTATCTCACCGCTGTCAACATCATAAAGTCTGCACATGAGCTTAATGAAAGTGGTCTTGCCGCTACCGTTTCTGCCTACAACTGCAAGGTGCTCACCGCCCCGAATAGTCAGGTTGATGTTCTCCAGAGCATAGCTTTCACTGCCGGGATATTTGAAGGAAACATCTTTGAATTCAATCTCAAACTCTGAGGTGAGATTTATTTCCTTTTCACCGTAAACCATATCATCCTCGGTGTGCATTATCTCGTAGTAATAGTTTACAAGAGGTACCATTTCCTCGGTTTTACCGAAGGTTACAGCCATTTTCATAACACCGCTGATTATCTGCATAAAGGAGCCGCAGTAAAGCACAAGGGAACCAATACCGAAAAGTCCGTAAAGACCTTTTACACCGATAAACAGATAAACACCGAAGCCCACTACCGAGCCGAGAATAGCAATAAATGAGCTTGATTTTGCTGAGTTCATTGAGGCTTTTTTCAGCACCTGCTCACCCTCGGTTAAAATTTTGTGAGTGGCAGTTTTTTCGATAATATCCTGCTCCTTGTAAAGACGGATTTCCTTGCCTGTCTTGTAGTCGGAGAACATATCGAGGAAATAGTAGAAAATCTTATCAAGACGGGAGTATTCGTCGGATGCTTTGAAATATTCCTTGTTCATCCTTGTGGCAACGATAAGCATAATTACAACCATAACACCAATCGCACCGAAAATACTCAGCAGAAAAGCAGGTCTTTCAAAGAAGGTGTCACCCGTTTTCTGAAATCCGATTTTGAAAAGTGGCATAATCAACACGGCTGAAATTATGACCGTAAGTGCACCCGAAACAAAGTCCCTGAACATCCAGGAAAACTGTACAAAGGCTGAAAAGACTCTGTCCTGAGCCTCGGAGTGCTTATGTATAAGCTCTTTAAAGTTGCTGTCCTCAAGTTTTTTGAACTCCACGGAGAACAGCTTTGAAGCAATGCTTTTAAGTTCTCTGTTATAGAGCATTGAGCGAAGCATATGGTAAATGTCATTAAGATACCTGTTAAGGAAAAACAGTACAAAGTTGATACCGACTGCAAGGCAGATATAGCCTATGAGCTTTTTGGCATCGGCACCCGTGTCAAGCAAGTCAATAATCTTTGCCGAGAACCAAATATTTACGAAAGGCATTACACCGGTAACAACTGCCGCAGTAACAGTTGTAGGCATTAGCTTACTTTCAAGGCGGTGCATTTCTTTGAATGCATAAGTAATTGACTTAAACTTTTTCATTGTTTAACACCTGCCCTTCCTTGTAATAGTAGCTCTGAAGCTGATACATTCTGTAATATCCGCCCTTGAGATTCATCAGTTCCTCATGCGTACCGCTTTCTGTAATTCTGCCGTCAGAAACAAAAAGTATGCGGTCACAGAAGAGTGTTGAGGAAAGCCTGTGAGAGATGAAAAAGGATATTTTGTTCTGTGTCAGCTCATTGTATTTTAGGTACAGCTCGTTTTCTGCGATAGGGTCAAGAGCAGCCGTCGGCTCATCGAGAATAAGTACGGGAGCATTTTTGTAAACTGCCTTTGCTAGAAGAAGCTTCTGCTTTTCACCGCCCGAAAAGTCTGCCGCATCCTTGTAAACATCTTTAACCATAAAGGTGTTTTCTTTTTTGTCGAGACTTTCTATCTTCTCTCTTATACCTGCTTTCTCAAATGCAGAATACAGCTTCTCCTTATCATAGTCAGAGGTAAGACAGATATTTTCCGCAATAGTCATAGGCATAAAGGTATAGTCCTGAAAAACAGGTGAAAAAAGGTCAAAGAAATCACTTTTTGAAATATCCTTACTGCTTATACCGTTAACAAGAATTTCACCCTCACTCGGGTAGTACAGACCGCAAAGGAGCTTCACGGCAGTAGTTTTGCCTGCACCGTTTTCGCCAACGATTGCAATATTTTCTCCTGCATTGACCTTAAAGGACATATTCTTGATTGTACTTTCATCAGCGGCAGGGTACGTGAACGAAACATTTTTAAATTCGATTGATGTTACATCGCTGAGCTTATGTGCAACTTTGCCTGTATCATTTTCATCCTCAGCCTCGGTAAAGTCACGGAAAGCCTGACAGTCATTACAACAACGCTCCATATCCGAAACGCAGATAACAAGGTTCATTATCCAGTTAGAAAAGCCTGTAATGATACCGAAATAGAAGATGAAATCAGAAACGCTGAGTTCATTCTTGTAAACGAGATAAACAAGATAAGCGTAAGCAACAAGCTCTCTTATCATATTAAGAAAAGCTCTTGTACCGCTGACATTAAAGCTCTGTCGCATATACTTTCCCGTTATCTTCTGAAGCTCATAAACAAACTTGGCATAAGCTGAAATGAAGTAGTCAGAAAAGCCGTAAAGTCTTATATCCTTTGCAGCGGTGTTATCCTTGCTCAGCTCGTAATAGTAATCAAGCTTTACAAAGATACTGCCTCTTTTTATTTTTACATTCTTCTCCTTTTCGTTGAGATAACGAAGTAAGAAAAACTCACCCACACAGGTAAGAAGTATGAGCAAAATCATCATAATGTTGATTTTGTAAATGAGTGTAAGAGAAGTTATTACACCGAGAACACAAACAAGAAACGCATTGCAAAGAATTATAAAGTAAGCCGAGGAAGACCAGTAGCTTCGGTAAAACTCCATGGCAATTTTATTCTTTTCTCTGCCTTCAAGACTTTCGATGTTTATGTAGTCTGTGTGTATGTTTTTCTTAAAAGCCATAACCGCATAACGCATACGGATTACTCTTGCACTGCCCTGTAAAAGCTCATTAAGGAACGGGTCAAGCCAGGTGGTTAGCGTAACGAGTACGCTTAAAAGTGCCACTATTAAGGTAAGTTTGCCGACAGTAACGCCCTCATTTATGCAGTCAATCATTGCTTTGGGGATAAAAGCTGTGATGATGGGAAGGAGCACCATAGCAGGAACTCTTAAACAAAAGTACAGAAGACTTTTCTTATCCCACTCTATCCAGTTTTTAATCATATACTTTAAGTTGTCTTTCATTTAATCAACCCCTTGCTTTGAAATTTCGTGTTGAAAAAGTTGACGAGCATAATCGCCAACCTATAACGGCCACTTCCGTTTCACGGGTGCGATAATTTTTGACACGGCCAAGCAGAATAGCAGGTGGGTTATTCCCGTATCCTGCCGGCACCCTGAAACAAAAAAGTGTGTGCAAACCGAAGTTCTGCACACACGAAAAATGCAAAGCTTCGTTTTGCTACCACACAAACTTTCGGACAAATCTCACAGAGAACGCCAAAATAGAAGCCTGCATTTTTACCGAAATAAAAACACGACTCCGCAAAATCTGTCCATATTAAGTTTGTGT
>JAFSEP010000012.1 GCA_017435665.1 Clostridia bacterium | reverse complement strand
GATTTGCCAAAAATCCGTTCCGAAAAAAATCTTACGACCCAAAAGTGCGAATTTTTGATGGGTTTTTGGATGTTGAGGATGCAGACAGGCTATCGCCTTTCAAATCCGAAACGCCGAAAAGCCGCAAAAATTCACGCTTTTTGGGGGGTTCGGATTACACCCGTCACCCTATGATACGATTATAAAACGGAGGTCAGTATGAAAAAGTTAAGCTACAAGCATACTATGGCAGCATCAATTATGGGTTATCTTGCTCTTGCCATAACAAATGCATATGTTCCTCTTTTGTATGTTACCTTCAAGGATACATACGGAATTTCTCTCGAAAAAATCGGCATTCTGGCAACGGTGAATTTCACCTGTCAGGTTCTGGCAGATTTGTTTGCACCGAAAATTATCGGCAAGCTCGGATATAAGAAGTGTGTTGTTGCTTCATTGTTTATAGAGTGCTTCGGTGTGGTATGCCTGACAATCCTGCCCGATGTGTTCACAAATCCTCTTGCAGGTCTGCTGACAGCCGGTGCTGTCTACGCCGTAGGTGCAGGAACGATGGAGGTTCTTGTGAACGGCATAGTTGAAGCCTGCCCCAATGACAGCAAATCGGGAGCAATCAGCTTCCTTCATTCGGGATATTGCTGGGGCTGTATACTTCTTGTATCGGTTTCAACGGCATTTTTCACCTTCTTCGGAACAGAAAACTGGAAGCTGATAACTGCCTTATGGGCAATAATCCCCTTTGTCAATGCAATATTCTTTATGTTTGTTCCTGTCAGAAGCCTTGAGGAAATCGGTGAAGCTACAGTAACTCCGAAAAAGCTTGTTTCAATGAAAAGCTTCTGGATAATGGCTGTACTTGTTCTTCTTGCGGGTGCGAGTGAGCAGGCAATTTCTCAATGGGTTTCAGCCTTTGCTGAGGAGGCTCTCGGTGTTTCCAAAACAACAGGAGATCTTGCAGGTGTTCTGATGTTTGCCCTTATGATGGGTATATCAAGAACGGTTTACGGCACCTTCAGTAAAAAAATTAACCTCTATAAATATATGATGTTCAGTCTCAGCCTTTGCGTTGTAAGTTACCTTGTTATCACTCTTTCACCGTGGCCGGTGGTTTCACTTATCGGCTGTGCGGTATGCGGCTTCTCCGTAGGTATCCTCTGGCCGGGGGCACTCAGCCTTTCGGCAGGTGAGATAAAAGGAGGAATTGCACTGTTCTCCTTCCTTGCACTTGCAGGAGACCTGGGCTGTTCAATCGGTCCCAGCACGGTAACTGCTGCTTCTTCCGTTCTCGGCGGAAACCTTAATATGGGTATGCTGTGCGCTATCGTATTTCCTGTTACGACGCTTATTATTCTTGCGGTCAGAAACAAAAAGGGTACTCTGGTACAGAGATAAAATCAAAACAGGAGGCTGTTGCCTCCTGTTTTTAAGTGAAAAACGGCTGAAAGCGAAACCGGCTTTTCGTGGACTGCTGATGAATATACCGTCTTAAACGGAAACTGATTCATCTGTTGTGCCACCGGTTACATTTTTCACGGAAGCGTCAAAGGACACTAATACATATTATGCCCGTAATAAAGAAGTTGACAGATGTTAATATCTGACTGTATAATATAAATTATTCTCAAAGCCGAAAGGAAGTTTTAATGATGAAAAAGACAGTCGGTCTCGTTTTTGCAGACGGTATGGAGTATTCTCCCTTTGAAAAATTTGCAGAAGAAAACAGGGGAGTCAGAAGCATGAGATACGGTAACGAGAGTATAGAGTTCACTCTGGAAAAGGGTGACAGAGAAATCAGGGTTATCGGTGTCAAATGCGGTATAGGAAAGGTCAATGCAGCTTCGGCAACGGCTTTGCTTATTTCCACAGATAATGCTGATTATATAATGAACGCAGGTCTCTCGGGTGCGGTTTCGGGCTGTAACAGAGAGGACATAGTTCTCGGCACAGCTTACGTTGAGTGTGACTATGACCTTACAGCTATCGGATATAAGCCCGGTGAAAAGCCGGACGGACAGAAATATATTTATCAGGCAGACGAGATGCTTCTCCGTCTTGGCTCCATGAGCCGTGGACTTATGAAGGGCAGGCTCGGAACGGGCGATATATTCCTTGCAGACAGTGTGAAGAAGAATTATTATAAGGAAACATTCGGAATCAATGCGTTTGATATGGAAACGGGAGCAATAGCTTCTGTTTGCGATAAGTGTAGCGTACCCTTTATGAGTATCAGAAAAATCAGTGACGACGCTGACGATTCTGCCGAGGGCAGTTACAGGGAAATGAACGACAGACAGGAAACCTGTCTTACCGAAGTGCTTTCAAATATTATAAGCAGAATGTTTGATGAGGATTCTGTTTGGGTAAATTAAGATTAGAAAACCTTAGTTCAAAGGGGAACAGATGCATTGTCTGATGTATCTGTCCTTTTTTTGTCTCAAGGCCGCTGAGAGCTTGTCAGATATAGAAAATATTTGATTTTTTACGGATAACCCCTTGAAATTTTTATTTAAAAATAGTAAAATAACAAATGTTACAGTTATATTGAGGGCATTTGTCCATTTTTATAAGAAAGTGCAGAAAGGGGTAATGAACAGATGTCAATTGATTTGCATTGTCATACAAAATTGTCAGACGGCTCTCTGGGAATTGATGATTTGATAATGGTTGCAAAAAAGAGTGGAATGACTGCGATTGCCATAACCGACCACGACAGTCTTGCGGGAACACGCAGAGGTCAGATGATCGGTGAGAGACTCGGTTTACAGGTTATACCGGGCGTTGAGTTCTCTGCTTATAACAAAGAAAGAGGACAGAAGGCTCACATCCTTTGCTATCTTCCGGAATTTCCTGACAGACTTGAAGGCTTGTGCAGACGCATATCTGCTGCAAGAAAAAGAGCAGGACAGCTGATGATACTGAAGGCAGCCCAGCGCTTTCCCATCACACCTGACTTTGTTGTAAGATGCGCATCGGGTTCCACCAATATATATAAACAGCATATTATGCACGCTCTTGTTGAGTGCGGATATACGAACACAATTTACGGTGAACTGTTCAATGAACTGTTTTCTCCCGAAAGTGCAAACAATATACTATATAAGATAGATTATCCCGAACCTAAGGAAATTATCGATGCAATTCATGAGGCAGGCGGCATAGCAATACTTGCTCATCCGGGTCATTATGATAACTTCGATTTGCTTGAGGAGCTTATTCCTCAGGGCCTTGACGGTGTTGAGGTATGGCATCCGAAAAACACTCCCGAGCAGACAGAAAGACTGAAGGCTGTTGCAAAGGAAAACAAGCTGCTTATGACAGGCGGAAGCGATTTCCACGGTATGTACAGCGCTACACCGAGAAAAATCGGGGACTATACAATGCCTCAGGAGGATTTGGATTTGCTTCTCAAGTATCAGGCAAAGAAAAAACGTCAGCAAAAAAGAGCTGAAGCAACGAAATAATAAAGGTGGTGTTCTTTCGTGTCGGAAGAGGTAAAGATTTACGGTAATAATCATAAGGATGAAAATTCGGAGTTTGCGGTTGTTCTTGAAATGATGAAGGAACACCGAGCCAACGGAAATATTGATAAGGCAAAGGCATTGGGTGCAGGTCTGAGTAATATGGATATCAGAATAGAAGACCTTGTTTCTCCCAAATTTCTGAAATCCGATATTATATATCAGATAAAGGTGCTTTTCATTTTTGCGGCTGAAGCGAACCTTCAGATGCTTATTTCATCACCCTTACTTGCAACAACTGCAATAAATGCCATGTATGATGAAATTCAGAATCGCTCATCAGGCTTTTATGAAAACATATCGGACGGTATGGCGTTCTCATTCTATTATGCAAGTGTAAAGGACGGCGGCGATATAGCAAGAAATGTCGGTGAAACCTTCGCAATGCTTTGCTCTGTTGAGGATAACGAGAGCTTCATCGAAACAGGAAGTATGCTTTACGAAACAGCAACAAAGATTGTTTCACGTATCATCGATGAGGCAGGCTTTCTGCAAATATAACCCGAGACCGCATAAAACGTCTCAGGCAAACAACCCTGAAAGTGCAATACTTGTTGCAGATAAATTAAATCGGTAGTTTTTAAGATATTTTTAATAAAAAACTCTTGCAATGATTTTAAAACTATGATACAATCTACGATGTAGAATAAAGTTATTGTTACCAATAACATAAAACGGAGGAAAAAAAGACTATGAAAAAGGTAATTTCAGTTTTCTTGGCAGTACTTATGCTTCTCGGTTCATTCGGTATTGTTGGTACAGCAGCCGACGAAACAACAGCTCCCGAAAAGGTTTCTTGCTCAGCTCCCTACTGTGTTTCACTCGTATTTAACTATATGAGCTATCAGGTTGGTACAGTTTATATGGGCAACCTTCAGAAGGTTACAGAAGATCCCAACAAGGGCTGCTATGTTCTCAGAGATACTTCAGGTTTCACATGTGGCAATTTCGTTCAGCTTCCTGAAATCAAGAACACAGGCGATGAAACATACGGTGTATGGTACGTTGCAAGCACAACAGTTCCCGGTGAAGCAATCGGTTACACACTCAGCGGCGGTTCATACTACCAGATTCCCGACACAGCAGAAAACGGCGAATATGTTGTATTCTTAGCACAGGCTAAGCCCATTGAACAGACAAGCACTCTCGCTAAGATTATGCAGATCTTTGCAAAGATTATCGGCGTACTGTTCGGAACAGAGTTACAGGGTACATTCGTTGAGCTTCTTGCAAGTCTCGGTATCGATATGGAACTCACCTGATATTAAGGTTACATATTTTAAAGGCTTTCCGTAAGGAAGGCCTTTAATTTTTGGTGTTGCACTTTATATGATAATCTGTCAGGCTCCCCCTTTAGGGGGAGCTGTATTTGACAAAGTCAAATACTGAGGGGGTGTGCCGCCCGCAGTCGTGGGCGGCGTGCGGCGAAGCCGCACAGGTGGTAGGAACAAAAGATAATCGAAATAAAAAACTTTTAAAAATAGTGGTATAAATAATTATTTTTGCAAAAACTATTGACAAACATTAGCAATCGTAGTATATTATGAGCGTAGGTTAGCACTCTAAGCGGTAGATTGCTAAAGCCACAGAAAGAGGTGATGAAGTGGAGCTTAGTGAAAGAAAAAAGAAAATACTTGCTACTATCGTTGAGCAGTATGTCAAAACAGGTGAGCCCATGGGCTCAAAGGTTCTTATGGATTTCCTTCCCTTCTCTGTTTCATCGGCAACCATAAGAAACGAGATGTCGGATCTTGCTGAAATGGGTTATCTCGATCAGCCTCATACCTCAGCGGGAAGAATCCCCACTCAGAAGGGTTACAGATATTATGTTGATAACCTTATGGGTGAAAATGAAATTGACGAAGACGAGCAGATGCAGATTCGGCGTATCATAGGAAGCCATATCGGTGACCCTGAAGAGCTGCTTGAAAAGGCAGGAGAAATCCTTGCAAAGCTGACGAATTGCACCACGGTTGCAACAACTCCCACAGATGCAGGTGCAACGGTAAAGCGCATTGAGATTGTACCGATAGGAAACAGAATAGCAATGATTGTTCTGATGACCTCAACAGGTATAATCAAAAATAGTGTCTGCAAAACAGATGTTGACATAACAGCAGAAATGGTAGACTGCTTTAACAGAATTGTTGAGGAATCCTTCATTTCCAGACCGGTTGCAGACATAGGAATGGTAATGATACAGACCTTGGTTGCATCCTTGGGAAACAACGCATTTGCTATGTCGCCGCTGATGGTTGCACTTGCTGATTTAGCTAATCAGGCAGTTCAGGCAGAGGTAAGACTCAAGGGCAGACAAAATCTTCTCAATCACAGAGAATACAGTTCAAATGCATATGAAATGCTGGATTTCCTGACCGATGACGATAAGCTGGAAAGAGTAATGTCTTCCAATAAAAACGGTTTGCAGGTCGTTATAGGCTCTGAAAATATGTACCGTCAGCTTGAAAACTCCACTATGATAATTTCCCGTTACAGTATTCAGGGACATGACGGCGGTGCCATAGGTATTATCGGTCCCACCAGAATTGACTATGCAAGACTTATTCCCAGGATAAGGTTTATAACAGATTTGGTCGGCTCATTGCTGACTGACACATTAGAAGGCGAAGAGGAGATGAAATAATGGCAAAGAAAGAAAAGGAAGCACCACAGACAGAAGACGAACTCATAAATGAAAATGAGGCAGTCGAAAACAAAAATAGTGAAGAGGAAAATGAAACCGAAAAGCTTCAGAAGGAGCTTGATGCGGCAAAGGAAGCTCATATGAGAACTCTTGCTGAATATGATAATTTCAGAAAGCGCTCCATAAAAGAAAAGGAAGCAATAGCGGGCGACAGCAAGGCTATGGCTCTGACAGAGCTTCTTCCCGTACTTGATAACTTCGAGAGAGCAGCTATGAACGCAGAAGCAGATTTCGATTCTTACAGAAAAGGTGTTGAAATGACCTTCGGCAGTTTTATGGAGGTTCTCAGGAAGCTGGGTGTTGAACAGTTCGGCGAGCCCGGTGAACAGTTTGACCCGAATATCCACAATGCAGTTATGCACTGCGAAGATGAAAGTCTTGAGGAAAACGTTATAACAGATGTTTTCTCAAAGGGCTATAAGCTCGGCGACAGAGTTTTAAGACACGCTATGGTCAAGGTCGCAAACTAAAAAAGTAAATTATTTTGGAGGAAAATAAAATGTCAAAGATTATCGGTATCGACTTAGGTACAACTAACTCATGTGTATCAGTTATTGAAGCAGGCGAGCCTGTTGTTATTGCTAATGCTGAAGGCGCAAGAACAACTCCCTCTGTTGTTGCTTTCTCAAAGACAGGTGAAAGAATGGTAGGTCAGGTTGCAAAGCGTCAGGCTATCACAAACCCCGACAGAACAATTGCATCTATCAAGAGACAGATGGGCACAGACTATAAGGTAAACATCGACGGTAAGAGCTATACTCCCCAGGAAATTTCAGCAATGATTCTTCAGAAGCTCAAGACAGATGCTGAAGCATACCTTGGTGAAAAGGTAACAGAAGCAGTTATCACAGTTCCCGCATACTTCACAGACGCACAGCGTCAGGCAACAAAGGATGCAGGTAAGATTGCAGGTCTCGAAGTTAAGAGAATTATCAACGAGCCCACAGCTGCAGCTCTTGCTTACGGTATTGACAAGGAAAACGATCAGAAGGTTATGGTTTATGACCTTGGCGGCGGTACATTCGACGTTTCTATCATTGAAATGGGTGACGGTGTTCAGGAGGTTCTTGCAACAGCAGGTAACAACCGTCTCGGCGGTGACGACTTCGACCAAAGAGTTATGGATTGGCTCGTTGCTCAGTTCAAGGCTGAACAGGGCATTGATCTCAGAACAGATAAGATGGCTATGCAGAGAGTTAAGGAAGCTGCAGAAAAGGCAAAGATTGAGCTTTCAGGTGTGACAACATCTGCAATCTCACTTCCCTTCATCACAGCTGATGCAACAGGTCCCAAGCACCTGGAAGCAACTCTCACAAGAGCTAAGTTCAATGAGCTTACAGCTGATCTTGTTGAAGCAACAATGGGTCCCGTCCGTCAGGCAATTTCTGACTCAGGTCTCAAGACAAGCGAAATAGATAAGGTTCTTATGGTTGGCGGTTCTTCAAGAATTCCCGCAGTTAACGATGCTATCAAGAACTATCTCGGCAAGGAGCCCTTCAAGGGCATCAATCCCGATGAATGTGTTGCAATCGGCGCATCGCTTCAGGGTGGTGTTCTCGGCGGCGACGTTAAGGGACTTCTCCTTCTTGACGTTACACCCCTTTCACTCGGTATTGAAACAATGGGTGGCGTAAGCACAAGAATTATTGAAAGAAATACAACTATCCCTACAAAGAAGAGCCAGATTTTCTCAACTGCAGCTGACAACCAGACATCAGTTGAAATCAATGTTCTTCAGGGTGAAAGAGAATTTGCAAGAGATAACAAGTCAATCGGTATGTTCCACCTTGACGGTATTCTTCCGGCACGTAGAGGTACACCCCAGATTGAAGTTACAGTTGATATTGATGCCAATGGTATCGTTCACGTTTCGGCAAAGGATCTCGGAACAGGCAAGGAACAGGCAATCTCAATCACAGCTTCAAGCAATATGTCAAAGGAAGATATTGAAAAGGCTGTAAGAGATGCTGAGCAGTTTGCTGAGGAAGATAAGAAGCGCAGAGAAGATGTTGACACAAGAAACGCTGCTGACCAGATGGTATATCAGTGTGAAAAGATTCTCAGCGAAGAAGGCGACAAGTTCGATGCAAATGATAAGGCTGACCTTGAAGCAAAGGTTGAAAGCCTCAAGAATGCTCTCAAGGGTGAGGATATGAACCTTATTAAGAACGAGCAGGAGGCACTTCAGGCTAAGTTCTATGAGATTTCCGAAAAGCTTTATAAGGCTGCTCAGGCTCAGAATCCTCAGGGTGATCCCAACTTCAACGGCGGCTTTGATCCCAATGCTGCATACGATGCAGGCGCAGGCTACGACCCCAACGCAGGAGCAGGATACACAGACGCAGATTTTACAGATGTATAATAACTTGAATAAGGCTAAGGGCAGGGAAACCTGCCCTTACAGCCCGATTTTCAGGGAGACGGCACCGAACAAAATTGAATGTTATAGAAACGGCTTATGATATTCAATTTTGCTCGGTAGAAAGGAATACACTATGGCAGAAAAGAGAGATTACTACGAGGTCCTTGGTGTCAGCAAGACAGCAAGTGACGATGAAATAAAAAAAGCATACAGAAAGGTTGCCAAGAAATATCACCCTGACCTTAATCCCGGCGACAAGACAGCCGAGGAAAAGTTCAAGGAAGCAAATGAAGCTTATGAGGTTCTTTCCGACTCACAGAAGAAGGCCCGCTATGACCAGTTCGGTCATGCAGGTGTTGACCCCAACGGCTTTGGAGGTGCAGGCGGAGGCTTCGGAGGAGGCTTCGGAGGCTTTGGCGGGGATATGGACTTTGATCTTGGTGATATTCTCGGCAGTATGTTTGGCGGAGGCTTCGGAGGAGGCTTCGGAGGCGGAAGACGTGCAAACCCCAACGCACCGAGAAGAGGAAGCGATATACAGACAAGGGTTACCGTTTCCTTCGAAGAAGCGGCAAAGGGTTGTCAGCGTAAGATTGAAGTCGGTAAGATTGTAACCTGTGACAGCTGTAAAGGCTCGGGTGCAGCAGCAGGCACGCACGCCGAAACCTGTAAGCAATGTAACGGAAGCGGTCAGATTTCGGTTCAGCAGCGCACACCATTTGGTGTGATGAGCACCGTGAAGACCTGTCCTAGCTGTAACGGAAAGGGTAAGGTTATACCCAATCCCTGTTCCAAGTGCCGTGGCACAGGCTTTATGAAGCAGAACGAAACTGTTGAAATAAACATTCCCGCAGGTATTGATGACGGACAGTCAATGCAGGTAGCCGGCGGTGGTAACAAGGGTACAAACGGCGGCCCCAACGGCAATCTTATTATCAGAGTCAGCGTAAGACCTCATCCCTTCTTCTCAAGAGACGGTTACGATGTATGGCTCGATCAGACGGTAACCTTTGCACAGGCGGCTTTAGGTGATACTCTTTACATTCCTACGCTTGACGGTAAGGTTAAGTTTGATCTTCCTGCAGGCACTCAGCCGGGAGAAGTGTTCAGACTCCGTTCCAGAGGTATACAGAAGCTTAATCAGAAGGCTAAGGGCGATCAGTTTGTGAAGATCATTGTTGATGTTCCGAGAAATCTCAACAGCACACAGAAAGATATGCTCAGAAAATTTAACGATTCACTTCCCGACAAGCCGAAGAACAACGTGAACGACGGTACTGCAACAGAAGATAAAAAGAACTTCTTTGACAGAGTGAAGGACATTTTTGATTGATAAAGCAAATCCCATACGAGAGTTATCTCGTATGGGATTTAATGTTGGGTCTCAAGACCCAAAAAAAGAAGAGACTATCCTTTCGGATAATCTCTTCAGATGGTGCCGGTGTTCATAACGGACTTTTATGTCCACCCCATAAATTCGTGTGTAAGCAGTTCGCCAGTATTTCCTTGTTCCAGCAAGTCTGCTATTATTGCCTTAATTTCATTTTCTAAGTGGTTATGATCATCATAGAACTGCCCGGTTTGCGGATCGTCAAACACTCCGCCGTAACATTTTACAAGATATGCACCGAAAATGTATGCCAATAACACCTCAAAAGAATCGGCGCTGCCACAGCGAAGCTCTATCAACCATGTGGCATCGTTAATTGCTCTATCAAAGGGTGTTTCTTGAATAGGCTTTGCTTTGAATATTTTGTGCAAGAAACCTGTTGCCTTTTTCTGTGGCTGTAAAGCATGTTGATATTCAGAAGAATAAAGTTCGAAACCGGATAAGAAGTCGTGATTTCTACCATCTCTGACGAATCGTTCGTCAATAAGGCGAATTGGCGAAAAACCGGCATCCTCTAACAGGTTAAACGAAGGATGCAGTTCGATATGCAACCCAAGAGAACTACAGTATTGTTCAAAGGATTGGGCAGAAAATGTATCTGGGTGTTTTAAATAAACGTAGTAGTCCATGCTCATATCTAATTCGCCTCCCGATGAAACTCGTAGAAAATTATATTTTTATTTTATCACAAGCATTGTGTAAGTTCAACCCCATGTGAAAATGTCCTACACCGTAACGAGCAGGGAATTTGTAAAGCAAATTCCGTTTCAGCCAGTGACCTTGCTGAAAAAGAAAATCGAGTGTTCATAACTTAAGTCCGTTATGAACACTCACTATGGTCGGAGTGACAAGACTTGAACTTGCGACCTCTTGACCCCCAGTCAAGCGCGCTACCACCTGCGCCACACCCCGATATTTTTTTATTCCTTCAAACTGCATGGTGCAGAAGAAGGGACTTGAACCCTCACGATATTGCTATCACTAGAACCTGAATCTAGCGCGTCTGCCGATTCCGCCACTTCTGCAAATAGTCGGACTTATGACAAATGAACATATCTCTCACGTCCGCAGGACATTATAACAGATAAAAGCCTTCTTGTCAAATGAATTTAAAAAATATTCTTGTTTTTTCCGAAAAAATTTTTCAACTAAAATGCTATTGAGTAAAAAACAACAATAATCACAGATAAATCCGACAAAAAGTGTTGGAAATAACTAACAAAAGTTTACAAATGTCTTGAAAAAGTTTTTCGAATGATGTAGAATTGTTCTGTTATTAAGTGAGGCAGGAAAAAGTGCCTTTGAAGGAGGATTTTTATGAAGAAAATATTTGCGGTAATTCTTGCGCTGACAATGTGCTTCGTGCTTACGGCACCTGTGGCTGTTGCAGTGCAGGAGGATGAGGTCTATCCCATCATCATTGTTCCCGGTTACAGCTCATCGAGTATGTACAGAATTGATGAGAACGGTGATAAGGTACACGTCTGGGGCGTAGACCTTGATGAAATTCTCGGCCGTGTAAAGGAATCGGCAATCGAAATCGGAATTGATATTGCTAATCTTGCTCAGGGTGATGCAAAGCGTCTTGCGGACAGATTAGGTACAGCAATGCTGGAGCTTTACGGCGACCTTGCATACGACGAAAAGGGTGAATCTGTTTATGAGCTTTACCGTTACCATAAGGATGCTGAGGATACAAGCACAGCATGGCTTAAAGAAAACGAAAACGGTGCGCATACACATGAGACAGAGATAATGCCCTACGTTTCTCAGTATCTGGGTGAAAAGGCTGATGAATGGACCTTTAATTTTTCAACAGATTTCAGACAGAATACTGTTGACTGTGCAAAGGATCTTGACGTATATATTGAAGATGTCCTCGAATATACGGGCGCATCAAAGGTTAATATCCTTGCAGTCAGCCACGGCGGTCAGACAAGCGCAACCTATCTTTCACTTTACGGGTATAAGGCTAGGGTAAATAACGCTGTTCTCACAGTACCTGCTATCGGAGGTGCACTTCTTGCTTACGATCTTCTTGCAGATGATATTCACTTTGATGAAGAAACCCTTATGTATTTTATACAGAACGGTATGATGCTTGAGGAAGACCTTGACTGGCTTATGAAGGCTCATGCTCTGGGCTTCCTTGATGAGCTTCTTCATTATCTTATGCCCTATGCATATCAGCTTCTGGGCAGATGGGGAAGCATCTGGGATTTTGTTCCTGCTGATAAGTATGAGGAAATCAAGGCGAATTTTGAGGTTACTGAAGAATTCCGTAATTCAGAGGTAATGGAAAAGTGCGATTACTTCCACTATGAGCTTCTGCCCAACCTTCCCTCACTTCTTGAAAAGGCTGAGGATGCAGGTGCAAATATCTATATTATCAGCGGTTACGGAGCACCCAGCGTTGTGGGAACACAGGAGGAATCCGATGCAATTATCTCTCTTAACGCTTCATCCGGTGCAACCTGCGCTCCTTTCGGTTACAGATTCAATGACGGTTATCAGGTAATAGGTAAGAATTGCGATAATTCCGCACATAACCATCTTTCTCCTAAGATGAATGTTGATGCAACTACGGCATACCTTCCAGAAACGACCTGGTTTGTTGACGGTCTTTTCCATGGTATGACCTTCAAGGATGAGTATTCAAAGACGCTTATGAAGCTTCTCGTTGAGTCAGACGAAAGAGTCAATGTTCGCACATATGAGGCTTATCCTCAGTTCCATGAGGCGATGAATGTCTGCGAGTCGGTTTATGCGGAATTTGATTCATCTGTTCCCGGATATCTTGATTCTTCGGACACAAAGCTGATTGTTACTAACCTTTCACTCAAGAACAATATGCAGATTTCTTCAGTCTCCGTCAGCGGTGCAGATATCAGCTTCGATCCGACAGATTATCTCTTTAAGGCTCTTGCACCGGGTGAAAGCCTTGAATTAGAATTTGACGGGGAAGTTCCTGCTGAAAGCCTCTCCGTTGCAGAGGTTACGGTTGCATATACCCTTGTGGGCAGTATTACACCTCTGAACGATAAGGCGTTCTACTTTACTCTGCTTAACGGTGATGCTCCTGAGTACGACGGAGAGAATCCCTATGTGAAGCTTGCTTCGGACAGCGGATTTGAGGATCATATCAAGGACGAGGAAACTCTCGAATGGTTCAACAAGCTGGGTGTTACCGAATTTTTCGATATCATTTACAGAGCAGTTAAAAACTTCATAAACAGGTATTTCGGCTTTTTAATCAAGGTCTGATAATTTAAAGGCAAGCAGCACGCCCGACGGGTGTGCTGCTTTTATCATTTCGGTGAACGCAAGAAGCTGAAAACAAAGGGTGTAAGACTTGAAACAATTTAAAAAAACTATGGATTTTTTATAAAAAAAGTGATATATTATATACGCCCGATTCAGAGGGTGCATTTTTGTTGATAAAAGATAGGAAGTGACCTGATATGGACAAAAAAATAATTCAGTTTAAAAACATAACCAAAAGCTATGAAGGTGAAAAGCCGGTACTTAATAATATATCCCTCGATATTAACGAAAATGAGTTTGTAACGCTTTTGGGTCCGTCAGGTTGCGGTAAAACTACTCTGCTGAGAATTCTCGGAGGCTTCATAACGGCAGACAGCGGTGAGGTGCTTTTCGAAGGCAAGGAAATTTCTAAGCTGCCTCCCTATAAGAGAGAGGTAAATACTGTTTTTCAGAGCTATGCGCTTTTTCCGCATCTTAACGTTTTTGAGAATATTGCCTTCGGTCTGAGAATTAAGAAGGAGCCTAACGACGTTATCGTTCAGAAGGTCAAGAGAATGCTCAAGCTTGTAAATCTTGAGGGCTATGAGAAAAGAAGCATCACGGCTATGAGTGGCGGTCAGCAGCAGAGAATAGCTATCGCCAGAGCTCTCGTCAACGAGCCTAAGGTTCTGCTTCTTGATGAGCCCTTGGCAGCACTTGATACCAAGCTGCGAAAGGAAATGCAGCAGGAGCTTATCCGTATTCAGGAGGAGGTTGGCATCACCTTCATCTTCGTTACTCACGACCAGGAGGAGGCGCTCACTCTTTCGGATAAGATAGTTGTTATGAACGACGGCTTTATTCAGCAGATAGGAACTCCCGAGGAAATATACGAAAGCCCCGCAAATCAGTTTGTTGCCCGATTTATCGGTGAGGCAAATATGGTTGACGGCATTATGCTTGAGGATAACCTCGTTATGTTTGAGGATAAGAAGTTCAAGTGCAATGCAGAGGGCTTCGGTGCAAATGAAGAGGTTGACGTCGTTATCCGTCCCAGCAATATTGATGTTGTGCCCAAGGAAAAGGGTATGCTCAAGGGCACGGTCAAGTCCCATATATTCAAGGGTATACATCATCAGATAATCGTTGAAACAAGAGTGGGTACTTCCATTACCGTATCACTTCAGCTCAGCGATGACAAGCCCGTTTTCAACCATCAGGAGGGCGAGAAGATAAGTGCAAGTAACTTCCTTCTCGACCTTGAAGACGTAAACGAGCTTTCCGATTCAACCGTTATAGCTCTTGCCTGCGCTGAGGCTTGGGATTCTGAGACGGAGGAATATGTTTCAATCAAGGAAATTGATTATGATATAAAGCCCGAAATAGGAACCTATCCCGTAACCTTCTCAACTGCAATGGGCACTTCAATTACGGTCAACGCTGTTGTTAAACAGCAGAACAGAGTCGTAAGTAATGTTCAGGGCGAAGAGATTTACGCTATGAATATATTTAAAAAGGTTGAGGATGTAAGGGAGAGTATCGCTATCGATACTGACCTTATGACATGGGCGAATGCTTCTGCGTGGAGCCTTGAGGACGGAGAGCAGGTAAAAATAACCGAGGTTAAATATGACTTTGATCCCGAAACAATTCAGGCAGGAACCTATGATGTTACTTTCTGTACAAGAGGCTATGAATACAAGGTAACAACAACCCGTCCTTACAGGGAGGATTCCGAGGTTGGCTTGTATTTCTATCCCGAGGACATCCACGTAATGAAAAAAGAAGAAGAATAAAACTTGTTGTCATACAAATTGAATCCAAATTGTTTAATAAACAATTAACAAAGCGGCATATTTATTGCAAATGAACTGATATTAAGTTATAATTTGGTTGCAATAATAATTTATTGAATATGTTGAGGAGGATTCATTTATGACAGCAGTATTTATGGGAATTATTCAGAAATTTATCAGCATTGTATTATCGGCAATGTAGTAGGTATGATAATGCCTTCAGGGGGCGAAAGACCCGAAGATGACAGGGCAAGCTACGATATGACCATAGATAATGCCCTTGTGCTTAACGAGAATATAGATACACTTGAAAATGTTTACTATTTTTCATATGCTGCTCAGGCAACCTATGAGGATGAAAACGGATACCACGTTCCCGATATGAAAGAAATGGAGAATATGTTTGTTTCTTCATCCGTGGAAATGGGTAAGCTGACAGGTGTTACAGAGGGTGGCTATGTAATTGATGAAAAATGGCTTCCCAATGATGGCCTTGTAAATACATACTCAGCATTAGCTCCCTTCAATGCACCTCAGGTGGAATACGCAGAGGGCAACGTGAAGCCGGGACAATGGAACATTATGCCGATATATTACGGCAACCATATGATTTTTATGGGTGGTCTTACGGTGCTGAGGGATATGACGGATTTCTTTGTTGATGCATTCAACATTGTAAATAAATTATAATTCACAAACCAAAAGGAGAAAAAATTATGTCAAAATTAAAGCAGATTGATCAGGCAGCCGAAAACAAGGGCAGCTTACTTGTAACAGTATGGCAGTTTGTAAAGTTCATCGTAGTAAGTCTTCTTGCTATGCTGGTTCAGGTAGCGTTGACAAACCTTATTCCGCTTATTCCCGCTATTCAGGAAATGTATGCTCAGGAATTCAATTTATGGGTATTAAGCTATCCTGTTAACTACGACGAATTAGGAAACATTATTTCAGGCGGTCTCGGATACTGTATAGCATTCAATGTTGCTAATATCGTTGCTCAGATTGTTGCTTTCTTCGTAAACAAGGAAAAGACCTTCAATTCAGGTGCAAACGTTGCTGTTACTCTTCCTATTTACATAGCATTTACAATCGCACTTATTTTCTTCTCAGCATGGCTTTCTCCCACTCTTAACACTCTTTTCCTCGGCTTTGGTTGGGCAGAAGCTCTTGCACGTAATGCAGCAATGATGGTTTGCTCTGCACTTCAGTTCTTCCTTTACTTCCCCGTTGACAAGATTCTCTTCCATAAGAAAAAGGAGGAAAAGGAGGAGCAGAAATAATGGATATTTCCTTACTCCCGTTTCCCTCAAGGCTTAATATTACAAGTATCAATAAAACCGAAATAAATGGCGAGCCCGTGAAGGTTATTGATAAAACTCTCGGCAGAGAAGAATATGAATTATCTGTATGCGACGGTGCTGTTACCGTAAGAGCATCGGGCGATGAAGGCTTCTTTTATGCAGAGAAAACCCTTGACCAGCTTAAATATCAGTACGGCAATATGATGCCCGAGATGCTTATTGAGGATAAGCCTAAGTACGAATACCGTTCATTTATGATTGACTGCTGCCGTCATTTTTTCAGCGTTGATGAAATCAAGAAGATGATTGACCTGTGTGCAGCATTCAAGTTCAATAAGTTTCATTGGCATCTTTCAGAGGATCAGGGCTGGAGAATACAGATTGATAAGTATCCTCAGCTGACTGAAATCGGCTCAGTAAGACACGGCACAAGCCTTGGTAAAGAGGTAAACAATGCAGACTACGGCGGATACTACACCAAGGATGAAATCCGAGAGGTTGTAGCATACGCAAAGAGTCTTTACATTGATACCATTCCCGAAATTGATCTTCCCGGTCATACATCGGCACTTCTGGCCTCTCTTCCCGAAATGGTCTGCGGAGACAAAAAGGTTGAAGTAAAGAAGACCGCAGGTGTTTTCAAGGATATAATCTGCGCAGGCAGAGAAAAGAACTATGAAATTATTTTTGATATCCTTGATGAAGTGTGCGAGCTCTTCCCCTATGAGTATTTCCATATCGGCGGAGACGAAGCTCCGAAGAAGCAGTGGAAGGAATGTCCTGAATGTCAGGCCAAGATTAAGGCTGAAGGTCTTGCCAACGAGGAGGAGCTTCAGGGTTACTTTGTTAACCGTATTTCAGAGTATCTGAGAAATAAGGGTAAGAAGGTGGTCAGCTGGAATGAAAGCCTTAACGGCGGAAATCTTAATGGTGAAGCAACTATTCAGTTCTGGCTTGACGGTGAGAAGCGATATGAGAAATATCCTGACCATGACATTATAGTAAGCGATTTCTTTGCTTACTATATGGATTATCCTTACGAGATGACACCGCTTAAAAAGACCTATTGCTATGACGAAAAAATAGCAAAGAAGGTTATCGGTGTTGAGGCACCTGTATGGACAGAGTATATTCCCGATTTCAAGAGAATGACATATCTCTGCTTCCCCAGAAATATAGCTGTTGCCCAGACGGGTTGGTGCGAAAACAAGCCCTCATACGAAAAGTTCGAAAGCGACCTTTGCAATCTTATGGGAATGTTTGACACAACGGATTGGGCTCCGAAATCTGACTGGAACAGAAATCAGCTTGCTCAGAAAATCGGAACGGCAAAGTTCTTTATTGATAAGCTGAATAAGGATTTCACAAAACAGCTTATAGGCAATATGCGTGATAAGTAAAAAAGCAATCCTCAGGCAAGAATAAGGACTGTGCTCCTAAAAAAGTAGCAGAAAATAACCTAAAAATCCGAGACTCGTATAAAAACGAGTCTCGGACATTTTATATTCAGGCTGTTTATATATTTAGATTTTATTTAAGTGCAAGGATTTCCTCGATGGGTCCCTTGAAGGGTGCCTGACAGGGAATCTTTTTACCTGTGGGATTGTTGATGAATGAGAAGTACTGAGTCTGTTTAAGGTTGTTGTTACCCTGGAATTTAGAGATAACCTCAATAAGAGCCTCCTTCTTATTCTGATTTACCGTAGGAATATAATTAATCAGCTCGATTTCAATTTCCTCATTACACTTTGCCTTGTAAATGTCAACAGAAACAAATCCGTTAGTCTTGCTTGTAAGAGTAAGCTCTTTTTCGCCCTTTCTGACAATGATGCTGTCGCAGGAGGCAACGTCCTTGAAGGAAAGAGTATAGTTTCTCTTTTCGGGGATAACACTTGTATCACCCTCGGCAGCTCTGATTGTGAATTTGAGAGAGGAACCGCTTTCGAGCACCTTCATAGTGGTTGTAGCAAATTTGCCCTGCTGATAATCGTTGGTCTCACCGTCGTCCTCATACATTGTAAAGCTGTTGTTTCCTCTGTAAATAAGAATTTCCATATCCTGAGGATTTTTCCAGTTGTTCGTGTATGCATCTGTTCCGAGGGGTATAATTGCGCCCTCCTTCGCAAACACGGGTATGCTTTCCAGACCTCTGTATACCGTATATTCTCTGCCGCCCTCGTAAATTCTTCCGTTATAAATATCGGTGTATCTGCCCTTTGGAAGCCAGAGCTTAACCTTAGCCATATTTATCTTCCTGTTTATTTTTTCGGTTACGGGGGCAACAATAAGCTCAGAGCCGAAACGGTACTGATTTTTATACTTGTATGCTCTCTTGTCTTCACTGTCAACGTAATACATAGGCTCGCATATTGCTATGCCGTACTTATGTGTTCTGTAATTCATTGAATAGAGATAGGGGAGCATTCTGTGTCTCATTCTCAGGCATTGTGTTGCAAGCTCATTTACCTCACTCTTGAACTTCCAGGGTTCTTTGCCCATAAATTCGTTGTGAGTGGAGTGAAGTCTCATAATAGGACTGTACTGACCGAACTGAACCCAGCGCAGATATAATTCGTCATCCTTGTTTCCGAAGTTATGACCGCCGATATCGTGACTCCACCACGTATAGCCCACATTGGCTGCATTGGCGGTGAAATATGGCTGGAAGTTAAGGCAGGGCCAGTTTATTGTGGCATCACCGGAAAAACCGAGGGGATAACGATGCGAGCCTATCTGAGCGTATCTTGAAAGAATAAGAGGACGGTTATTGTTTTTACCGGAATAAAGATAGTGATAATGATTGAGTGCCCAAAGAGGATCAAGGTTTTTGATCTTTGAGGTCTTTCCCTGCTGCCAATCAATCCACCAGAAGTCAACACCCTCTTCTTCGTATTTCCTGTGAACGATGTCGAAGTAGGCTTCCATATACTTTTTATCGGTGATATCAAAGGGAATATGAAGCTTGGTTGCAGGATTGATACTCATTCTTTCTGCAAATTCCTTATACATCACCTCAAAGGGTCGCATACCCTGAGCCGGATGAAGATTGAGCGTTACCTTGAAATTCTTATCCTGAAGCCACTGAAGGAAGCCCTTGTAATCAGGGAAAAGCTCAGTATTCCAGCTGTAACCCGTCCAGCCGTCAGCTTCCACAAGGTTGCGGATGAACTTGCCGTTTTCAATGCGGAACTGATATTTTGCATCGTCACCGAAGCGGCTGAGGTCAACCCAATGCCAGTCCATATCAACCGTTGCAACGGTAATGGGGATTTTGCTGTCAATGAATTTTGTCATAAGGTCAATATATTCCTGCTGGGAATAAGCCTTATATCTTGACCACCAGTTACTCAGGCAGTAACGGGGAACAAGAGGCACCTTTCCGCAAAGGGAATAGAGGGCGTTTATACAATCTCGGTAGCTGTGACCGAAGGCAAAGTAGTATTCGTCCTTCTGTGTTGCCCTTCTTTCCTTTATCTGACCGTTTTTATTGAGAATGTGAGATTTAGAGTCGTCAAACATTGTGACGCCTTCGGTAGAAATGAGACCGTCCTCAAGGGGAATTGCGCCTCTTGTCATATCAAGAGTGCGGTATGTGCCCTTGAGGTTGCCCTTCCTATAATCTGTTACCGTTTTGCCGTTTTCAAGTGTGACCGAAAGCATTTTCTTTGCTCGGAGGTCATATATGAACATTGCTCTTTCGGTTATAATCTTTATAATTTTTCCGTTTTCAACGGTTCTGAATTTCGGGGAAGAAAAGTTTCTGTACCACACACACTGCGTAGGCTCATCGGTAAACTGTCCCTTACTGTCAACCTCAACTCTGAGGACTCTGTCGCTGAGGACACTTATCCTGACCTTTCCTCTTATTATAATGTTTTCTGCATTTGTAACACTTTCCTGTCCGAGGGCAAAGTGCTCTTTATAAAAATCGATATACATTCTGTTTCTCCTTTCAAAGTATATATATGTTAATTATACAACATAACGAAAACATTTTCAATATTACAGGGGAATATTGTGGAATGTGTCATATAATTTGATAAAACTATGGAAATTTTCGCAACGGTGTGATATAATGTACGGACAAAAGTATAAAGAGACATCTTTTCGTTTTGGAGGAATATATGAATATTGTTATTGTTGGCTGCGGTAAGGTCGGCTCAACCGTAGCGGAACAGCTTTTTAACGAAGGCCACGATATCTGCGTAATAGACTGTGATGCAGATGCGATAGATAAAGTTACCCAGGCTCTTGATGTAAGAGGTATTGTGGGTAACGGTGCTATATATAATGTTCAGCTTGATGCAGGGGTTGAGGATGCGGATTTGTTTATAGCAGTTACCCCCAATGATGAGCTTAACCTTCTTTGCTGTCTTATTGCTCAGAAATCAACTCGCTGTGACACGATAGCAAGAGTGCGTGACCCGGATTACCTTTCGGAAAGAGGCTTTATCAAGGAAAGACTCGGTTTGTCGGCAATTATTAATCCCGAATATGAGGCAGCTCTTGAAATCAGCAGGCTTTTCAGAATCCCGTCAGCCATTGAGGTTGACACCTTTGCTTCGGGCAGAGTGGAGCTTTTGAAAATGGTTATTCCCGCAGGCTCTCCTCTTGCCGGAAAGGCAATCTATGAGGCTCTCGGAAAAAGCAGCGGTAAGGTGCTTATATGTGCCGTTGAAAGAGACGGTGAGGTCTTTATTCCCTCAGGCTCCTTTGTGCTTCGTGCAGGTGATGAAATTTCTTTTGTTACCTCCAAAAATGAGTCAGAGGGATTTTTCAAAAAATTCGGTATTGAAATCGGAAAAATAAAGAAAATTATGATTGTGGGCGGAGGTAAGATTACCTATTATCTTGCGCATATGCTTGGTGACCACGGCTTTAAGGTGAAAATAATTGAAAAAGACAGAAAGCGTTGCGAGTTTCTTGCTGCAACCCTTCCTTCATCGGTTGTTATTATTAACGGCGACGGAACTGATGAACAGCTTCTTTATGAGGAAGACATGGACAGTATGGACGGCTTTGCTTCTCTGACTGACTTTGACGAGGAGAACATCATGCTTTCCCTCTATGTTAAAAATAACACTGATGCCAAGGTTGTTACAAAAATAAATAAGTATAATTTCGGTATAGTTCTGGAAAAGCTTAACATAGGCTCAACGGTTTATCCCAAGTTTATAACCGCCGAAATGATTGTCAGCTATGTCCGTGCTCTGGAAAATTCACAGGGAAGCAACGTGCAGAAGCTTTATAAGATAGTTGATAATAAGGTTGAAGCCCTTGAGTTTTATGCAAGAGGAATGTCTGATGTAATCGGCATACCCCTCAGCGACCTGCAGCTCAAGAGTGATCTGCTTGTCTGCTGTATAAACAGAGGCGGTAAAATGATAATCCCCAACGGTCTTACTACCATTGAGGTGGGTGATACCGTAATTGTTGCTACAACACAGACAGGACTCAACGACCTGAGTGATATATTAGCATAAGAATTATTCCGTAGGTGACGATTTATGAATTATTCTATAATTGTATATATTCTCGGATGGGTGTTAAACATTGAAGCGGCGGCTATGCTTCTGCCCTGCGTGGTTGCTCTGATTTACGGAGAAACAGCACAGCTTTTCAGCTTTCTGATAACAGTGGCAGTCAGCTTTATAGTCGGTTTGCTTATGCACCTGAAAAAACCGAAAAACACAAAGTTTTATGCAAAGGAAGGCTTTGCAGTTGTTGCTCTGAGCTGGATAGTAATAAGCCTTGTGGGTGCGGTACCCTTTGTTCTCAGCGGAGATATCCCTTCCTATATTTCGGCATTGTTTGAGACGGTTTCGGGCTTTACTACAACAGGCTCAAGCAACCTGACTGATGTTGAAGTGCTGTCTAAGGCGGCGCTTTTCTGGAGAAGTGAAACTCACTGGATAGGCGGTATGGGCGTGCTTGTGTTTCTGCTGACCATTGTTCCTATGGTCGGTGGACACAGTATGCAGCTTATGAAGGCTGAAAGTCCCGGACCCGTAGTTGACAAGCTCAGGCCCAGAATCAGACACACAGCAGTCATACTATATGTTATGTATCTTGTTCTTACTGTTGTTGAGTGTATCCTCCTTCTCATAGGTGGTATGCCCTTGTTTGATGCAATCTGTCTTTCCTTCGGTACAGCAGGTACAGGTGGCTTCGCAGTAACAAATGCAGGTGTCGGCGGTTATAATAACGTCTATTTTGAAATGGTTATTGCCGTGTTTATGGTGCTGTTCGGAATTAACTTCGGAATTTATTATATGCTTCTGACAAAGCGCTTCAAGGAGGCTTTGAAGAATGAAGAAATGAGAACATACCTTGTAATTGTGACAGTAGCCATAATTGCCGTTTCCCTTAATGTTTACAGTATTTACGGAAGTGTTGGTGAAACGCTCAGAAGATCATTCTTTACGGTTGCTTCCATTATCTCATCAACGGGTTACGGAACGGCTGACTTTAATCTTTGGCCCGGGTTTTCAAAAATGCTTATTATACTGCTTATGTTCTGCGGTGCCTGTGCGGGAAGTACGGGCGGTGGTATGAAGGTGGCAAGAATTATGATTCTTGTCAAGAGCGCATTTACGGAAATTGATCACACGATTCATCCGAAAAGCATTACCACGGTTAAAATGGACGGCAAGAAGGTAAGCGGCGAAACCGTTAAGAATGTCAGGGCATACTTTATTCTCGAAATGATGATTATTGCAGTTTCTATGATTATTGTTTCATTTGATAATTTTGAGTTTGCAGTAAACACCACCTCGGTTATTACCTGTATGCATAATATCGGTCCCGGTCTTGGTGCCATAGGACCTGTGGGTAACTTTGCCGATTTCTCGGTGCTGTCAAAGCTGGTGCTTATCTTTGATATGCTGGCGGGACGACTTGAAATTATGCCTCTTCTTGTGTTCTTCAGCGCAGGAATATGGGGCAGGACAAAAAGAAAAAAAGACTCCAAGGAGTCAAGAATTATAAAAAAGGAGAAATTAATATGACAGGAATTATTGTTTCATGTGTTCTGGGTGTGGTAGCGGTACTTGCGTTTCTTATAACCTGTAATAAGAAAAGATCCGTTCCCGGTGTTTTCACTAAGATGGTAGCTTCGATTTTCTTTATTGCAACTGCCTTCTTCGGTGTTAATCACGTTATAAGCGCAACAGCCGATATGGCTGTTATCAAATACGGTCTTATGGTTATTATGGGACTTGTATTCGGCCTTCTCGGTGATATCTATCTCGACCAGAAGTGGGTTTATCCGAAGGATGACGAAAAATACCTCTATGCAGGCTTTGCTGTATTTGCGATAGGACATTTCTTCTACGTAGGCGCAATGATTATGCAGGCTGAGCTTGGCTTCGTTCATATGCTTATCGCCATAGCACTTGCATTTGTTATTGCTATTGTAAATGCACTTCTTGAAAAGCCCTCAAAGCTTGACTATGGCAAGTTCAGACCGATAGTTTTTCTTTACAGTGCAGTAGTTGGTCTTACAATGACAACGGCAGGAGTGGCTCTTGTTGCCACGTATCTTGCAGAGGGAAGCATTGCTGCTTGCGTACCGTACATTGCATTTACACTTGCAGGCGGTCTTTTCCTTATCTCCGATATCATTCTTTCAGGTCAGTATTTCGGACCGAGAAATACACCCGTAAATTTTGTGCTTAACCACGTGACATATTACATTGCTCAGTACCTTATTGCTCTGACAATTATCCTCTTATAAGTTATGGAAACATATTTCCCCATATTTATGCTTTTTATAATTCTGTTCCTTCTGATGAGAAGACGGAAGAAAAAGCAGATGTTTTTGAAAATTATCCGTAACAGACGGACAGGAGATTTTATTATGACAGAGCTTATTAAAAACTATATTGATAAAGAGTGTATCATCTATGCTTTTGAAACTCAGATAACCGGTGTTATTAAAGAGGTAACCGATAAGGCTGTGCTTATTGAGTGCAAGGACGGTACACAGATAATAAACACCGATTTTATCGTAAGGGTAAGGGAATACCCCAGAGATAAAAACGGAAAAAAGAAATCAATTATAACTAACTGATAAAAAGCAGACCGTATCGGGTGTCCGATACGGTCTGCTTTATCGTTGTGTAATGTTTATTCAAACAATTCTGCCACTCTCTTGAGATATTTGGGAACATTCAGATGCTGAGGACAGATTTTCGAGCACTTTTTGCACTCAATGCAGTCGGAAGCCTTTGAGTATCTGTCGGCGAGAGCTTCATAGTGAACCTCCTCAACGGTGAAGGGCTTTTCAATTTCCTGCTTCTGAGCATTGTAAAGCTCAAAATAATCGGGAATGGGGATATTCTTCGGGCATTCGCTGACACAGTATCTGCAGGCTGTGCAGGGAATAGATGCTGTTGCATTTATCATATCTGCGGTCTGCATAACAATTTCGTTTTCCTTCTGCGTGAAGGGAACAAAGCTTTCCATATAACCGAGATTGTCGTTGAGCTGTGCCATATTACTCATACCGCTGAGAACGCAGATTACATTTTCAAGACTTGCACAGAAACGGATTGCCCAAGATGCAACGGATAAATCAGGCTGAACCTCTTTCATTGCCTGCTCGGATTTCTTGGGTACTGCTGCAAGGGTGCCGCCCTTTACAGGCTCCATAACTATGATTTCCTTGCCGTATTTAAGGGCGGTTTCATAGCACTTTCTTGACTGAACATTGTTGCTTTCCCAGTCAAGATAGTTTATCTGAAGCTGAACAAACTCCATTTCGGGATGAGCCTTCAGTATCTTATCAAGCACATCTGCACTGTCGTGGAAGGAAAAGCCAATTTTCTTAATCTTGCCTTCAGCCTTTTTCTGCATAACAAAATCAAAAGCCTTGAGTTTTTCGGCAGTTTTAAATGACTTATCCTGCAAAGAGTGCAGAAGATAATAATCAAAATATTCCACACCGCATTTCTCAAGCTGCTCGTTGAAAATTCTCTCCATATCGGATTTCTTTTTCAGAAACATAACGGGGAGCTTTGATGCAAGAAGAAAGCTCTCACGGGGATGTCTTTCAACAAGCACTTTTTTAACGGTGTTTTCGCTGGTAAAATCGTGATACATATATGCGGTGTCAAAATATGTAAAGCCTTTTTCAAGGAAGGTATCGACCATTTTGCAGGTCTGTTCAATATCTATGCTTTTCTGATCCTCCGGATTTGTCAGGGGAAGACGCATCATGCCGAAGCCTAATTTTTTCATTGGGATTCAGCCTCCTTTAATTTTCTGATTGTTTCTTTTATTGATAAAAATGCCTCTGTGGGAACAGAGATGTTTTCAACTGCTTTTTCCATCGGGCAAATATCCGTTCCTGAACGGTTGATGATTTTTTTCGTCAATACGTTATACGAAGCACCGATACCGTTCTGCTCAAGGAACTCAAGTCCTCCGATGCTCATAACCTCTCCGTATGCATTTTTTATTCCTGCAAGAATGAAGAGCATTGCAGCTGCCTTGCCTACGATTTTGTCTGCAACGCTGAAGCCTTTCAGGTCAACGCCTTCCGAGATAAATCCGACCATAGGAGCAATCCCGCTTTTGTCGCTTATATAAACAGCGTCACCTTTGCAGAGAACACAAGTGTGGTTTCCGCTTTCCAGGATGCTTCTTGCTTTCTGCAAATCATTCATAATATTTTCCGAGACCTTTCATTTTTTCAACAGCAAAGGGAACGGCTACCCATTGTATAACGATTCCGAATATGCCTGAAAGGATAAACGTCTTTATTGAAGCAAGGGTAAGAGACTCGTTACCTATTATGTAAATCGCAAAAACAACAGCCATAGCTCTTGCAATTCTGCCTGCAGTCTGAGCTGTGAGAACAGATGCAAAAAGCGGGAGCTTTGTTTTGCTTAAAGCACCTGAAACAAGACCGTAAACCGCAAGCTCAATTACCATAAAGGGAAGAAGTGCAGATGTGGGCATACCCGATATCAGGAAGGATATAACGGGGCTCAGGGAACCGACGGCAAAGCCAACTGCGGGACCGCAGAGAAAGCCTGATATGAGCACGGGAATGTGCATGGGAAGAAGGGCGGCACCTACTGCGGCGTCAAGCCCAGAGATCATACCGGCATAGTGAAACAACTGAACGAAGATTACGGATGCGGTAACAGAGAGAGCAACTGCTGCCAATCTGAGGAATATTTTGTTTTTTCTGAGTGAAAGTGTGTTTTCCATATTTTGCTCCTTATTTGTTATTTACTATATAATAAATCAGGTTCTGACTGTTGTCAATAGAGAAGAAATTAACAATGGGCTGACTGTCTGTCGGAAAATACAGGTTGACAATTTACGGCAAGTGGTATAAAATATTGTTGATTGTACATAAATGTATGAAAATTTCTATTAAGGAGAAACTATTATGAAAGTTATACTCGTAGGTCCCGGTTCAGTCGGCGGTACTGCTGCCGTTCTTATGAAGGAAGCAGGCTTTGACATTTCAGTTGTTTGTGTAAACGATGAGGTTGCAAATAAAATCAGCACCGAGGGCTATAAGCTTACAGGTAAGAAGGGCGACCATTGTGTTAAAATTCCCGCATTTGGCAGTATAGATCAGCTGACCGAAAAATACGATATCTGCATTATTGCAACAAAGGTACACTCAATGCCTATGCTTGCAGAGAAGATGCTTCCTCACATCAAGGATGATGCACTTGTTGTATGTATGCAGAACGGTATTGTTACAGAGCGTCTTAGTGCAGTTGTCGGAGAGCACAGAACAGTCAGCGTTATGATTGGCTTCGGCGCAACAGCAAAGTCTCTTACAGAGGTTGAAATGACAAGCACAGGCGAGTTCTATATCGGTATGCCCAAGGGTCAGACATCACCCAAGCTCGAATACCTTCGCAAGATGTATGACAGCGTTCTTCCTACAAAGATTTCAACAGATATCACTAGAGAGCTTTTCTCAAAGCTTATCATCAATTCATGCATTAACTCAACCTGCGGCATCGCAGGCAATACGCTCGGTATAGTTCTTGATGATCCCAGAGCAAGAGAAGTATTCATCAATATTGCAACAGAAGGCTTCTATGTTTCAAAGGCTATGGGTCTTAAAGTTCCTCCCTATAACGGAATTCTTGATTACCGTTTCCTTCTTATCAGCAAGTCAAATGCATATAAGTCAGTTCTCAAGGCTATTTTCCGTGGCTTCGGTAAGCTGAAGTATTCCGGTGTCAAGCCCTCACTTCTTCAGTCACTTGAAAGAGGCGAAAAGACAGAGATTGACATCTTTAACGGATATATCTCCGAAAAAGGTAAGCAGTACGGCGTAAGAACACCCTATAATGATCTTATCGTAAAGCTTATCCGTGAAATCGAAAACGGTGAAAGAGAAATCTCAATGGATAATCTCAAGGAATTTGATTGCCTTGCAAAGTAAGTTATACATATTTGACAGAGTCGGCGCATGCCGGCTCTGTTTTTTTGTCATAGATGTGAATTATAAACAATATGTAAATTACAGTTTCGAAAAAGTTTATATTGCTTTATTTTTATTTTATTAAATCAACACATCTTTGCAATATGTCTATTTTATTATACAGCCGAAATGAATACTTCGTTTCGTATATTTTAATGCAAAGAAGGGATAACTTATGAGCAACAAAACTAACCTCAAGGTAACAAATGTGGAAAATTTCGGTATTCAGAGAAAAATGGTGTCAGCCATTACAACTGAATCATGGGAAACAATACCTCATGTTTCCTATATGTATGAGCCTACGGTAACGAAGTTTTTTGAAGAATTCAAAAAACTGAATATGCACAGAACAGGTGCTGACAAGATAACTTTCAATACGCTTATGCTCAGAGTTATTGTTGAAGGCCTCAAGGCTGCACCGCAGATGAATGCACACATCAGATATAACAAGGATTATGTAAGCGGTACCATAGAAACTTTTGAGAATATTAATATCTCCATGACCACCATTCTGCCAAACGGTGAAATGATGACAACAAACCTCCGTGATTTCCAGAAGAGAAATCTTGATGATATGACAAGGTATATAGCTGACCTCAGACGCAGAGCTGAAAAATCAGATCTTAATGAAGCTATGTTTCAGGTGTCATATAATAAGACGATAAACACCATAAAGCAGGGCAAGCTTGCTCAGGCAACAAGAAGAATCCTCGGTGCGAAAATAGGAAAGTGCAGGGTAAAAACTCTGTCAGGCAGAGCAAAGAAAGAATATAATGCAATTCCTGTCACAGAGCGTCTGGGAGACAGAGATATTGAGCAGGGCACAGTAACCGTATCGAATATAGGTTCGCTCTATCTTCAGCAGAAGGGTGCTCTGGCTTTACTTGAAATCATTCCGCCCCAGGTAAGCGCTTTTGCTGTCGGTGCGGTTATGGATAAGCCTGTGGTAACTGAAAAGGAAAACGGTGAAAAGGAAGTAACCGTAGGAAAGGTTCTGCCCTTGTGCATAGCATTTGACCACAGAGCTCTTGACTTCGGTGATATCATACCCTTTATAAAGAGGCTCGATGAAATCTTTGAGAATCCCAAGGTTATTCATCAATGGGTTGATGAGGATAAGAGAATACCCGACCTGCATATTGAGAAGAGATTAAACTCAAAGAGAGAAAAATCAGAAAGAACTGCATAAACGCCTAAACCACATAAAGAAATACTGCCTTGTGTGGTGTCGGCGAATAGATAAGCTCTTACCGGAAACTGACGGTAAGAGCTTTAACTTTTGTGAATAATGAATTAATCCCGTGTTTCCCATATGTAAATATATTTGTTTTCTCTTGTGAAAACTGCCGAATATTAAAAAATTGTTTGAAAAATGTTGCTATGGGTGCTAGAATATAATAGATATATTATACGGAGGGGTATGAATATGAAAAGAATTATAGCTATTATTCTTGCTGTTGCGATGATTATTCCTATGGCACTTATGCCTTCATCGGCAGCTGAAGCAGAAAAGACGGTTAAAGCTGTGGCAAATATGAAAAGTGCTTTTGCGGAAGGCGAAAACAGCCTTATTGTTTTCGTAACAGGTATAGGTCAGAGCAATTCTTATCTTTTTGATGAGAGCTATGTTCAGGAAGGTGCCTTTGAAAAGGGTACACTTCAGGATTACGAAAACTACGCACCCTTGATTGCAGAGGGTAAATACACAACAAACTGGAATATTTTTAACAGCTTTGATGAAAACATTTCTCAGGCAGGTTCAATCAAGAATATTGCATCTGTTCTTATCCGTTTCCTTATTTCATCCTTCGGCAGAAAGAATGTTATCAGACAGGATGAGATAAATTCTCTTATCAGAAGTCTTTTCCGTTTTAACCTTGTTGACGAAAACGGAAACAGCAACGAAAGAGTTGTAACGCCCAGATATGTTATGCCGGTTTCCGAATATCCCGGCGCATATGATGCAAACGGTGAATATTGCAGTGAGGCAAAGGATCGTTTCTATTCCTCGATTCCCTGTAAGGATATCGCTGAGGAAAAGTTCGGCGAAAACTTCGAAGATTATCTTTATGTTTTCAATTACAGCGCCTTCTCATACACCTCAAAGAACGTGGAGGGACTTCACAGCTTTATCGAAACAATTGTTGCCGATAACAAGGTGGGAGCAAAGGATGTTGTATTGGTTCCTATGAGTATGGGTGCTTCTGTGGTTACAGCATATATGGATGCGTATCCCACAGCCGAAGAGAATCATATCAGACGTGTTGTAAGTATTGTCGGTGCGTGGGACGGAAGCGACGTTGTTGCTGACCTTCTTGCAAGAGATTACTGCGACAATTCAGCTGACCTTTTCTATAACGGTCTTATTGCAGATCTTGTCGGTGAGCCCTGGGGCTATCTTATAAATATTGTTCTTCGTATTTTCCCCAAGCAGAGCCTGAGAAATTTCATTGATATGGCTCTTGAGGGCATTGCAACAGAGCTGTTTTGTTCAACTCCCTCTCTTTGCAATCTTATTCCGTCAGACAGATATGATGACCTTTCATATCTGATTAAGTCACCTGTTGTAAAGGCAGAAGCCGACAAGTTCCAGCAGGCGAAGAAGAATATAAACGATACTATTGCTTCTCTTGAAAGAGAAGGTGTGACATTCTCATATATCTCAGGCTACGGTTTACCATTTGGTGCAATTACTTCCGATTACAGTATGTTCGGATTTATGAAGAATGCACCGCTGACAAACTCAGACGAAATTATCAATATTGACTCAACTGCACCGGGCACAAGCTATGTTGCCGCAGGCACAAGGTTTGCCGATGCACAGGGCAGAGAGCTTTCACCCGACGGCTCACTTGATATTTCAACAACATACCGTAAGAATGCTTCGTGGTTCTTCTTTGGTCAGAAGCACGAGCTTGAGTATAACAATACAGCACTTGATCTTGCACTCGCTCTTGCAACAGGTGAGATAAAGACCATTGCTGACTGTGACAATCCTGCTGAGGATGAGTATTACTTCCCGCAGTTCAACGGTGCAAGAAACCTCAAGCCTCTCACAAGAAGCTATCTTCCCGACCTTGAAAGATATTGCGAGGAAACAGGCTACGTTCTTACTGCAGAGCAGGAGGCTGTTCTTGCAAAGGCACAGGCAATGACAGAAAGCACAGTCAACGACTACGAGGCTGATAATGCTGTTATGGCTGAGGTTGAGGATATGCTTATTGAGATAGGCGTATATCAGGCTGAGGCTGAACCGGATTTCTTTACAGTGATCTTAGGAAAGGTGCTCAAGGCAGCTAATGATGCAATTTATAAAATCTTCGGTGCAAAGGGATTTTTTGACCGCTGATTAAAAAACGATAACAATGCGGTTTGTGCTGAACTTTATCGGCACAAACCGTTCTTTTTATGCCTGAATGTATTGATTTATCCCGGGTTTTATGATATCATTTACGATGAATTATTATGAACTGAAGAAGGATGAATTTTGAAAGACAAAGATTATATTTTGAAGATTGTTACAACCCAATACACCGAGGGCGAAACAGAGCAGATTTTTATGGATACTCTTGCCGAGGTTACGGGTAACAGGGACAGCTATTATATAACCTATAAGGATAACGACGGTGACCTTGCAGGCTGCGAAACAAGGCTGCATATTACGGGCGGAAGCAAGGTAAGCATAAACCGTCGGGGAATACATAATTCCCACATAATAATTGAGAAAAACGTCAGACATCTGTCACACCACATTACTCCTGAAATGTCGTTTACAATGGGAGTCAGCTGTGTGGATATGAAGTCGGATTTTGAAAACGGAAGGCTCAGCTTCAGATACGCTACGGATATTGAGATGGTACCCGTAGGTGAGATTGAGTTTGATTTTGAATTCAGAAAGGCAGAAGGGGAATAAATATGTCAAAGGTAGCAGATAAAGCAAAAAAACAGATTAAAAATATAATTCTTGAGGCAGTGGGAAAGGCAGTTGCTCAGGGAGCACTTCCCGCAGAGCCTATGAACGATTTCGGTATTGAGGTTCCCAACGACAGAGCCAACGGAGATTTTTCATCCAATGCCGCTATGGTAAACGCAAGAGCCTTCAGGTCTGCACCCAGAAAAATCGCCGAAGCAATAGCTGAAAATATGGATATTACCGACACTTATTTTTCTAAGGTAGAGGTTGCAGGTCCCGGATTTATCAATTTCTATCTTTGTGACAGCTATTACGCTGATGTTCTTCTTGATATAAGAGAAAGCGGTGACAACTACGGCAGAAGCGATTACGGTAACGGCAAAAAGATAAATGTTGAATTTGTTTCCGCAAATCCCACAGGCCCCATGCATATGGGTAATGCGAGAGGCGGCGCTCTGGGTGACTGCCTTGCTGCAGTTCTCGACTATGCAGGCTATGAGGTTGCAAGAGAGTTCTATGTAAACGACGCAGGTAACCAGATTGATAAGTTTGCCCTTTCTCTCGACATAAGATATCAGCAGATATTCAGGGGTGAGGATGCAGTTGAGCTTCCTGAAGACAGCTATCACGGTGATGATATTAAGGAAAGAGCAGCTCAGTTCGCCGAAATTCACGGTGACAGCTATCTTGAAAAGAGCGAGGAAGAAAGAAGAAAGGCTCTTGTTGATTTTGCGCTTCCTAAGAATATCGCTAATATGAAGGCAGCTATGGAGAAATACAGAATCGATTATGACCTCTGGTTCCTCGAATCAACCCTTCATAACGGTACTGAACTCAGCGAAACTCTCGATATACTCAAGAAAAACGGTTATACCTATGAAAAAGACGGAGCTTTATGGTATAAAAACATAGAGGTTCAGACAAAAATCTTAAAGGAACAGGGAAAGAGCGATAAGGATATCGAAAAGCTCGAACTTAAAGACGACGTTCTTATCCGTGCCAACGGTAACCCCACATACTTCCTTGCAGATATTGCATATCACAGAAATAAGTTTGCAAGAGGCTTTGATAAATCCATTGACATCTGGGGAGCTGACCATCACGGTCACGTTGCACGTATGAAGGGTGCTATGGAAGCTATCGGTATAGACAGCAGTAAGTTTGACGTTGTGCTTATGCAGCTTGTCCGTCTTATGAAGGACGGTCAGCCGGTAAAGATGAGCAAGAGAACAGGCAAGGCGATTACTCTCGTTGATCTTCTTGAAGAAGTTCCCATTGATGCAGTCCGCTTCCTTTTCAATATGCGTGAAGCAGGCTCTACAATGGACTTTGATCTTGACCTTGCAGTTGAGCAGAGCTCACAGAATCCTGTTTATTACTGTCAGTATGCTCATGCGAGAATCTGCAGTATTATCAGAAAGCTTAAAAATGACGGCATTGAGCTGAAGGAATGCACAAGAGAACAGCTTGAGCTTCTCAATCAGGAGGAGGAAAGGGAGCTTATCCGCCATCTTTCATCTCTCTCTGATACAATTATAAATGCAGCAAAGAATTATGACCCTGCAAAGGTGACACACTACTGTATAGAGCTTGCCACCTGCTTCCACAAGTTCTATAACGCCTGCAGAGTCAGCGTTGAGGATGAAAATCTTATGCAGGCAAGACTTTTCCTTTGTGTCTGTGTTAAGGATACGATCAGAAACGTGCTTAAAATGCTGAAGATCGATGCTCCGGAAAAAATGTAAAAATTTTAAAAAAGTTAATATGTGGCTGTAATAAAAAAGTTATAATATATATTATAGTTAAGGGATAAAGGGGTAATCCATACCGCTGTCCCGTATAACGAGGAGGAAAATCAAATGAGTTTAGGCAAAATACTTGTTGTTGACGACGATCTTAATATCTGCGAATTATTAAGACTTTATCTTGAAAAGGATGGATATACAGTTGCCATTGCAAATGATGGTGTTACTGCTGTAACAATGTTTCAGGAGGAATCTCCGGATCTTGTATTGCTTGACATTATGCTTCCCCGTCTTGACGGTTGGCAGGTTTGCAGAGAAATCAGAAAATTCTCTGACAACCCCATTATTATGCTTACGGCAAAGGGCGAGGTATTTGACAAGGTTCTCGGTCTGGAACTTGGCGCAGATGATTATGTTGTAAAGCCCTTTGATACAAAGGAAATCATTGCCAGAGTGAAGGCTGTTCTTCGCCGTGCGGCAAAGAATCCCGTTGACGAAATCAAAGAGGTTCACTATGACAAGCTTTCAATCAACCTGACAAACTATGAGCTCAAGGTTAACGGCAAGCAGGTAGATACACCTCCCAAAGAAATGGAGCTTATCTTCCATCTTGCAAAGAATCCTAACAGAGTTTTCACAAGAGATCAGCTTCTTGATGAGGTTTGGGGCTTTGATTACTACGGTGATTCCAGAACGGTTGACGTTCACGTTAAGAGACTGCGTGAAAAGCTTGAAGGCGTTTCAGATAAGTGGGAGCTCAGAACTGTCTGGGGCGTAGGCTATAAATTTGAAACCAAGGATTGATTTGAGTCGGGTTCGGCTTGAAACGGTTGAACGCAGGTTCAACCGTTTTTTGTTTTGAGCAGGTGATGATATGAATAAAAGAAATAAAAAAAGAAGAACAAAATTTTTTGTCAAATTTTATCTGGGTGCCGCATTGCTTATTATGTTTGCGTTTCTGGTGTTTTCCCTTATGACCGTTGTTCTTGTTACGAACCAATGGTGGGATGAAAAGGTGGAAATGCTGGATATGAACTGCCACAGTATAGCAGAGGACTATACGAAGGTTCTGAAGACAACGGATGGCGACGGGGTTGACAGAGCACTGAACGTTCTGGTTCTCGGAAACGATATGGAGGCATTTTCAAAGGCTACGGCTGCGGATTACTTTATTACAGACCTTGACGGTAACATTGTTATTTGTCGTCACTCCTTTGATAATAGCGGAAAAGAATGTACCCAGCATAAGGAACTGAAAATAAAAAAAGAGCTTGTTGAAGGCACAAAGCAGGGCGGTGTAACAGAGCTTACCGGTATTGAAGAAGGGGACGACAGTTCTAACTTTGTTGTAGGCTTGCCCGTTACTTATGAAGGAAAGACGGTTGCAGGGGTTTTCGGTACTATTAATGCCGTCGGTGGTTTGCTGCCATATGTTGCATCGCTGAGTGAGATGCTTCTTATTGCAGCTGTGTTGACTCTTTTGCTTGCCTTTTTGTTTATTTATGCCTATGGCAGAACATATACAAGACCCATTATGAATATGATTGAAGCTACGGATCACTATGCGAAAAGCGATTTCACATATCATATCGATGACAGAAAGCTGGACGGTGAAATGGCTGAAATGGCAAGGGCACTTAACAGAATGGCTGATGAAATCGCCGTTTATGACCAGACGCAGAAAAGCTTTGTTGCAAACGTTTCGCACGAGCTGAAAACACCTATGACCACAATCGGCGGATTCGTTGACGGCATTCTTGACGGAACGATTCCCGAAGAAAAGGAAAAGGAGTATCTTGAAACCGTTTCCTCGGAGGTCAAGAGATTATCAAGACTGGTTGTGGCTATGCTTAATCTTTCAAAAATGGAATCGGGTGAAATAGGAATAAATCCCGTTAAATACAGCATACAGACACAGATTTTTGAGGCTCTGTTCTCAATGGAACAAAGAATAAACGAAAAGAATATAACCATAAACGGCCTTGAGGAAATCGGCGATGTTAAAATTGTTGCCGACAGGGATCTTATTCATCAGGTTGTGTTTAATCTTATTGATAACGCTGTGAAATTCACACCCGAAAACGGTGAAATCAGCTTTTTTGCAAAGGGCGACAGTGAAAGCACAACCGTAACCATCAGAAATTCAGGTCCGGGTGTATCACCCGAGCAGATATCGAGAATTTTCGAGCGCTTTTATAAGGTTGACGAGTCACGAAGCTTTGACGTAAAGGGTGTAGGCTTGGGACTTTATATTGTAAAGACCATAATAAATATGCACGACGGCAAAATCGAAGCAAACAGTCGGGAAGGCGAGTATACAGAATTCACCTTTGTGATACCGAGATAATTAAGGTAGCTTTAAGGTTTCGGTGCTAAGATTGTATCAGTCTTTATAAGACAGTATTTTTAAGGGAAATTTCAAAAAAATTAATGCTGCCGTATAAGTGCTATAAAAAACAGTATTTATTATTTATCGGCAGATAGTATTTTTGCAGACAGCAATTAATATACAGAAAACGAAGGGAGTGTTCTTATGGATTTCGAAAAAGAAAATTCATTTGAAAATGAAAACGAACAGACTAACGAAGGTTTTGCTGTAAATGAGGATATCTTTTCTTCAAGTCAGGAAAAAGATCATCAGGAGCCGGAGTATACATCGTCCGACGGTGCGGATTTACAGGGACATCAGGACGGCTTCAGCTTTGAACAGTCAAATCCTTCAGGTGAATACCGTATTCCCAATCCTAAGCAGGACAGCGAATATGAGGCTTCTGAGGCTGAGCATACGCAATATAATCCTTATAAGGCATCTGCCCCGGGAAACGGCGGTTACAACAGCTATTCTTCATCAAATTACAGTAATCCTCAGCCGCCTAAAAAGCCTTCAAGCAATAAAGGCAAAAAAGTGCTTGCAGTTTTGCTTGTTCTTTTTATCGTTATCGGTTCTATGGGAATGGGTATCGCAATAGGAAGAAACGGAGGAGGTCATTCTCAGCCGGATGTATCCGACACCTCATCCTCAACGGTTGATTCTGCTCAGATTGAGGTTGACACAACCAAGGAATCAAACACAGCTTCTCCCATTGTTTCTCCCGGAACGGTTGTTGCGGAGACGGCAAGGGATTGCGTGGTCGGTGTTGTTGCTTATGACTCAAGAGGCACACTTTACGGTGAAGGCTCAGGCGTTGTAATGGGTCAGAATAAATCAGGCAGCCTGACATATATCATAACCTGCGCCCACGTTATTTCTGACAGCACAATCGCATCCTACGGTATTCTTCTTGAGGACGGAACTGTTTACGATGCAAAGCTGGTCGGATATGACGAAAGAACGGACCTTGGTGTTCTCAGCATTGAAGAAACAAACCTCAAGGCAGCTGCCTTTGGTGACTCAACAGCACTTAAAGTAGGCGAGGCCGTTTACGCAATCGGCAATCCCGGCGGTTCAAGCTTTTACGGCTCAGTTACAGACGGTATTGTTTCTGCTCTTGACCGTTCAATCACTTCAACATACACTATGAAGGTTATTCAGCATACTGCAGCTATCAGCCCGGGCAATTCAGGCGGAGCTCTTGTAAACTCATCAGGTCAGGTTATCGGCATCAATTCTTCAAAGATTGCCGCAACAGATTACGAGGGTATCGGCTTTGCAGTACCTATGGAGACAGCCAAGAGCATTGTTGAAAGCATCATTTCTTACGGTTACGTACCCAACAGACCCAAGCTCGGTATTTCTTATGCATCTGTAAGTGATTATCAGGCATACAGCATGGTGGTTCAGATCAAGGGCCTGCCTTCAGGCTCGGTTATTATCGCAGGTATTTCCGATGACAGCTCTCTCAAGGGCACAAAGGTTGAGGTCGGCGATATGATTATCGGTGTAAACGGCAAGAAGATGAAATCCTCGGATGTGCTTCTCGATATAATAGACAATGCGAAGGTGGGCGATGAAATCGAGCTTGAAATCTGTCGCATTGATGCAAGAACCTATAAAACAAGCACGTTTAAGGTTACGGCAAAGATAGTTGAGGAAAAGCCCGATACGCAAAAAAAGGAAGAAGAAACCACAACTAAAAGCTACTACGATTACTACGGTGATAATGACCAGTTCGGCGGATACAGCGATTTTGAGGATTTCTTCAATCATTTCTTCGGTAACTGATAATAATAACGGCGATGCTCCTGTTTCGGAGCATCGCCGTTGATGTTAAAAAAGCCCTATAAAGTTTAAAAACGTTTGATTTACATCAAACGTCTTTAAAAGGAGAAAATATGAAGAAAACATTCAAAAATGTGAGGAAATCGATATATGTCAAGGAGGTTTCCCTCCGTTGACAATACATAGTTTACATCAGCGCAAGGGAAAAAGCAATAGTTTTTCTGCAAGTTTTTTAACTTTGGATACTTACACAATTAATTGGCAGTTATGCACAAGTTTTTGTGCATAATATTGTGCAAAACAACGAAAAATATGTGTTTTAATAAGATAGTGGCGGCATGTAAACAGTTTTTGCCTTTTATTTACAATTATAAAACACTAAGGTTACATTTTTATTGTTTAATACAATCGGATAAATCCGATAAAGGGTGTTTATATGAATTCAGATAAAATAAAGGCTAAGCTGACAAACAAAAGGGTCATAATATATATACTTACAGTTATATTTTCATTAGCCATACTTCTTGTGTTTTCTTTTATTGCCAATGACGGGCTTACACGCTTTGAGATTGACAGCAGCGCAAAAACCTATGTGGCAAAGGTTGAAAGAGTGGGGGAAGTAAAAACCGTTGACGGCTCCTTCGATGATTCGGGTGTGCAGAAAACGGATACCTATATATATTTTACTGCTAAAATAACCTCGGGTGATGAAAAGGGAAAATATGTTGATGCCGTTCAGATCATAGAGGGAACCAGCGTAGTTGACCCGACGAGAGTTGAAATGGGCAGGAAGATTATCCTTATGGATAACGTGGGGTACGAGAATGCCGACAGCAGCTACGTGCTTTTTGAGTTCGTCAGAACCGATGCTCTGCTTCTGCTGCTGATACTGTTCTGCATACTTCTGATAGTTTTCGGCAGAACAAAGGGCTTCAACACGATTATATCAATGGTGTTTACAATTCTTGCCGTTTTTGCGGTTTTTGTTCCCGGTGTGCTTTCCGGTAAGAACGTATATCTTTGGTCAATTCTCTGCTGCGCTTATATTACCGTTATGACGCTTATGATAGTTCAGGGCTTCAACAAAAAAAGCATAACTGCGGGGATAGGCTGCATCGGTGGCGTATGTATAGCCGGCGGATTATTCAAGCTTACGGATATTGCCATCAGGCTTACGGGTAACACCACAGAGGAAATGGTGCATCTTCTTTATCTTGAAACCCCCAAGCCTATTGACCTGAAAGCTATTATCTTTGCCGCAATAATTATCGGTGCTGTGGGTGCTATAATGGACGTTGCGATGTCTGTATCGTCGGCACTTTATGAAATCAGGGAAAACAGTCCCGATATAAACTTCAGTCGGATGTTTAAATCGGGTATGGCTATCGGCAGAGATATGATGGGAACAATGTCAAACACTCTTGTTCTCGCCTATATAGGAAGCTCCCTGTCAACGGTTGTTATGCTTTTTGCATATGAACAGCCTCTTATAGAAACCCTTAACAGAGAAATGATAATCGTTGACATTCTTCAGGCACTCGTGGGTTCCTTCGGAATACTGTTCACAATACCGCTGACATCCTTGATAAGCTCGGCATTGTATACGGGACATACAGTAAGACCCGAGCGTACAAGGAAAAGGGAAAAATCCCCTGAAATCAGCGGCGAGGAAGCTGATTTTGATAAAAGTCTGTTTTAACGGAGGTATAACCTTTGAAAAAGAATAATTCTAATTATAAAATAAACACCTCCCTTGAATTCAGAACGAACAAGGAGCAGAAGGGTCACAGAAAATTCACCTTCGGAATAGTTTTCGGCATAGGGGTTGTAATGCTTGCCTGCGTATGCGTTCTTCTTCTTCTCAGGGAGTATGATTTTGATATTGACAATCTTATAGGAAGAACCCCGGAAACTACTGAGACATCAGAAACAACGGTTATTACCCCAACTCTTGAGGGTTCGGCAACTTTCCTTTTGGTCTGCTCGGATGACGATTCAAAATATCTTCACCATGCAGCTATTGCCAACGTCAGCCTCAGCGAAGGGAAGATACGTATATATACTCTTGATGCAGAAGATGTGGTTCAGGCAAACGGCTTTAACGGCAGCCTCAGCAAGCACCTGTCCCACGGGGGTATGGTACAGCTCAGGAGCGCCGTGGAAAGCCTGACAGGTGTTACGGTATCCCGATATATCCGTGCAACAGACTCATCCTTTAAGGGGCTTATAAAAATCTTCGGCGGTGTACCCTGTAACGTGAAAGAAAAGGTGCGCTATTCCGTTGACGGTGTAGGATATATAATCGAAAAAGGGGAGCAGACCCTTACTCCCGATATAAGCTATAAATATATGTACTATCTTTCTCAAAGAAATGAGAACAAGCCGGAAACAATGAGTGGTTTTCTTTCTGATATGCTCTGTGCATTTCTGACTCAGGAAAACTATGCGAAAGCCGATAAGATTTTCAAAAGCCTTGTCAATATACTTGATACGGATATATCAGCCTTTGACTTTTCAAACAATAAGGTAAGCCTCGGTCAATTTATAGCTGAAACAGAGGGAACAAAGGCGGAATTGGTGAAAAATACTGACAGCTTTAACCGACAGTATGAATGAAGTGGCTGACAAATAGCAAAATGCACAATATTTTGCACAAAAACTTGTGCAAAATCGCTAATGAATTGTGAGAATATCCAAAGTTGAAAAACTTGAAGAAAAACTATTGATTTTTTCTTCACTCTATTGTAAACTATGTATTGTCAACGGAGGGAAACCTCCTTGACATAGATCGATTTCCTCACATTTTTGAATGTTTTCTTCATATTTTCTCCTTTTAAAGACGTTTGATGTAAATCAAACGTTTTTAAACTTTTATGGGACTTTATAAGTAAAAAGAAGTGCTGACTCGGCACTTCTTTATTTTTTGCAAATATTTACTTGTTGCATTTTGATTTCCTATGTGATAGAATAAATCTGCTACAAAGTTTCATATTTATACGGACAGGCATACTTTTGTAAAAAATGTATGCTTTGCTTTTCATATCCTGTCTTGGAATGAAACTTTGTAGCAAAAGGTCAAAGCTGCGTTTTTATGCGTGGCTTCGGCTGCGCATTTTTTATTGGGAGTATGATAAAAAATGAATAAAAACGGTGAAATTATTTATTCAAGAAGAGTGCCTAAGTCTTCCGGTCATATTTGCTGTCTGAACGAATGCGATGATGAACTTATTTATATAAAGCTTACCAGCCGTATAGTGCAGGAATGTAAGTTCATTGACAGACTGGTCTGTTATTCAAAAGAGAATGATGTGGATTTGGTTATTGTCAGAGAAAAATATGATATAAAGGCATATATTTCTTTTGATACCACGTCGCATCTAAACAATCTTTCCGGTATAATATCGCTTGCAGATTGTAATTGCTTTGAGTTAGATGAAAACGACAGAGAAATCACACTGATACTCACTTTTTATACTCATCAGAGATGCACCAAGGATGGTAGATGTCTTTATCCGTTTGAAACGGATGTTCCTGTTGATCTGAACAACATATTCTTCTGAGAATCTTAAGATAGCGACAGTCGAAACGGTAAGCCTGAAATGCCGCAATTTCACGCATCTTCGAGGCTTTTTCTCCTCGAAATACGCCAGTATTCCTTCGTCGAAGAAAACCCCGAATATCCGCAAACTTGGGTATTTCAGGTTCTTTGAAGTTTAACACGAGGATATTTTTGTCATATCAAGGCAAAAGGCGAAGCCAATACTTGCGTATTAGCGAGACTTTTAACGCAGATATAGCGGAAATATTCTGTGTTAAACCTTACCGTTTCGACTGTCGTTATCTTATTCACTTTGCCTTTTCTGCATTCTTTTCCAGCTTACAAAGCCGTAAATATCATTTGCGAAAAACATAATAAAGCATATCACCATAGGTAAATAAGAGATACTTTCGATTGTGGCTATTATCCATAAAACTATAAGGACAAGGTCGTTTGTCGCATAGCCTATGGCATAATAAGGGCTTCTGTAATATGTCAGATATGAGGCGATGAAGCTTGTGGTGACAGAAAGGGTGCTGACGGCAAGGCTTGCGTTATTAAGAGCGCCCAGGATGAAGTAAAACACAGCAGTTACCGAAACGGTTGACAGTATACCTATAATCAGCTGTTTCTTTGTAAGCCGACTTATTTCCACTTCCTTTGTATCCTTATACGGGTGCTTCATCCAGGAAACAACAGCTGCCACAGCTGCAGGTGCTGACATTCCCAGATATGTAATCATCTCTCCGTAATAGCTGAAGAAAAACGAAACTGTTCCGTAAAATACTGAAAATACTATAAGAAGTATCTGACCGATGACGTAGCCCTTGGCAATGAATATCAGCGCCGTAACACCGATAAGGGAGGATGTAACCGTAAGCCAGTCTTTGTTACCCGACATAAGAAAGCTGACGGTTATGCTTATTACTGATGTAAGCCATAAGGCAAGCTCGAATTTTGTAAGACTCGAAAAGGGATTTTTGATTTTCATAAATACCTCCTAAAAAATAAGCATTCGTTATTCACATCTTCTAAGACCTAACGATGTGAAAACGAATGCTTTTTCTTTGCATTTCACTACCCGGTGGCAGTTTTTATTATATTTTATTTACCGCAGCTTGTGCAGTTGCCTGTGCAGCCCCTTGTCTGTTCTTCTGCTGCTTTTGCCGCAAGCTCAGCCTTGCCCTCGGGAGTATCTCTCCAATACTGAGTCATAGGCTTGGGGTGCTTAGTGGTATTCCAGAGCTCTTCAGCTTCGGGAGCCCACGCTGCAGCAAACTTGTCGCACTTTGCACAAAGATGCTCAACAGTTTCTTCTTTTACAAGGTCTGTTGACTTTGCTCCCGTCTCGTTGACGATTCTTCTGAGTATTTCGGGATTCTCAAGCATGGGACAGGGACGAAGGTGATTTTCGTTGAAAGGCTGTCCCTTTCTGAATGCCATAAACAAGGGATTGCGTAAGCCCTCAAGAAGTGTATGGGTTCTGATGTTTGAATCTGAATAGTGAATGAATACGCAGGGCTCCATATCGCCTGCAGAGTTGATGTGGAAGTAGTTTCTTCCGCTGGCAATGCATCCGCCTACATATTCGCCGTCGTGCTGGAAGTCCATAATGAACATAACCTGACCCATTTCACCACGTCTGAATGCCTTGAGCCATGAATACATATGCTTTCTCTGCTCAGGTGTGGGGATAAGCTCGGGTACGGCATCGTGTCCCACGGGCATATAGTGGAAATACATAGCGAACTTAACGCCGTTGTCCATCATATCCTTGATGAACTTTTCGCTTGTAACGGTTTCAATGTTCTGGCTTGTGTAGCATACGGACATGCCGAAGAGGCAACCGTTCTTTTTCAGAAGCTGCATAGCTTCCACAGTGGTTTGGAATGCACCTTCACCACGTCTTGCATCGTTGGTTTCCTCAGAGCCCTCAACGCTGATAGCAAGTGTGATATTGCCAACACGCTTCATTTCTTCACAGAAGGCCTGATCAACGAGAGTTGCATTTGTGAATACAAGGAATGCACAGTCCGGGTGCTCCTCGCAAAGAGCGATAATATCCTTCTTTCTGATGAGAGGCTCGCCGCCGGTAAAAAGATAAAGGTGGGTGCCGAGCTCAACGCCCTGATTTACAACGCTGTTCATTTCCTCATAGGTCAGGTTCTGCTGATGACCGTATTCTGCTGACCAACAGCCCTTGCAGTTACGGTTGCAGGCACTTGTGGGGTCCATAAGAATAAGGAAGGGTATATTGCACTTGTATATATCTCTGTTTTCTCTTACAGCCTTTGTGCCTCTGTATCCGCCAAGGCCCATTGAGAGAAGGAGCTTTTTCAGGAGAGGTCTGTCTATGTCTCTGAGAAGACTCATGGCATATCTGAAATAGACGTTATTTTCGTCCTCAATAGCCTTACGTATACCGCTGAGATATTTGTCGTCGAAGGTGCCGTTGAGAAGCTTCTCACCAAGATTATAAAGCTTCATCAGGTTGCCCTTGGGGTCTTTATCGATATATTTGAGGATTTGATCGAGTGCAGTACCTACGGCAGCTCTTTCGAGTTTTTCTTTTGCTGTCATATGTTATCACCTCATAACGTGAACTGACGGGGATGAAATATGCGATTTCATCCCAAATTAGAATTTAACTTTTGTATTATATCAAAGTTTTGTCACTTTGTCTACCGTTTAACAGAAATATACAATTTTTTAATTTTGTGATAATAACTCATATCTATTGCTTTTTATGTGCATTTTAGGTATACTTGTTTCCCGGATTATCTATTTATTATTTCAGGAGCAGAATTATGACACAAAAAACAAAAAATGCACTTTTACTTGCGGCAAAGGTTGCCGTTGCCGCAGTTATTCTGACGGTAGTTATATTAAACTATGAAAAGCTGACAAACCTTGATGTGCGTGCTATAGTTGAGGGTGCTTCAAGCGTATATGCGGCAATAGCCATAATACTCGGAATTTTCTTTGCGAAATCATTGTTATTCGTTATTCCCGCCTCTCTTATTTACCTTTCTGTCGGTATGGCGTTTTCACCGCTGACTGCAATACTTGTCAGCTTTGCAGGCATAAGCATTGAGGTTATTGCTACATATCTTCTCGGTCTTTTCCTCGGTGGTGATACGGTAAACAAGCTTTTAAGCAAGAGCAAAAACGGACAGAAGCTTCTTAAAATGGATATTACAAATAAATTTTCGGTGCTTTTTGTTACCCGTTTCACCGGACTTCCCATTGATTTCACAAGCCTTTTTCTGGGTGCATCGAAATGCAATATACTCAAATATTATTCTGCATCCGTTCTGGGAATTATGCCCAGAGTTATAGTCTTCACTCTGCTTGGTGATACAGTTTATGAGCTTATACCTATGGATTTGCTCATCAAGTTGATTATATGCGCTATTCCCGTAGTGATAGTTGTATTTGTGGTGAAGTATTTTGTGGACAGGAAGAAGAAAAACGAAGTAAAAGAGGATTAAGTTCGGATATTATTGAAGGTGGGTGCCATACAGCACCCACCTTGGTTGTATAACGAAAACCACGCGTTGGACGCGTGGTTCCAAAGGAATTACATAGATGAACAGGAAAAAGCGGAAGAAAAGACCTCCGCCGTGTATAATAGTTAAAGCGGTCTGCCAACTGCAATAACAAAACACGAAGGAGGG
>JAFSEP010000064.1 GCA_017435665.1 Clostridia bacterium | reverse complement strand
TTCGTTAAAATACTCGTAAATCCGGCAGGATTTACTGCGTTTTGTGCCTTGATATGCCAAAAATCCGATCCGCAAAAAATCTTACGACCCAAAAGTGCGAATTTTTGATGGATTTTTGGATGTTGAGGATGCCGACAGGCTGCCGCCTTTCAAATCCGAAACTCCGGAAAGCCGCAAAAATTCACGCTTTTGGGCGGGTTCGGATTATACTCGTCACCTTAACCGGTTCTTTAAGAGTACCGCTTATATAACTGAAGATTTCAAGCATCTGCAAACTTGCCTGAGGTGTGATTTTTACATTATATTCATCCATTCGCTATCTCCCTGCGAATGGAATTGAACACATCCTCAGCATTGAGTGACTCACCGTTTTCTGCTTGTTTAAGACCGGTTTCCATAATACTGTTAAAGGAAGTCTTATTCATTTCATCAAGAGCAGTAGGCGCACTCGGTAGGGACAGTGAAAACGGAATACCTTTTTTCATAATAATCTGTTTATAGAGCATATTAATCACAACGGACACGGGAATACCGAGCTGTGACATAATTTCTTCCGCCTGTTGTTTTACATCAGGCTCAACACGAGCAAGTACATTTGCAGTTTTAGTTGCCATATTCATACCACCTTTCAGTTATATTATAATCATTTGTATAACAAATAGCAATACATTTCGCAAAATTTAATTTGAAGAATATTACTGATAATAAACATAAACCCACAGGTCTGCTCAAAACAGGCCTGTGGGTTTCGCTTAATTTATAATACTTTTTTATAAATTAAGCGATTTTATAATTAAAAATTAGAGAATTGTTAAAACAGATTAAATCTTGTTAAAAGTTTAACCTTTTACAAAATGGTCATAGTTTTTTATTGGTTTTTTTACGACATATTTATATAATGAGTTGATTATTTTTTTAGCGTTGGAGGAAAAAATATGTTAAAACTACCGCAGTATACTATGGATGATGTGCTTCCCGATTACGGAAACATGAATTTATACGAGTATCTTATTGCTTGTCTTTATCCGCATAAGGAAGATTATCCGATGTTTCAGTTCAAGCTTACCGACCATATGAGAAGCGAGTTTTTTGAAGACGTTGAAGCAATGGCTGTTTACTTCAAGGACGAGCTGGGAATGAAGCCGGGTGACGCTTATTCACTCTTTATCCCCAATTCAATCGAAGAGGTTGTGGCTCTTTTTGCTCTCAATAAGATTGGTTGTATTGCAAACCTTATACATCCTCTCTTTCCTTCGGAAGCAATGAAGGATTCCGTTACATACACAAAATCAAAGGGCGTTCTGCTTTATGATATGTTTATTCATCAGCATGCCGCCACACTTGCAACAATTGAAAACCTCGATATTATTGTTACTGCTCCTGCACTTTATGCGGCACCGGTTGCAAAGAAGTATTATATACGCCCCGATGAAAAGGCACTTGCTGTTGCACAGGCAAACAAGCTTGAGGTAAAGTTCTTCGGTGATATTCTCAAAAAGTATCAGGGACAGAAAACAGAGGGTCTTTACAGAAGCGGTGACTGTGTTGCCGTTTATATGAACGGCGGCGGTACAACAGGCGTAAGCAGAACCATTATGCTTTCTTCAACAGCTCTTAATGCAGTTACTAAAAATGCTCTCGGTGCTGCAACAGTATCTGATTACAAGCCCGGTGAGCTTTCAAAGATATTGGCACTCCCCTTCTTCCACGCATACGGTCTTGTAGCAGGACTTCTGACCACTATGGTTTCTGGCTGGAAATCAATTCCCATGGCACGCTTTGAGGCTGATGAATATATTACTTATCTCAAGGCTAACAAGTGCTATGAGATTGTGGGTGTACCGAATATGTTCCGTAAGCTTCTTGACCACCCCGATTTCCCGGGCGAACACCTGAAATATGTTAAATATGCTTTTGCGGGCGGAGACTATGTTCCCCTTGATTTCCATAAGAGATTCAATACCCTTATGGCCCAGTACGGCTCTGAAGCAATACTTATGCCCGGATACGGCCTTACCGAATGCGGTGCGGTAGACTGCATCAATATGCCCTGGCTTACAAAGCCCGGCACAGTCGGAAAATATCTCAAAACCGTCCGTGCTGCAATCTTTGACGAGGAACAGAACGAGCTTCCTCTGGGCACGGTAGGTGAAATTGCCTTCACGGGCAATACCCTTATGAAGGGCTACCTTATGCCCGACGGCAGACTCTGCGAAGGACTTTATACCGATAAAAACGGAAAGCAGTGGGTTCTTACAGGTGACCTCGGTAAAATGGATGAGGACGGATACATCACCTTCATTGCTAGAAAAAAGAGGGTTATCATCATTTCCGGCTACAATGTATTCCCCGCAGATATTGAAAATCTTCTTGAGCCTCTGCCCTTCCTTACGGAATGCTGTGCAGTTCAGGGCTATGATGATGACAAGAAGCCCATAGTACGTCTTTACATAGTTCTCTCTCCCGAGGCTGATGAAGCTAAGCTTGACGAATATAAAAAGACAATTATCGAAATGTGCTCAACTCTCAGCACCTTCTCGGTTCCCCGTGATATACGGGTTATAGATGCGCTTCCCAGAACAAGACTTGAAAAGGTTGACTTCCTGAAGCTCACCGAAATCAGAACAGAAGAACACAAAACCTGATTTTAATATTTCAGAAAAACGGTTGCAATTTCATTATAGCAACGGTAATAACAATTAACAGATGTTTTGCTTTAATTTAATTACAATCGTTCTGTTCTTATAGTATAATAATTTTATGGTTGCTTTTCGCAATATATTCCGCAAGATATAAAAGAAACATATAAAGGGTGAACAAAAATGAAACTTGAAAATGTACCTACAATAAGAGATTTGTTAGATGTGGCTCCTGCAAAGCACGATGACCGTACATTTATCAAATACATCCGTGACGGTAAGGTTGAGGAAAAGAAATTCAGTCAGGTCAGAAGCGACGGACTTGCAATCTGCCGTAAGCTCAGACATCAGTTACCTGAAAGAACTCACATCGCAATTATAAGCAAGAGCACATATGAATACATAGCTTGTATGGCAGGTATTATTGTCGGCGGTCATGTGGCTGTGCCCATCGATCCCGATTCAACAGCAGAGGAAGCTGCAGCAATCATCAACGATTCAGATGCAACTGCAATCTTATACGGTGCAGAGTTTTCTGACAGAATTGATGCGGTAAAGGCTCTTTGTCCCAAGATCAGCTTTGAAATGGTTATAACCTATTCAGAGGAATTTGAAAAGATATATGAGGAGTATTCCGAGACTTCTCCTTACGCTGCTTTATCTGATTTCAAAATGGATCCCGAAGCCTGCGCACTCATCATTTACACTTCGGGCACAACAGGCGATAAAAAGGGTGTTATGCTTTCAAGTGAAGCACTTGTAAGTAACCTTATTTTTGAGCCGTATGATCCGATTGTTATCCGTGTGGACGTAATTCTTTCAGTTTTACCCCTTCATCATATTTTCTGCTTCATATGCGGCTTTATCGGACCTCTCAATGTGGGTAACTGTGTATGCCTTAACGGTGAAATGCGTGATCTTTTCAAGAATATGCTCCTCTTCAAGCCCGATCAGATCCGTGTGGTTCCGATGATTGCCCAGGCAATTCTCGGACGTATCCGTGCTGTTCAGGCAAAGAATCCCCAGCTTTCTTCCAAGGAAGCCGCTGCACAGGTTACGGGCGGAAATCTTGATCTTATGCTTTCGGGCGGTGCTCATCTTGATCCTGCCTTATGCAAAGCCTTCGAGGAATACGGTATTTTACTCAGACAGGGCTACGGAATGAGTGAGGCAAGCGGAAAGGTAACACTTCCCGACCCCGATTGCCCGGCTGACAGCGCAGGAAGAATTATGAGCACTGTTAACGCACGTATCAAGGGCGGCGAGGTACAGTTGGATACTCCGGGTCTTATGCTCGGCTATTATAAGCGTCCCGAAGAAACAGCTGAGGTTATTACCGAGGACGGCTGGCTTCGTACAGGCGATATCGGACGTATTGACGAAAACGGATTACTCTATATTACGGGCAGATTAAAGAATCTCATCATCCTTTCCAACGGTGAAAATGTTTCTCCCGAAGGAATCGAAAACAAATACAAAGAAAACAAGCTGGTGACTGAGGTTCTCGTTTATTCGGAAAAGGATGTTATAGTTGCTGAGGTTTATCCTGATGCCGAATATGCTGAAGCAGCGAAAATCACAGATATCAAATCAATCCTTGAGGATATTACCGACAAGCTTAACGAAACAGCTCTCCCCTCCCACAGAGTGGAAAAGCTTATTATCAGAGATGTACCCTTTGAAAAAACATCAACAGGTAAAATCAAGCGCATAAGCGACAGCTCAAGAGGTGATGCCTGATGAAGCCGCAAAATGGTGAACAGGTTTACAAGCTGATACATTCTCAGGAAATGGTGCAGTATATGTGGAAGTATTCCGTACATATGCAGTCAACACAGATACCTGTGGCTATGGCTTTTGAGGAAGAGCTTGATTTCAGGTTACTCGCATATGCCGTAAATGTTGAAATTCAACGAAACGACTGTATGAGGCTTCGGATTTTCCGTGACAAGCTTAAAATAAAGCAATTCTTCCTTGAGGAATATAAGCTTGATAAAATACTTATCAAGTCTTTCTCTTCCAAGGAGGAGCAGGTTGCATACTTCGACAGCGTTGCATCAACCAAGCTGGATGTTTTCGGCGGGGAAACCTTCCGCATAATCTTCTTCCGTACATATGAAAACAAATGCGGTATCTTTATTTGTGCATCCCATATGATTATGGATTTTGCCGCTGCCTTTATGTTTATGAAGGATCTTATGGCTGTTTATGACAGCCTGAAAAACCGTCAGCCGTTGCCAAAACCTCTTACAAGGTATGAGGATATTATTAAGAAGGAACAGGATAATCCTGAGCTTGAAGCACGCATTGCAAAAGATGCAAAGGAGCTTGACGAATGGGTGGCAAAGGATCGCCGTCCGTTCTATAATGCAATAAACGGAACCAAGGTGCTTGATATGCAAAGCAAGCTTCTTCATAAGAAGGATATGAATATGCCGCATATTTATCTTCCCGTTCTCGACTCCACACATCTTGTAAAATGTCATTTAAGCGACGAGGACAGTAAGATTATTTCAGATTTTATCAAGGAAAACCATCTTAGTGCCGAATGGGTCATTCAGCTCGGCTTCAGAATTTACTTTTCAAAGCTCAACCGCCATACAAACGATACGCTCTTCTGGGTGCTTTGTCCCAGAAGAAGAACGGTTAAAGAAAAGCGTTGTGGCGGCACTCTTGCCTCCCCTATGCCCTGGCGTGAAATAATTGATGACAATATGAGCTTTATTGACACAATACATCAGTTGGGAGAATCACAGCTGTTTTTATTCCGTCACAGCGATGTTCCGTTTACAGAGGTTCGTCAGATGGAAAGAGACCGTTATAAGCTCTCGCTTATGCAGACGGCAAACAGTATGATGTTTTCCTATCTTCCTGCAGGTGAAAATGCTTTCGGTGACAGAAAATATGAGTTTACGGCATACAACTTCGGTCACTACGTTATGCCTCTTTACACACTTACAATGCAGGAAGCATCAACGGGACGCTATATCTTTTCTTATATCCACCGTCTGTTTCTTACAAAAGACGAGGATGTTTACAGCTTCCACAACGGTGTTGTGCGCACGATACTTGCAGGAATTAAAAATCCCGATAAAACAATCGGTGAAATAATGGAGGAAATATAAATGTCAGAAATGTTTGAAATACTCAAGGAAATTATCTGCGAATATGTTGAGGTTGATCCCGATGATATAAAGGAGGATTCTTCTTTACGTTATGATCTGGGTGCAACATCCTTCGACCTTATGAATATTGCCGGTGCAGTTGAAGAAAGATTTGAATTATCCGTAACAGATAATTCTCTCAAGAAAATCAAGACTGTCGGCGACATTGCAGAGCTTCTTGCCGAAAAGGTATAATAAGCAATTTCAGCTTCATACAGCCACCGCTGCAAAGCGGTGGCTTTGTGCTGTAAGGTCCGTGGAGGGTGACGAAATATTTCATATAAATAATTTCTTAATAGAAAAATCGTTGACTTTTTTTCTGCAAAATGTTAACATAAATTGTTATTTTTAATGCGGAGGTTAAGCTTATGAAAACGATTAAAAGAATAACCGCTGTACTGCTGACACTTGTGCTTGTTTCAGGCTCCTTTATGTGTCTTGCATCTGACAGCGGCAAACAGTATCACAAATATGAAAAATACCTGCTTCTCGGTGACAGCGAGGCAAGCGGCTTCAGGGATTATGAATACAGAATGACTGAGTTCACCTTTGCTCCCGATTCATACTCGGATTTCATCGCTCAGGAGCTTGGTGCTCAGCTTATTCCTATGGCTTGTCCCGGCTTCAGAACAGTTGAGCTTCGCCACGTTCTTGAGGACGATTATGTGGTTGAGGATAATTATCTCTATTCCGCTGTTCCTCACCACGAGCCTCACGAAATCGAAGCAAAAATCCCCGAAATCCGTCAGGCAATCTGCGATGCTGACCTTATCACTCTGGGCATCGGCGGCAATGACTGGGGCGCATATCTGGGCTGGGTATTAACTGACGTTATGGAAGCAAACACCCTTCCCGAGGAATATGTGACTGCCCTCAGGGATTTTCTGAAAAATGCAACGGTTGAAGATAATATTATTGAAACGATTATCAGCCTTGCAAACGCCTTCAACGCTTTAGACGAGCTTCTTGTTGAGCTTCCCGAGGCACTTAATTATTCCTTCAGAACTCTCCACGAGAACTGGGATCACATCATCGAAGATATCTATACAATGAATCCCGATGTCACTCTTGTTGTTGTGGGTATGTTCGTTACAACCTATAAAACCGAGGAAGGCTCTCCCGATGTTGTTCCCGAGCCTGACCCTATGGCTGTTGAGGTTGAGCAGATGATTATTGACTTCGGCAACAGACCTATGGTTGACAATGAGGAAAAATACGGTTATATCTATGTTGACACCACAGGCACCGTTGTTGAGACCTCACACCCCACAGTGGGCGGTCACAGACATATTGCAGACAGAATTCTTGAGGCTCTGCCCGATGCAAGATTCCCCTATAAGGATGTAGCTGTGAACTCATCTGAATACAAGGCAGTTGAGTATATGCATTTCAACGGACTTATGAAGGGTGCTGACGAAGAAACCTTCGGAGGAGAAGAAAAAATCACAATGGCTGAGTATTCATCCGTACTCAATAAGATTTCAGGTACATATGAAGTCAGCGACAGCACCGAAGAGGTTTCAAAGCTCAGGCTCACCTCCGATGTGTTCAGTCTTTCGGAAAACAAAGGCATCGGTGACATTCTCAAGCATCTGCTCAGTATGATGAAGCTTCTTATTACAGGTGAAGGCTTCGAAGCAGTTTCAAGAGCAGAAGCGGCACTCAGAATTTATCAGCTTGTAAGATATAAATAATACAGCTGTCAAACGAAAGGACTAATAATATGGTTTTCCCTATTGAATTTTTATGGCTGTTTGTTGCAGCTATGGTTATCAGCGCTATCGGCTTTAAGAATTATGTCTGGTTTATTTCTCTGGGCTACGGCTTTTCTATTGCCGGCGAAGGCATATTGATGCTTCTGCTTTACGGAAAGCAGCTTAACATCGGCACAATAATCTGCTGTTTACTCTTTATTATTTACGGCTGCCGTCTGGGCGGTTATCTTGCCTTCCGTGAATTCGGAGGCGGCTCATATAAGAAGCATATGCAGGGTGAAATCAAGGACGGTAAGACTGTCCCCTTCGGTGTTAAAATCGCTATCTGGGTAACCTGCGCTCTGCTTTACGTAACTCAGGTTTCAGGCGTATTCTACCGTCTTGTGAACAGCACAAAGGACAATGCCTTTGTTTTCATCGGTGGGGCGATTATGGTGCTGGGCCTTGTGCTTGAAAGCGTTGCCGACATTCAGAAGAACAACGCAAAGAAGGTAAACCCCCGCCGCTTTGTTGATACGGGACTTTACCGCCTTGTGCGCTGCCCAAATTACCTTGGTGAGATGATATTCTGGACAGGTGTGCTCGTTTCGGGCATCGGCGCAGTTACAGGCTGGCAATGGCTTATTGTTGCAATCGGCTATATAGGCATAATCTTTGTTATGTTCAGCGGTGCCCGCCGTCTCGAAATCAGACAGAACAAGAACTACGGCAACGACCCCGAATATCAGAAATATGTTAAAACCGTACCTATTATGGTGCCCTTTATCCCCTTATACAGCGTTGAAAAATACAAATGGCTTGTTGCTTAAAAAATTTTTTCAGACTATTGACATTTTAATTTCAAAGTAATATAATTTCACTTGTGGATATGAATAATTATACACACCAAATGCAATGAGCAGAAACCAGTAGGTCGGAACGAACCTTTAGAGAGTTGTCGGTTGGTGCAAGACAATGGGGAGGTCCTTCACGAATTCATTCTGTTAGCAGTGCGCTGAACAAGCTCAGGCTTAATTAGGATGCAACGGGAGTTCCCGTCACAGAACTAGGGTATGACAGTACCCGACAAGGTCGCTACCGTGAGATAGCGATAAACTGAGGTGGTACCACGGGATTGAATTTCTCGTCCTCTGTATTCTTAATCGGAATGCAGAGGACTTTTTTATTTGGTCCTCTCGTTCCAAAACCGAATAATGTCTGAAAAACAGACAAAGGAATCAGAAAGGGTGTCAGAATGAAAGAGAACTATTATCAGAAAGAAATCGAAACAATGCCGGTTGAAGAAATCAAAAAGCTTCAGTCCGAAAAGCTCGTCAAGCAGGTAAAGCACGTTTATGAAAACGTTGAGTATTACCGCAATCTTATGGACGAAAAAGGAGTAAAGCCTGAGGATATTAAGGGAATTGAGGATTTACATAAGCTCCCCTTCCTTACAAAAGCTGACCTTCGTGATGCTTATCCCTACGGCCTTCTTGCAAAGCCTCTTGAGGACTGTGTACGCATACAGTCAACCTCGGGAACAACAGGCAGGCGTGTTGTTGCCTTCTATACACAGAAGGATATTGACTTATGGGAGGATTGCTGTGCCCGTGCAATTATGGCGGCAGGCGGAACAAATAAGGATGTCTGTCAGGTAGCATACGGCTACGGTCTTTTCACCGGAGGACCCGGTCTTAACGGAGGCTCCCACCGTGTGGGCTGTCTCACACTTCCCATGTCATCAGGCAATACCGAACGTCAGATTCAGTTTATGATGGATCTTAACACAAGTATAATCTGCTGTACCCCCTCATATGCCGCATACATCGGCGAATCACTCAAGGAGCAGGGCTACAAGCCTGAGGATATTCCTCTCAAGGCAGGCATTTTCGGTGCCGAAGCCTGGACGGAGGAAATGCGTAAAAGCATTGAAGCTACCTTGGGAATCAAGGCATACGACATTTACGGTCTTACGGAAACATCGGGCCCGGGCGTTACTTTCGAATGCAGCGAGCAGACCGGTATGCACATAAACGAGGACCATTTCTACGCAGAGATTATTGACCCCGATACAGGTGAGGTTCTTCCTGAGGGCAGCAAGGGCGAGCTTGTTTTCACTTCTCTTGATAAGGAAGCATTCCCCCTGCTTCGCTACCGCACACGTGACATCTGTGTGCTTTCCCGTAAGAAATGCTCCTGCGGACGTACACTCATCAAAATGGCTAAGCCTATGGGCAGAACAGACGATATGCTTATTATCAGAGGTGTCAATGTATTCCCCAGCCAGATAGAAACCGTTCTTATCAAGGAAGGCTATCAGCCTAACTATCAGATTATCGTTGACCGTAAGAACAATACCGATACATTTGACGTCAACGTTGAAATGGCTCCCGAGCAGTTCACAGATAAGCTCAGCGAGGTTCTTGCTATGGAAAAGGCACTTGCAAACGCAATAAAGATAATGCTCGGTATCAATCCTGCCGTTCACCTTCTGCCGCCTAAAAGCATTGCAAGAAGCGAAGGCAAGGCAGTCCGTGTTATAGATAATCGTAAATTATACTAAGCTGAAAGGAGTTTTATGATATGGCAATCAAGCAATTAGCAGTTTTTGTTCAGAATAAAAAGGGAACTCTTGTTTCCGTAACAGATACACTTGCAAAAAACAATGTCAACCTCAGAGCGCTTTCCATAGCAGAAACCGCAGACCTGGGTATTCTTCGACTTATCGTAAATGACAACGATACAGCAGTAAAGGCATTGAGTGCTGAGGGATATCTTATTAAGACAATTGATGTTGTCGGTGTTAAAATCGGCGATGCCCCCGGCAAGCTCACAGAGGCACTTGCAGTGCTTGACAAGGCTGATATAAACGTGGAATATCTTTATGCCTTTATGACACGCACGGAAAAGCACGCTTATGTTGTGCTCAGAGTTGAGGATAACAATGCGGCTGAAAAGGTGCTGGAGGATGCAGGCTTCCACATTATAACTGAGGCAGACGTTGATAAGCTGTAAGCTAAAAATCAGAATATCAGAAATAAAATACAGGTCATTGTGAAATTGACCTGTATTTTTATGCCTTCTGTATGATTAAACAATGACTATCCGCCCGATTTTTTAATATTGTAAAACACCTGATATTGCAAACAGAATAAATTTGTTATATAATTATCGGGTTGATTATTCAGTTGGAGGAAGTTTATGCTTCGGACTATAAAATCATTTATAAAAAAAGAAGCCGTTTTCTGCATTTCGGCACTTTGTGCCCTTGCAACAATGCTTCTCGTTCCGCCCGATGGGGAATACATAAAATATATTGATTTCCGTGTTCTGTGTCTGCTTCTGTGCCTTATGGCTGTGGTGGCAGGTTTCAGGAGCGTAGGTGTGTTCGGTTGGCTGACATATAAGCTTCTGCACAGTCTGAAAAGCGGACGAATACTCGGTCTTACACTTGTTATGCTCCCCTTTTTCAGCTCAATGCTTGTGACAAACGACGTTGCGCTGATTGTGTTCATTCCCTTCACCGTAACTCTGCTTTTACAACTCGGTTGTGAAAAAGAGATAATTCCCGTAACTGTGTTACAGACTGTTTCGGCTAACCTGGGAAGCATGGCAACACCTGTGGGAAATCCTCAGAACCTGTTTCTTTACTCAACATACAACCTGAGTGCAAGTGATTTTTTCTCCGTTACCCTTCCCCTCACCGCTGTCAGCCTTGCATTTCTTGCACTTTCATCACTTCCCGTTATGCCTAAGGTCCTGCCTGAGCAAGAATTTGAGGAGGAAAAAATAAAAAGCCCGAAAAACCTCATAATCTTTTCAGTGCTTTTCGTTCTTTGTCTGCTGACCGTATTCAGAATTATCCCCTATCCCGTGACTACCGTGATAGTTGTGGCAGCTTTGCTTATAATTGACCGCAAGCTCATTAAAGAAATCGACTTTATGCTTCTGCTGACCTTCGTGTGCTTTTTTGTTATATCGGAAAACTTAGGCAGAACTGAGGCTGTCAGAGATTTCCTTCAGAAGCTTCTTGCAGAAAACACTCTGCTGACAAGTGCAGGAACAAGCCAGATAATCAGCAATGTACCTGCAGCTGTGCTTCTTTCGGGATTTACGGAGGATTGGCGTTCACTTCTTGCAGGAGTCAACATCGGCGGTCTGGGTACGCCTGTTGCTTCCCTTGCAAGTCTTATAACTCTGAAGCTTTATATGGCATCACCAAGGCCTAAGGTAATGAAATTCCTCGGCATATTCACACTTGCAAATATTGCAGGATTGGCTATACTTTTACTGTTCAGCTCAATTATCTGAGTTTTAACAGAAATGTAAAACAAATCTGCCTGATTAATACTAAAATATAATTAACAAAACAAAGGAGATATTACTATGTTTTCACAGATTGACAAGCCTCTTGCAGGCGAAACCGTTGCCGTAATGAAAACCAACCGTGGCGACATCAAAATAAGACTCTTTGCCGATAAGGCACCGAAAACCGTTGAAAACTTTGTTACACACGCAAAGAACGGTTATTACAACGGACTCATCTTCCACAGAGTTATCAAAGACTTTATGATTCAGGGCGGTGATCCCACAGGTACAGGCTGCGGCGGCGAAAGCATCTGGGGTTCAGCCTTCAAGGACGAATTTGACCCCGAGCTTCATAACCTGAGAGGTGCACTTTCAATGGCAAACTCAGGCCCCAACACAAACGGAAGTCAGTTTTTCATCGTTCAGGCTGATACAGTACCCGAAGGTATGCTTGAGCAGATGGAGCAGCTCAAGGACAGCGGCTTCCCCCAGACTGTTATTGATAACTATAAGGCTATGGGCGGTACACCCTGGCTTGATTTCAGACATTCGGTTTTCGGTCAGGTATTTGAGGGCATGGATGTTGTTGATAACATTGCAAGCGTTCAGGTTGCCCCCGGTGACAAGCCTGTTTACGATGTTGTAATTGATGAAATCATTATTGAAACAGTTTAATTGAGAATATCTGCAAAGAATTCCCGGGAAGTCATCTCCCCTGATCTGTTATATCTTCCGAGATTATATAATGACGCTGTGTTATATTTTGTAACCGTGTTTATTCGCTCCTCGCAGGTCATTGTGCAGAGAAAACCCAGGTCTTTACAGACTTCAAGAGTAAGCTCAGTATGGCTGCCGTAGGGATACACCATTGCGGTAGCCTTTACTTCGCCCTTTTTCATCAGCTCAAGCTGCATTTTACCTACATCGGCATTAACTGCGTTGAAATAAGACTCCCGTGACTCTCCCTTCATAGGAGCAATTCCCCTTCTCCCGCCCTTTTCAACGGAATGCATATTGAAGGAATGATTCTGTATCTCTATTTCGGGAGTATCGGAAAGCTCTTTTATCTCATCCCATGTCAGATATGAATAGGTATCGTTGTGGTCGTCAATTTCTGTGTAAAGATCAGCAAGATAGCCTATTACGGATACCACAGCGCACATCCCCATTTCCTTCAGCAAGGGATAAAGTATTGTGTATGCGGTTTCGTGGCCGTCATCAAAGGTCAGCATTACAGGCTTCTCAGGCAGGCTTCCCTTGCCGTTAACATAGCTTATCAGATCCTTTACGGTAACGGTAGTATATCCCATCTTTTTTATGTATTCAAGGTCGGAAACAAGCTGTTCCCGTGAGATGATATATTTACCTGTATTGCTGTTTTTACGGCTTATCTGGTGATACATTATAACCGGAAGCTCCACGCTCTGACTGCCAACGGCTTCAATGCTCTTTTCTTTTGGAGAAAAAAGCAGAGACAGAATAAGCAGCAATGCAAATAAAATATAATACTTTCTCAGTTTTATCACCATTGAACTCATCTCCCAACCTATAATTATGCAAAATGTTGGTAATATAGTAAAAAAAGTCTTGATTTTTATTTCCTGTTATGATAAAATACCTTAGTACAAAAATTTCGGAGGTCAAATTATGTCAGCTATTCAAATAGTTATCGGTATCGCTTTAATAGTGGTTTCAGTATTCATCGTTATTTTAGTTATGTTACAGGAGAGCAAGGCAGAGCTTTCAGGCACAATTGCAGGCGGCAGTGCATCAGACTCCTTCTTCGGCAAGAACAGAGGCCGCACAAAGGACGCTCAGCTCAGGAAGCTTACAATTATACTCGGCTCAGTTTTCGGCGTTCTTACACTTGTATCATCATTACTTCTCCTTTTCTTCTCTAACAAGTAATTTAACAAGAGATAAATTTTACCGGTATTCGAAAGAATACCGGTATTTTTTTATTACTCACAATAAACCACGCCTTGGCATAACATATTTATGAGACCGAAAGGTCAAAAAACAAGGGGTGAAAATCTTGAACAATTATTATAATCCGTATTATCCTGCAGAAAACCACGGAAATCATATGAAAAATGAGTGCCGTCAGATGCAGGATAACTGTAAAAACGAAGTCGCTAAGACCCCGTTTCCCGAAAACTACGCCTTAGCTATGGCGTATGTTCCGTATCAGAGCTTTAACGAAACCTATGATGCAGAAAAGGCTTTCTGTCAGGGTACTCTTTTCCCCTGCCTTGATAAGCCGTTTGTGGGGTGCTGAATATGATGAATAATTGCTTATCAAATCAGCTTTCAGCGGCGAAATTTGCAATGTGGGAGCTTCATTTATACCTTGACACTCATCCTGATGATTGCCGTGCTATGAGCCTTTGGGAGCAGTATGCACAGAAGGTTCACACACTGACAAAAGAATATGAGAGAATGTATGGCCCTCTCACAGTAAAATCAGGCACGGGCTCAAAGTGGACAAAAGAACCCTGGCCTTGGCAGAAAGAGTGTAGGTGATAATATGTTTCAGTATGAAAAGAAATTACAGTTTCCCGTAAACATCAAAAACCCGAACCCGGCATACGCCAAGATAATAATCAGCCAATACGGCGGTCCCGACGGCGAGCTTGCTGCCTCCCTGAGATATCTCAGCCAGAGGTTTACTATGCCCCGTGGCGACCTTATAGGCCTGCTTACCGACGTGGGTGTTGAAGAACTGGGACATCTTGAAATGATCGGTGCAATCGTTTATCAGCTGACGAAAAATCTCAGCCAAGAGCAGATAAAGAAGCAGGGCTTTGATGCGTACTTCGTTGACCACACCACAGGAGTTTATCCGTCTTCCGCAGCAGGTGTACCCTTCACGGCGGCATACCTTCAGTCCAAGGGCGATGTTCTCACCGACCTTCACGAGGATATGGCTGCTGAGCAAAAGGCCCGTACCACCTATGATAATATTCTCCGTCTGGTTGATGACCCTGATGTAAGAGAGCCTATCAAGTTCCTCAGAGAGCGTGAAATCGTCCATTATCAGCGTTTCGGTGAAGCCTTGAGAATAGCAACGGATAATATGAACGAAAAGAACTTCTATGCCTTCAACCCGTCCTTTGACAAGTGCTCGGCGGCTAAGAAGCAGATGGGTTGCTGATATGCCGTTAGTTTATCTCAGTCCTTCCACACAGCAGTTCAATCCCTACTCAGGCGGCGGAAATGAGGAGTTCTGGATGAACAGAATTACCGATGAGCTTGAGCCTTATCTTACTGCCAGCGGTATTGATTTTATCAGGAATTCGCCTGAAATGACCGCCCGTTCCTCAATAGAGCAGAGCAATAACGTGGGTGCTGACCTTCATGTTGCAATCCACTCAAATGCATCCCCCGACAATCTTTCGGGTGTTCTGCAGGGAACAGATATATATTACTATCCCACAAGCCGTGGCGGACAAAGAATGGCAGAACTTCTTCAGGACAATTTCAGAAGCATCTATCCTGACCCTGAGAAAGTCAATATAATTCCCACCACATCTCTTGGTGAGGTAAGAGAAACTTCCGCACCCTCGGTACTGATAGAAACTGCTTATCACGATAATGAAGAGGACGCAGATTGGATAAGGAACAATACAAAGGAGATTGCAAGAGAAATTGCAAGGGCAATAACAGGTTATTTCGGTGTACCGTTGGTGGAATCATAAAAAGCATCCGACTCACTTCCGAGTCGGATGCTTCTCTTCTATGTAGATTTTATCAGATTTTAAGTCCTTCTTCAATAAGTGCAACTGTCTTTTCAACAACTGCCTCATCGCCTTCCTCAAGGTTGAGGAGAGGTGCTCTTACGCCGCCGAGCTCAAGACCTGCTCTCTTATTGAGAACAGCCTTTGCAACTGCATACATATTGCCCTTGGCTGAACACATTGTGTATATAACCTCGTCTGCAGCATCCTGAACCTTACGTGCAGTTTCAATATCACCCTTTGCAAGAAGCTCGTTCATCTTAACGAAAAGCTCGGGCATAACTGCATATGTACCGCCGATACCGCCGTCTGCACCGATAAGTCTGCCGCCTACGAACTGCTCGTCGGGACCATTGAATACAACGATTTCTCTGCCACTCTTTCTGCCCTCTCTCTTGAACATCTGAATATCCTGAATGGGCATTGATGAGTTCTTGACACCGATAACTCTCGGATTCTTGAGCATTTCATCAAGAAGAGGTAATGTAAGAGCAACACCTGCAAGCTGAGGAATATTGTAAATAACAAAGTCCGTATTGGGAGCTGCTGCAGAAATATCGTTCCAATACTTAGCTATTGCCTTTTCGGGAAGGTGGAAATAAATGGGAGGAATTGCGGCAATTGCATCAACACCGAGTGACTCAGCGTGACGGGCAAGCTCGCAGCTATCCTTTGTGTTGTTGCAGGCAACATGAGCTATGATAGCAATTCTGCCCTTTGCAACCTCCATAACAGCCTCAAGTGTCTGCTTTCTTTCTTCAACGCTCAGGTAGATACATTCACCTGATGAACCGCCTACATAAAGACCTGCAACACCCTTTTCGATAAGGAACTCAACAAGAGCCTTTGATCTTTCTGCGGAAATATTACCGTTTTCGTCATAGCAAGCATAAAATGCCGGGAAAATTCCCCTATACTTTTCAAAATTCATTTTAATTAACCTCTTTCTTCAATTTCTTTCATCATCTGATCAAGGAGAATAAGACATCTGGGCACGTGGAAGGGACCTTTGAAAGTAGAACCTATGCAGGCAGGTAAGGTGGGATTACCGTCACGTCTGAGGTATCCGTACCACTCACCGCAGGGTGCTGATGCAAAATGCTTCTTACTGTAATCAAGAAGCTGCTCAAAGATACCAAGATACTTTTCATCGCCTGTGTCTCTGTAAATCATAAGTGAAGCGATAAGTGCTTCGTTGTGGGGCCACCAGAGCTTCATATCGTGCTCATATGCTTCGGGAGGATTACCGAGGCAGTCAATAAAGTAAAGTATGCCTCCGAATTCCTTATCCCAGCCCTTTTCAAAAGCCATATCAAAGATTTCGATTGCCTTCTTGTGAAGCTCCTTGTCGCCTGTTGCATTTGCTCTTTCCATAAGGAACCAGCTGCATTCTATATCGTGTCCGGGGTTTACAACTCTGCCCTCGGTCACATCAAGTCTTGCTGTTCCGTCGGGAGCAACGGATTCAAGTGTGCAGCCAAGCTCGGGCTTTACGTGATACTTGAAAATATCCTGAACACATTCGTTGGCTCTTGCGTTGTATAAATCTGCATTTTCAGGGTCAACACGAAGAAGAACAGATGTTACGTTAAGAAGAATCATCGGTATGCCGAGACCTCTGCCCGTTCTGGTTTCAGGCTCGGTTTTGGGTCCCATACCTGTGGGGTCAGCCATTCCGTGATTGAGGTTCCAATACATATCATAGGCTCTTCTTGCTCTTTCCAGATGCTCCTTCTCCCCTGTTATACCGTAGTATTCAGCATTTGCTATGCAGTAAAATGCCTCTGAATAGCAATATCTGCGCTGACGAAGGGGCTTGCCGTCTGCTGTAACGGTGAAATAGAGTCTGCCCCCGGCATTTTTATTGACACAGTGATTTTCAAGGAAATCTATGCAGCTTTTACTTGCTTCGAGCCATTCCTGCTTCACACCGTAAACCTTACACAGATAAGCGAAGATCCAACCGCATCTGCCCTGCATCCATACGCTTTTATCCGTTGAGAAAACCTTACCGTCTTTATCAAGACAGGTGTATATACCGCCGTTGACCTTATCCATACCGTTTTCAAGCCAGAAATCTGCGACCTGAGAAAGCTGGTCAACAACCCATTTTCTTTCTTCTCTGAGATTCATAATACCACCCTTTACTATTATGTGCGCAAACCGAATTACGCTATTATGAATTGTATCACATAATGGTGAAACTGTAAAGGAATATACAGCCCTTTTTTAAAAAAATTTCCATTACACTTGTTTTTTTAGCTACATTACATTATAATATAAAGGATAACAAAACCACAAGGAGACTATCACTTATGGAATTTAAAACTATTTTCGGTCCCGGTACGGGAGGCCCCTCTGATTATTACAGAATCCCCTCAATGATAACAACCAAAAGCGGTGTTGTTGTTGCTTGTGCCGACGCAAGGTTTTACACAGGTGCAGATAACCCCAACAGAATTGACAAGGTTGTAAGAAGAAGTCACGATTCAGGCGAAACCTGGGAAGATTATATGACTGTTGTTGAGGAATTCGGAACAGAAAAAATGCTTTCTTCCGCTGCAATTGACCCCATCCTCACCTATAACGAGGAAACAAACCGCATCTTTATGCATTACTGCCATACTCCTGCAGGAGTTGGTATACTCAACTGCAACAGTACCGTGGGCGAGGATGCCGAGGGTAACAAAATCATAAAAAAGGGCATAAAAAAATACATACTGAAGGACGGTAAGCTTTACACCAAAAGCGGCAAGCCCACAGAATATACCGTTGCTGAAAACGGCGAGGTAAGCGACGGTAAAACAAGCTACGGAAGCATCTTCACCGGCGGCAAGTTCACCGAAGCACATACCGCAACTCTTATGATGTGTTACAGCGACGATGACGGTCTTACCTGGTCAAAGCCCGTTTCTCTCAACTCTCAGGTAAAGAAAAAATTTATGAGCTTCATAGGTCCCGGTCCCGGCGCAGGTATCACCGTAAAGCACGGCAAGTATAAGGGCAGAATTATCGTTCCTATTTACTACGGTGTAAGAAAGCTCCCCTTAGGCTTATCCTGCTGTGTAATTTACAGCGATGATAACGGAGCAAGCTGGACACTTGGCGAAACACCTAATAACACGAGAAAAATCTACGGCTTCAAGGCAAACCATCACCTTATAATAGAGCATAATATGCTTACGGAATCTCAGGTTATTGAGCAGAGTGACGGTACTCTGAAATACTTTATGAGAAACCACGACCCCAAGAGATGCGTGGCAACTGCTTACAGCAAAAACGGCGGTGCAAGCTGGGAAAACTTCTCACACGATGAAAACCTTCCTCAGCCTATCTGTCAGAGCTCTGTTATAAAAATTGAAAATGCCGACAAGCCATATGTTGTTTTCCTCAACGCAGCAAACAAAAAGGAAAGAAAGTGCGGAACTGTAAGACTTTCCGAGGATGACGGTGAGACCTTCCCTTACAGCCGTGTGCTTAAAGAAGATTTCTTTGTTTACAGCTCTATGGCTCTCCTTCCTGACGGCAATATCGGTGCTCTTTTTGAGCCTGACCTTGAATGTCGGAATATATTATTTGCTAAATTCTCATTGGATTGGATAAAAGAAAACGACTAAAACGAAACCGAAAACAGGAGTATATAATTATGATAGATAAAGCTAAAGCATTTTTGTCAGATCTTCGGGTATATTGGAATCTTCCGATGCCCGGCAGATATATGGCCTTCAAGGAAATTGCAGCATATGCCGGCGGCGGTATCGGCGCATACTTCCTTATATTTATGGGCAAGCAGCTTGTGGTAACAACAAGTAATATGATTGTCGGCGGTGCAATCGGCGTTTCACCCACTCATATGTATGTTCTTTACATAATAGCCACGTTGGCTAATCTCCCGCTGACTGCAATCAGAGCAAATATGATTGACAATACAAGAAATAAAGCCGGTAAATACAGACCGTATCTTCTGTCAATGGGTATTCCTACAGCTCTTATTGCATTGGGTTATGTTTATTTCCCCTATGATTCACTCTACAATTGGTTCCCCATGCAGCTGTTCGGCTATGACGGCGGATATGTTGTCAAGTGTGCGGTTGTTCTCATTTTCAATCTCTTACTTTTATTTTTCTATAACTTCTTCCACGACGCTTATAACAACCTTGTTTATGTTCTTTCACCGAACACTCAGGAAAGAACGGATGTGCTTGCAGTCAAGAGTCTTGTGTATTCACTCGCACCTTCAATTGCAAACATAATTCTTCCTCTTATTGCAAAAAATGTTACAAACAATAATCTTTATGACCTCAGAGTTTATAGAATCGGATATCCCATTTTCTCAATAATCGGTATCGGTCTTACAATCATTGTTCTCGGCTACACCAAAGAAAAAATCGTTCAGCCTAAGAGCCGTGTTATTCAGATAGGCTTTGTTGATTCCTTAAAGGCTGTTGCAAAAAACAAGTATTTCTGGATTATCGCCCTTGCAGGCTGGCTCGGCTTCCTTGAAAGCTCATACAGCAATATTCTCTCCTTCACATACAGCTACGGTCACGCTTGTGAAGGCGGAACAATGAGTGCCATAAACACAATCATCGGTAATGCCTCCATGTGGGGTATGATGCTCGCTCCCTTCTGTGTGCGTGCATTTGGTAAAAAGAAGGTTCTTATCGGAATTAACCTTATGAATATTGTTTGTATTCTTGCAATGGGAGTCAATACAACAAATATTATCTGGCTTGCCATATGCGTTTATCTTAACCAGTTCTTCGGTTCATTCCAGCAAATCACTTCTCCCGCAATTGAAGCAGACATACGTGACTATCACCATTATAAAACAGGAGAACGTGTTGACGGTATGTTCGCCACTGTAACAACCATAGGCAATATCGTTACTCTTGCAACATCCTCCGTTGTTCCCTTTGTTTATGAAAGCTACGGCATTTATGAAGGAAACGGATATGCTTCTCCGTATGAAATTCTCGACGTTACAACCGGTCAGCCCGGACTTCTTGAAAAGGTTGTGGGCACGCTTATTATAATGGCTGCAGTCGGTGCAACACTCAATGTTATCCCCTATTTCTTCTATGACCTTAAAGAAGTTCAGCAGAAGAGCATTGTTCGTATTCTTAAAATAAGAGCAATGTTTGAAGATTACGGAAACGGTATATGCAATGACAAGGAGCTTGTTGACACTATTGACATAATCCGCCGAGCAAGAGAATGCGAAGGTCTCGAAAAGAAGATTCTGACAAAGGCAGACAAGAAAGCCGATAAGAAGGCATACAAGGCTGCCCGTATGCAGAACGAAGAGATTGAAATTTCAAAGATGGTTCTTGAAGAATTGGATAAATTCTCAACTCCCCTTTATCTTGCAAAGGCTGATGCCTATGCAAGCATATATGCAAAAGGTCTGAGAGGCCTTTATGATGCCGATATGAATGAACTGGCCAAGGAGCTTGCAGAAGCAAGAACAATGCCCAAGAATACTGCAGAAGAAAAAGAGCTTCGCAGCTTTGCCATTGAAATTGCTCAGAGCAAAATGGCTTCAAGAAAGGCTGTAAACAAGTATTATAAGGATTTTGATGAATTTGTCGAACCTCAGTTTATAGTGCTTGATGCTATCTATGATGAAGAAGAAAGCTGTGATGCAAAGCTTAAGGAGCTTTATTCCGCACAGGCAAAGGCAAAGAAAGAAAAGGATTCTGTGCTTATAAAATCTTTTACAGATGAAATCAAGATCTATGAAAAGAAAAAGAAGGAGCTTGCAAAGGCTGAAAAAGCTGAAATAGATAAGCATGTTCAGTTTTCTCGTGCTGCAAAGCCCTATCTTGAGGCTAAGAAATTCATTTCTGCAAAAGAAAATTATAAGCATCTTGAAGAGCTTGAAGCAAAATACGAGGAGTCAAAAGCCAAGGCTGAAGCCGAAATGCTTGCTAAGCTTGACGAGCAAAAGAGACTCGATGCTGAAAAGGAAGCTCAGAAAAAGGAAAAGCTTGCTAAAAAGACAAGCTCAAAAAAGTAATATAACAGCAATAAAGTATGTTAAAAGCCACCGATATGCGTCAGCATTATCGGTGGCTTTGGCTATATACCGTAATTTCATCAGAAGCAGGGTGCTCTGATTATCAGCATACCACAAGGGCGACACTTCATAAGGATATTACGCCTTATGAAGTGTCGCCCAACATGCTGCTATGTCTTTACTTAACCTTCACATTCTTAACTGCTGACCAGTCTGAATAAATCTTCTTTCCGTTAACAGTCTTATATGTTCTTAATCTCACATAGTGCTTCTTGCCCTTTGTGAGCTTCTTGATTGTGGTCTTCTTTGAAGATTTCTTTACGCTTACTTTCTTTGCGTTCTTCATCTTCTTGCTTGTTGAGTACTGTACCTCATAGCCTGAGATGCCTGATACTGAGCTCCATGAAGCTGTAAGCTGTTTCTTACCTGCCTTGAGTGTGAGCTTTGACGTTGTTTCGGGGATTGTCTCAACCGTAAGTGATGAGCTGTATTTGCCCTTAACGCTGTCAACAACGGCTCTTACCCTGAACTTGTATTCCTCATCGGGCTTGAGTGACTTCTTCTTGCCGTCCTTCTTGACGGTGTAAGAGGTCTTTGAGGTTGTTGTAAGTCTTGTCCACTTACTTCCGTTTCTTATATAAACCTCATACTTTTCGGCACCGTTTACCTTATCCCATTTGAGAGTAATTTCAGATGCCTTGTCAACCTTTACCTTTGATGCTCTCAGATCTTCAACCTTACCGAGAGTGAGCTTTTCGGTTGTTTTCTGTGCAAGAGTTATCTTTCCGCAGACTGAGCACTTTTTACCTGCCGTAAGACCTGTCTTTGTGTAGGTTGCAGAAACTGCAGGAATTGTTACCTCCTTATGTGCGATAACGGGAACTTCCTTTGTTCCCACTGTCTCTCCGCAGACAGTACACTTATATGTCTCTACACCCGCCTTTGTGCAGGTGGGAGCTGTTGTAACCGTGCCGTTATCCGAAACGTGAGCCTTCTTTTCGGTTTTCTCCTGAGCAACAAGGATTTCACCGCAGACCGAGCAATGCTTGCCTTCTGTAAGACCTTCCTGAGTGCAGGTGGCCTCCCTGGCCTCGTCAATAACCTCTGTGTGAGCTACGGCATCCTTACAGATATCGCAGATGCAGTCCGAATTTTCGTCAATGCACTCGGTTGCTCCACCGTATGCTTCACAGCCGTTTACACACATAAATGAGTGCTTGTCGCCGTCCTCGGTCTTAACCTCACCTGTATAGCTATGCTCAAGCATAGCTGTGCTTTCGGTGATAACCTGACCGCAGACCGTACATTCGTTGATTTTTGAGCCTTCTGCAAGGCAAGTGGGCACCATGACCACAATCCAATCTGTGTCAAAGCTGTGTTCCATAGCAAATCCGCAGATATCGCAGGTGCAGGTGCTGTCTGAGTCTGTACACTCCCCTGCATTGCCGAGAGTACCGCAGCCGTTGAGACATTCGTATTCGTGTGTTCCGTCGCCCTTGCTTATGCAGTTACCTTCATATCTGTGACCGAGCTTTGTAACTGTTTCCTGAGCAACGAGGATTTCACCGCATACCGAGCAATGCTTACCCTCAGTAAGACCGTCCTCCTCACAGGTTGCGTCCTTTGCTTCATCAATTACCTCTGTGTGTGCTATGGCATCTTCACACTCATCGCAGATGCAGTTACTGTCTGAGTCTGTGCAGGCAATAGCTTCGCCGTATTCCTCACAGCCGTTTACGCACTTATATGCGTGAGTATCATTGTCATTTATCTTGATTTCACCTGTATATGAGTGGCTGACAATAACATCTTCCGTATATTCATAACCGCAGACTGTGCAGAAGTTTCTTCTGCTTCCCACGGTGAGACAGTCAGCCTCAACAACTGTTTCCCAACCGTTTTCATCATAGCTGTGGGCAATTTCGTCCTCACAGATATCGCAGATGCAGTTATTGTCTTCGTCAACACAAGCTGTTGCTTCGCCGAATTCATCACAGCCGTTTACGCACCTGAGCTTGTGTGTATCGTTTTCGCAAGCCTGAACCTCACCGGTATATGAATGTTCAATAACAGGGACAACCTCCTGAGCGACAATTACAGCACCGCATACCGAGCAATGACTGCCCTGAGTAAGACCCGTCTGTATGCAGGTGGGAGCCTTTGCCTCGTCGGTTACCTCTGTGTGAGCAACAGCATCGTTGCACTTATCGCAGATACAGTCTGCATTTTCATCGCTGCAAGCCTCTGTGCCGCTGAATTCTTCACAGCCGTTTATGCATTTGAAGGAGTGTGTATCATCACCGTTAACCCTGATTTCACCGGTATATGAGTGGTTGAGCATAGGAATCTGAGCCTGAGCTGTAAGAGTTAAACCGCAATCACCGCAATGACTGCCCTGCTCATAGCCGTAGGAAATACAGGTGGGCTCAATTCTTTCATCAATTACTTCATTATGAGGTAAGATTTCTATATCCTCGTAGACTGTTACCTGACAAACGCTGCAGACATTACTTCTCTGACCAATGCTTGTGCAGGTTGCGGGAATCTCTGTTACCCAGCTTTCTTCCGCAAGGCTGTGTCCGAGAGCAGGAACAACGGTCTGCTCAACAAGGATTTCATCGCAGACTGAGCATTTCACGCCTTCCTCAAGACCTGTTTCGGTACAGGTGGGTTCAACTGCAAGGAGGGCTTCCTCCTTGTGACCTGCCGCAGGAATTACCGTGATATCAATTCTATCTCCGCAGCCGTTTGAGCAATGGTGAGACTTTTCACCTGTCTGTGTGCAGGTTTCTTCTCTGTCGATGGTCCAGTTTTCCGAATAAGAGTGACCGAGAGCCTCAATCACTTCACCGCCTGAAAGCACCTTATCACAGCGCTCGCAATAGGTTCCTGCCTTCTTACCTTCTTCCGTGCAGGTGGGAGCTATATATTCAATATCAGTATAAATATGGTCAAGTGCGGCAATATCCTGCTGAGGTATCATTACTGTATTACATCTTGTGCAGAACTTACCCTCTGTCTTACCTGCCGTTGTGCAAGTTGCTTCAACGGCTTCAAGAACTCCGTCCTCATTGTGACCGAGAGCATCTATATCCTCCTGAGGAGTAAGAACTGTCTCACAGTCAGCGCAGATAATACCTGCCGTTTTACCTGCTGTTGTGCAGGTGGGCTCTGTGCCCTTTATAACAGACTTGTTAACGTGACCCGTTGCAGGGATAACCTGCTGGGCAGAAACCACAAGACCGCACCATTCGCAATGGATACCGGTGGTTAAGCCTGACTGTGTGCAGGTTGCGGGAACAGCCTCATCAACAACGTATTTATGTCCCGTCTTTTCAAGGACTTTCATTGCCTTGAGCGTTTCACCGCAGACTGAGCAGTATTCCCATTCACTTTCGCCGTCCTTTTCACATTCCGCAGGAATTTCGGGAACAACGACAACCACGTGGGCAATAGCATCCTGACAGTCATCGCAGATACAGTTTTCGTCGTTATCAATACACTCTGTAATACCGCCGAATTCATTGCATCCGTTCACGCATTTATATGAATGCATATCGTTTTCTTCAGCCTTGATTTCACCGATGTATGAATGCTCAAGAGCAGGTGTAACCTGCTGAGCTGTGAGAATAACACCGCAGTTTTCTCTTGAGCAATGTGAGCCTTCCGTAAGACCCGTTGAAAGGCAGGTTGCGGCAACCGCCTCATCTGTTACGGGAGAGTGACCGAGGGGGTTGATTCTTCCGCCGCCCTCATAGTAGGTATTGCAGACCTCACAGTATTTGGCATCCTCAATACCCATTGTGGTACAGCTTGCAGGCTGACCGGGGATGATTGTTTCTGTATGTCCCGTTGCCTCAACAATACCCTTTTCAGTTTCGTTGCAGCCGCCTCTCTTACACATTCTGACCTTATCGCCTGTTTCTGTGCAGGTGGGAGCCTTTGTTACCGACCATTCGGTAAAATCGTGTCCGAGGGCATCGATAACCTGCTGTTCAACGATAACCTCACCGCAGACTGAGCAATGCTTGCCTTCCTCAAGACCGCTGTTAAGACAGTCGGGCTCAACTCTCGGGTCGATAACCTCCTTGTGAGCAATACTGTCCTTGCAGATATCGCAAACACAGTTTTCATCCTTATCGGAGCAGACTTCCTCATTACCGTATTCACCGCAGCCGTTTACGCACTTATATGAATGTGTGTCTGCGTCCTCATTTGCTTTATATTCACCTGAATAATCGTGGTCGAGCATAGGTATTTGCTTCTGCTCAAGGATAACCTCATTACAGACTGAGCAATGACTTCCCTCTTCATAGCCCACAGAATAGCAGGTAGGCTCAATTCTCTCGTCAACAACGGGTGTATGACCGAGAGCCGGAGTGGGATTGTCTGTATATGTATGTGTCGGGTCATTCTGACAAACATAAACCTCATAGCCCTCCTCTGTGCAGGTGGGAGCAACCACCTGAGAGAGAACAAATTTGTGACCCAGAGCAGCCAGCTCTTTTTTATCAAGAGAGGTCTTGCAGTCAAAGCAATATGTGTATTCCTCATAGCCTGAGCTTGTGCAAGTGGGGTCGAGCTTGGTTATAACCTCTGTATGAACGTGGTTTGAGCTGTTCTTTTCGCCGTATTCAAAGGCGTATGAACCCATTTCATCACAGTTGGCACAATCGAAATAATAGGTAGCAACCTTTGAGCAGGTCGCCTCGGTTGCCTGATGGTCAAGGTCAATTTTCTGCTCGGTAAAGCTGTGACCCATAGGCTTTATAAGTGCGGCAGCCTTAATTATCTCTCCACAGACTGAGCAAGTGATTTCCTCAGACATACCGGGTGTTGTGCAGGTTGCTGCCACACCGGGTGTCACAGCCTCAGTATGAGGCTTTTTTTCAACAGTTTCCTGCTCAACGGTAACCTCACCGCAGACCGAGCAATGCTCACCCTCGGTAAGACCCGTTGCAGAGCAGGTTGCCTCAACGGCTGCATCAGTCACGAGAGTATGTCCGTTTTCGGGAATTTCAGCTGTCTCGGTTGCACCGCAATCAAGGCAGGTATATGTCTTTTCGCCCTTTTCCGTGCAGGTGGGAGCTAAAGTTTCTACTGCATTTTCATAGTCAAAATTATGTTCGGTGACAGCGATTTCTTCTGTTTTTTCATAACCGCAATCCTGACAGACATAGAGCATTGAGCCTGCTTTCGTGCAGGTAGGAGCCGTGGCGACAGTACCTTCACCGTAATTATGCTCCTTTACGGGTATAACGTTCTGTTCAACCAGCACCTCCTCACAGAAAGAGCAATACTTTCCGGCTGTAAGACCGGTCTGTGTGCAGGTTGCTTCCACCTCAGGCACCGTTACTGCCGAGTGAGTGGTCAGCTTTGCTGTTTCCTCCGTTTTTGTTTCCTCGCAAAGCGTGCAGGTATACTTGATTTCACCTGCTTCCTTACAGGTTGCGGCAACAGTCTGAACACCCTCGTCCCAGACGTGATCGCATACAACAACATCCTGAGCAAGGGCAATAACGCTCATTGACGAAGCAATAAGCATAACTGTCATTGTCAGAGCAGTTGCTCTTTTGAAAAACATCTTGATTTTCATAATTCTGCCTCCAAAATCTGAAGATATTATAATTCAAATTATTATATCGCTTTTGGTAAAAATAGTCAAGGAAACAATGTAGCAAATAGGTAAATAAAATTTAAACAAGTGTTACGGAAAACAGGACTTTGTTACGCAACAAAGTCCTGTTTTAAAACGAAGCTGAATAATATAAAAATCACTTCACAAATTTAATTTCTTATCAATAATGAATTCTCCCGCAGGCACAAGCTCTGTTTGTTCCGAACAGCTTCCAGAAGAAGCGGATAATTTTATAAAAGAATGCAGAAATACCGTCCTTGTGACATAAGCAGTCGCACTCCTCTGTCTGCACAGCCGTACCGCATTGGTCGCAGAAAGCATCCGAGTCGCTGTCGGTGTGCTCTGTGGCAGGAATAAATCTCTGCTCCTCAATAACAAATCCGCAAACTGCGCAATGTGAGCCGTCCGTAAGACCATCAGTCTGACAGGTTGCAGGAATACCCGTATCCGTTACCTCGGTATGCCCCTTTGCCTTTGTGATATTGACAGTTTCCTCAAAGTCACAGTTCACACATTCATTGAGAGTATATCCCGAATTGGTACAATCCGGCTCAAATACGGTGGTCTTTATACTGTGAGGCTTCACGGGAATCACCGTCACATCCGTAACAGAACTGCAATTTTTACAATGCCTTGACTTACTGCCCTCTTTTGTGCAGGTTGCAGCTTCATCTGTCGTAAATTCGGTTTCATAGCTGTGTCCCGAAGCTCCGACTGTCTCTGTATATGTATCACCGCAAGAGCAGGTATATGTCTTGAGTCCGTCCTCTGTGCAGGTAGGCGGAATGAGAGCTTCTGTGTAAATGTGGGATGTTTTTTCGATAATGTATACCTCATAATAACCACATCTTATACAGTCTGCCCTCTTTGTCCCTTCTTTACTGCAGGTAGCCTGTTCTACGGTATAGGCTTCACCCAAGCTGTGTCCCTTTGCATCTTTTTCATCCGTAATTTCCTCAAAGTCACAGCCACAGCTCACACATTCATTGAGAGTATATCCCGAATGGGTGCAATCCGGCTCAAATACGGTGATCTTTATACTGTGAGGCTTTACGGGAATTATAGTCACATCCGTAACAGAACTGCAGTTTTTACAATGCCTTGACTTGCTGCCCTCTTTCGTGCAGGTTGCAGCTTCATCTGTCGTAAATTCGGTTTCATAGCTGTGTCCCGAAGCTCCGACTGTCTCTGTATATGTATCACCGCAAGAGCAGGTATATGTCTTGAGCCCGTCCTCTGTGCAGGTAGGCGGAACGAGAGCTTCTGTGTATGTATGCTCAAGCTTACCGATAACTGTCTGAGCAACAAAAACTTTCCCACAGACGGAGCAATGTTCACCCTCCGTAAGTCCTGTTGAAGTACAGGTGGGCTCAACTCTGATATCGGTCACCTTTGTATGTCCCTTTGAATATACATAATCCGAAATATATGTATCTCCGCAATGGCAGGTATAGGTTGTATAACCGTCACTTGTGCAGGTAACGGGCGTCACAACAGCGCTGTGCTTATGTCCCTCTGCTTTGATAACGGTGACATCCTTTTTATCACCGCATCTTACACAGTGGTGGGACTTAGAGCCGTCCTTAGTGCAGGTGACCTCTGTGTCAACCGTCCATTCGGTACCGTAAGTGTGTCCGAGAGCATCGGTTTTCTTAGTTTCTTCAAGCTCACAAACAGAGCATTTTCTGACTTCGGTACCGTTATTTTCGCAATCGGGAGAAGCTACTTCATACCAATCACCGAAGCTGTGCCCGAGAGCCGGGGTCTTGTTGCCGATATATGTGTCTCCGCAATGGCAGATGTAGGTTGTATAACCGCCGTTATTGCAGTCAGGCAAGGTCACGGAAGGAATGTGGCTGTGACCCGTTGGCTGTATTTTTGTAACATCTGTTCTGGCATCGCACTTAGTGCAATGGCGTGATTTACTGCCGGCATTTTCACAGTCAGGCTTAACATCAACCGTCCATTCGTTGCTGAAGGTGTGCTCTGTTACACCGATAGCTTCACTTTCAAAATAACCGCAGTTAAGGCATTCTCTTTTCTTCAGACCCTCCTTGGTGCAGGTGGCTTCACTAAGGGTTTTCCATACATCCATTGAGTGTCCGTTTTCTGCAACATAGCTGTCAACGTAGCTATGTTGACAAACATTACAGGTATGCGTTGTGTATCCCATCTGTGTGCAGGTCGGTGGGGTTACCGTATGGGTATAGCTGTGGCCGTCTGAGATAATAGCTTCTTCCACCATATCCCCGCATCCTGAGCAGACCTTATATTTTAATCCGTCTGACGTACACGTAGGCTGTACGGATACCGTCCAGCTGCCGTAGGAATGGGTATGTGCATTTTCTTTTACTTTTATTGTTACGGTTGACGCAACATCTTCAAAATCAGGAGCTTTTTCAATTTTATCCCATTGCTCTTTTGTTCCGTCAAATATAATTTCCTGAAGGTCACAGCAATCCGAAAAAGCACCCTCGCCGATATATTCTATTGTTGAGGGCAGATAAACCGTTGTAAGACCGCCCACACCGAAGGCATCCCAAAAGGCATAAGCACCCACAGAGCTTACGCCGTGAGAAATATACACCTCTGAAAAACCGAGATAGTCAATCCATTCGGGAAATACCTCTCCCCAATCGTAATCAGGCATAGCTCCGTTGCCTGTTATTGTAAGTCTGTCATAGCCCGTGTTCAGCTTCCAAAGGAGGCTTTCACCGCAGCCGAAAGTAAAAATGAAAAGCTTGTTTTTCATTTCATCCGTTTCCTCGGGATAATCACAGCTGCCGTTCGGGTCGGTAAAGAAATATGTGTTTTCATAGCCTCCTGAAATTGGTCTGACCACATTGAGAAGGTCGACTGTATACCATGTTCCGTCAATGAATACTTCATTCCATGCGTGATTCAGGCTTTTGCTTGAGGGCACGATTGCAGGAATTCCCGACTCGTTGCACAGATCACGCAGAAGGTTTGCAAAGCCGCCGCATACCGCCCTTTTCTTCAGAAGAGCCTCACAAGCGCTGTTTGTGGCAGCCTCATTTATATCATAAGTGATGTTGTTTTTAATCCAATCGCAGTAATACTTTACAAGCGCTTCATCTGTATAGCAGCTGCTCTGCGCCTGAGATACTATCTGTTTAAGCTGTGTATTGTAATCAGCATATGCTCCCTCAGGGCTTTGTCCGTTAATTTTCAGTTCGGCTTCAACATAATATTTTGCAATTGTTCCGTCACCGTAAACATATGCGCCAACATTGAAGTTGACACCGTCACGTCCACTCCATTCCGGCCAGCAGATGTTAAGGTGTCTTTCCGTTTCAAACATTTTCTCTCTGAAGGTATCTGTATCAGGATATGATTCAGCGCTGTATTCGATGAAAACCGTTATTTCGCAATAATCTGAGCCGATTTCACCCTTGAAGCTGTCAAACAGCTCGTTGAGCATATCCGTATAATATGCTTCATCAATATTTTTGTCGGGGCATTTCAAATATATCTGACCGTCCGATATGCTTTCAACCCAATCGGAATATACTCCCAGTCTGTCACCCGCATTATCTGCAGACATAACGGCAGATGCCGTACCCGACAAAAGGCACAGCATAAGAACAACTGAGAATGTCAGCACAAACACCCTCAATGTTTTCTTCAATTTATACATTTTCAACATCCTTTTAATATTTAATATTAAATAATCCAGTCCTGAAGACTAAGCGCCACACCTTTCGGTGTGGCGTTAAGCTTAATTATTCAATTGCTTCGAGTCTTACTCTGAACTCTTCGATCTTTTCCTTGCTGTACATCTTAGAAAGAACTGCCATACCCATATTCGGTGTGAAGCCGAGGCTGAGAGCAAGGCTCTTCATGGGGTGGTTAACGATTTCAGGACAAAGATCTTCAACGATCTCCATAACCTGAGGATCCTTCATAAGTACGCTGAACTTAGTGTCGAAAGAATACTTTGACATAATAACAGTCTCCTTTTTTATTTTATTTTAAGTTATTTTGCTGCCTTACCAAATTCAATACCCTTTTCAAGAGCCTTTAAGTTCAGCTCAAGAATTTCGGGCTTCTTTGTCTTGAACTTTTCTTCAAGACTTGCAACAAATGCATCCTTGCTTACAACATCAGTTGCACCGATAAGTGCACCGATAAGAACAATATTTGCTGCCTTCACGTTGCCAAGCTCAAGAGCAATGTCATCAACGGGAACAGCAAGAACCTTCACGTCTTCTCTGGTAATTTCTTCTTTAATTCTGCTTGAATTGAGAACGAGAAGTCCGCCTTCCTTGACAGAATCACCGAACTTTGCATATGCCTGCTCGTTCATAACAATAAGATTGTCACATTTCTTTGTGAGAGGAGAAATAATCTCGCCGTCGCTGATAATAACAGTACACTTGGCACTGCCGCCACGCTGCTCGGGGCCGTATTCGGGAAGATATGTTGAATGCTTGTTCATATCAATAGCGGTGTGAGCAAGCATAATACCTGCGCTCATAATGCCCTGACCGCCTGAACCTGAAAATACAAATGATTTTTTCATTACTTTGCAGCCTCCGCATCTTTATACACACCCGGCTGGAAATACGGGATAGTATTAGTATTCATATATTCAAGAGTGTCAAGGGGTGACATGCCCCAGTTTGTGGGACAGTTTGTAAGAAGCTCAACAAATGTGAAGCCCTTACCTGCCAACTGCATTTCAAATGCCTTTTTGATACCCTTCTTTGCATCGCTTACACCCTTGGGTGAGTTCAATGCATATCTTGCAACAAACACAGGAGCTTCAAGAACTGAGATAAGCTCACACATTTTAAGAGGATAACCTGTTGTCTGAGGATCACGTCCGAATCTTGTTGTTGTTGTCTTCTGACCGATAAGTGTTGTGGGTGCCATCTGACCGCCTGTCATACCGTAGGTCTGGTTGTTTGCGAAAACAACTGTGAAGTTCTCGCCTCTGTTGGCTGCTGACATAATTTCAGCAAGACCGATAGCGGCAAGGTCGCCGTCACCCTGATATGTGAAAACAAGTCTTTCGGGAAGGCAACGCTTGATACCCGTTGCAACAGCGGGAGCTCTGCCGTGTGCGGCACCGATAACGTCACCGTGCCAGCTGTAAAGATTAAGTGCTGAGCAACCGACTGAAACAACATTGATTGCGTTATCAGCCTGATTAAGCTCATCAATAACATCAGCCACAAGTCTTGTTGCAAGTGCGTGCATACAGCCCGGACAGTATCCGGTAGCCATAGGCATCAATGATGATGGTCTCTTATATTCCGGCATATCAGTTACCTCCTCCTGTAATTTCTGCAATAGCGTTATAAACGCCTTCATCGTCAAGAAGCATACCGCCTGAGCGTCCGTATTCGTGAACGGGGCAGCGGCCCTTGACCTGAAGCTCAATATCGTCACGCATCTGTGCGGGAATTGTCATTTCTATATCAATAATACCCTTTACCTTGCTGTAATCAAGGTTTTCGATGCTCTTGGGGAAGGGATAAAGAGTGATGGGACGGATCATACCGATCTTAACGCCCTTTGCACGAAGCTCGTTAATAGCTTCCTTTGCAACTCTTGCGGCAATACCGTATGCAACTACTACATACTCAGCATCGTCAAGCATATATTCCTCAGCCTTTGCATCCATAGGCCACATCATATTGTAAACCATACCCTTTGCTCTGTTGAGCATTTCAAGTGCAGGCTCGGGAAGAATGGGTGTAATCATATGAGCATCTGTTCTGCCGTTAGCTCTTGAAAGATCCCAATCCTCTGTATTTTCGATTTTAAGCTCCTTCATGGGAGGAAGCTCTACTTCTTCCATAATAGCACCGAGACAGCCATCCATAAGAATGAGAACGGGGCCTCTGTCTCTTTCAGCATATTCCCATGCATTGTATGTAAGGTCAACTGCTTCCTGAAGTGTTGCGGGAGCAAAAACCATAGCTCTGAAGCCGCCGTGACCGAGAGCCTTGGTTGCCTGAAGATAGTCTGACTGTGCCGGCTGGATTGAACCGAGACCGGGGCCGCCTCTTGAAATATTAACGATAACTGCGGGAAGCTGAGCAGATGCAAGGTATGAGATACCTTCTGCCTTGAGGCTTATACCCGGGCCTGATGAGCTTGTCAGAGCTCTCTTACCTGTTGCTGCTGCACCGTAAACCATATTGATTGATGCAACTTCGCTTTCGCCCTGAACAAAAGCACCGCCTACCTCAGGAAGTCTCCATGAAAGATATTCGGGGATTTCGTTCTGCGGAGTAATGGGATAGCCTGCGAAAAATCTGCAGCCGCCTCTTACAGCAGCTTCTGCGATAGCTTCACAGCCCTTCATAAATCTCTTTTCCATTGATGCGCCCTCCTTCTTAATTCTTTGCAGCAACTTCAATAGCTGCTTCGGGACACATAAGTGCGCAGATAGCACAGCTTGTGCATGCGTCTGTGTTAATGTTTACGGGATAAAAGTGACCCTTTTCAGATCTCTCTTTACCCATTTCCAGAATATGCTTGGGACAGAACTTGATACAGTATCCGCAGCCCTTGCACATCATTGAATTGATTGTAATCATCTGATATACGATCTCCTTCTGTTATGACGAGTAACGCCACTTAGTTTAGATGGGTTGCTTAAATTTATAAGCTGAACTCAAATCTCTTTGATTATATCACATTAAACTCCACTTGTAAATCACAAATGGAGTTTAATTTTTATAACAATTATTAAAACTCTATGTTATGAGTTAATTTTTCTTTCTGCTCTTGCCTTTTCGGGATCTGCAGCTGTGAGCTTCATAAAGTCAACCTTCATAAGCGGAGTCTCGGGAAGAGAATCCATAAAGATAATATCCTTGGGAACATAGAACTTTGAGAAGTTGCCTTCACATGTCTCACGGATAATCTGCTTCATTTCCTCTTCGCTCTTGCCTGAGTGTGCAGTAGCATAAAGACGAACCATACTTCTGCCGTTATCCCAGCCCTGAACAGCACAGCATTCCTTAATGAAAGGAAGCTCACCTACTACCTTTTCGATATCTGTGGGATATACATTGTAGCCGGCAATAATGATAAGTCTCTTCTTTCTGCCTGAGAAGAAGAAGAAGCCTTCTTCATCCTGATAGCCAAGGTCACCTGAAAGAACCCACTTCTTGCCGTTTTCATCGGTATAAAGACCGTAGTCCTCTGCTTCGCCTTCCATATAGTAGCCCTGCATAATTGTGGGACCTGAAATAGCAAATTCACCGATTTCGCCTGTGGGAAGCTGCTTGTGATCGTCGTCCCATATCTGAACCTCAACGCCACGAAGAGCCTTACCGATTGAACCACGCTTGTAAACAGTATTTGTATTTGTACAGCAAACTGAAGCAATTTCAGTAAGACCGTAGCCCTGACGGAGTCTTGCTGTTGAACCCCACTTCTCAAAGTATGAGTTATATTCGTCAATGAAGCCGTCTGAAATATCGTCGCCGCCGCAGAACATAAGTCTGACATTCTTGAGGTGGGGACCGTCGAAGTTCTTATCTCTCATAAGCTTCTGGAAGAAGAGAGGAATACCGCCGAAGCCGACAACTTTGTTTTCACGCATAAGTCTTGTGAAAATCTTTGAGTCAAACTGCATCATAGGAATAATTCTGGCTGAGTTACACATAGCCATATGAATACCGATGCAAAGACCGAAGCAATGGAACATGGGAAGAACGATAATCTCTGCTTCCTCACCGGGATCGTGAATTTCGTCAATATCGGAAACTCTCTGTGTAAGCTCGTTAATAGCTCTGTTTGTGAGCTTGATTGTCTTGCTCTTACCTGTTGTGCCGCCGCCGTTAAGGTATGCTGCAACATCATCGGCATTTTCCTTTTCGCCTTCAACTCTTGATGTTGTCTTTACAGCTTCTTTATAGTATGTAGCTCTCTCATACTTGGGGAAAATACCCTTGATGAGACCTTCACCGATCTTACAGCCGAAACGCTTATAACCTTCCGAATAGTCAGAGCTGTTACAAACAAGGCAGGGTAAACCGCTGTCATTAATTGTCTTGATGTGATCCTTTGCAAGAAGGTCGAGAACCATAACACCCTTTGAGTGAACGAGCTCGATCTGCTCCTTGAGGAATTCTGTTGCCATAAGAGGATGAACGAAGCTTGTGATTACGCCGATTTTGTTAAGAGCATAGAAAGCAACGATGCTCTGAACTGTTGTGGGCATAAAGATTGTGTAAACGTCCCCCTTCCTGAGGCCAAGAACATTCTGGAAATATGCTGCAAGAGCTTCTATGTCCTTGAAAATCTCCGAACGCATATACTTAACACCAAAATGCTGCATCATATATACGTCATCATAGATTTCTGTGCAGTATCTGAGATACTCATAGCAGTTATAATTTTTCGGTTCCGGTAACATTGATTCATTCTCCTTTTTGATTACATTTTGTGATGTCACGCTTCCTTCAAAGTGCAGACACCGGATGCATATAATAATCCGAATATTATTCTAACACTTTCAAGCAGTTCGTTTGTTAAAAAAGTAGCAAAAGAAGAAGAAAAAACTGAAAACTTTGTTAACTCTCTGTAAAGAATTATTAAAACTGATTCTAAAGCCCGTAGCAGTACACATTTATCCAAGAAAACAAATACGCTCCGCATCAGAATCTTCCGATACGGAGCCATTATACGCTTTATTCTCTTCTCAGTGCCTCTATGGGAAGCATCTTTGCTGCCCTTCTTGCAGGATTGATACCGAAGAAAATACCGATTGCACTTGAGAAGCCCACGGCTATCGCAATAGTGCTGAAGTGGATTGCAATAGGAATCTTCATAACATAGGATACCAGCATTGCACCTCCGACGCCAAGCGCCATTCCCACAAGTCCGCCTATAAGACAAAGGATAACAGATTCGGTCAGGAACTGGAACATAATTGTCCTTGTTTTTGCACCGAGTGCCTTTCTGATACCGATTTCCCTTGTTCTTTCCGTAACGGAAACAAGCATAATGTTCATAACACCGATACCGCCGACTATAAGAGAAATAGCACTTACTGCAGCAATAAATATGGTGAACACGTTTATAACCGTGTTGAGAAGATCGATATAGGTTGCCATATTAACATAATTATATAAATCACGGTCAGCGTTATTGTGTCTGACCTTCATAAGCTTAACCGCAGATTCACCCACGCTGTCAAGCTCACTTTCATTTACTGCACTGAGATACAGTGATTCGTATGCACCGGGATTACCGTTAAGGTCGGCAACGATTGTTGAAGGGATGATAAGCATACCGCCGGTCATAGTCATCATATCCTGACTTTGCTCCATCATTAATGCCATATCTTCGCTTGAGCCCATCATAGCCGTCATATCAACAACACCAACAATCTTGAATGTAAGCGTCGTTCCCGTAAGAGCATTAAGAGTGATGCTTTCACCAACGGCATTTTCCTTGCCGAAGAAGGTGTATGCACTCATGGGGTCAATAACTGCAACCATCTTGCCGTTTGCCCCCTCCTCGTTTGTGGGGAAGCGTCCGTATTTCGGTGTCATATTAAGCATCTTGCCCAGCTCATGTGAACCGCCCATAACCATAGCCATACCGCTTGTTGTCCGGCTTTCCATGGTGCCCATAGTCATATTCATCGGTGAAACATATTCAACCGACTCAAGGTTTCTCAATGCCTCAATATCCTTTTCAGTAACGTAATCACTCTTACTTGCTACACTGGTATCAACGGTAAATTGAACACAGCTTGCACCCATATCCTTGATCATTCCCACGATATAGTCTCTGCCGCCCTGACCGACGGTGATAATTGCAATAACGGATGCAACACCTATGATGATACCCAGCATTGTCAGAAGTGAGCGCATAAGATTTGTCTTGATACTGAAAACGGCAATCCTTATGTTTTCAAATATATCCAAAGCCGTGCCCCTCCGTTATCCTGTAACTTTGACCATTGAGCCGTCAACAAGGGCATTGGTGGGATTCTTAACCAGCTTATCCCCTACCTGACAGCCTGAAATAATCTGATATGTTGTATCAGAGGAAATACCAACCTCAAGCTCACGCTTTTCGATAGTCCTTGAATCCTCGTTGTATACGTATACATAGTAAGAGCTTCCGTCAATCTCAATGCCCTCAAGAGGTACAACGGTAGTTCCGGTAACCGAGTTTGTTTCAATAACAATATCAACGGTCAGACCGATAATTACCGATGAATTGGGCTTATCAATCTTAATTTTCGCATCAAGACCGCCTGAAGAAGCAGCTCCGCCCGTAAGTGAGCCGGCGATTGAGCTCAGGTCAAGACCCGATGAGCTCTGAATTGTGGGGCTGATATATGAAACCTTGCCCGCAAACTCTTCATCAAGTGCCGTAACCGTAGCCTTCTGATTAAGCTTTACCTTGGGAATATCGTATTTGCTGATGGTAAAGTCTATCTCAAAATCGTCATAGTTATCAATAACAATGCCTGTTGAAATATTCGATGCGGTAAAGCTTGAAACAAGTGAGCTTACGTCGATACCCTCGTTCATGGCAGACATAATCGTGTTAAGGTCAATAGACTGACCTGCACTGCCTGAGCTCTGAGTGCTGAAAACATCTCCCTTTGCAATATTGAGGGTTGTGACTATACCGTCCTTTTCAGCCTTCCAGCCGTCCTTGAGCTTATTATAGGTATCCTGATAATCGTCATATGTTTTCTTCGATGTGTCCATAATCGTCTTATATACGGACTGAACGGTATCGTTTGACTGAGCTTCAAGAGTTGCCTTCTGTGCAAGAAGCTCAACATATTCAAGCTGAAGCGTCATAGACTCTGAGCCTGAGCCGAGCATTGATGACATATCGAAGCTGACGCCTAAATTTGAAAGATTTTCTACAATGGCTTCAATTCTTTCAAGAATTGAATTCTGCTCCTCTGTGGGTGCTGACTGCTCACCCTTTGCTTCCTCGGCAGCCTTTGCTGCTTCGATTTCCTTTTCCAGCTTTGCAAGCTCCTTTTCAAGCTCGGGAAGTGTCTGTTTTGCTTCCTTTGCAGCCTTTATTCCGTCCTCATAGGTTTTCTTAGCCTGCTCATATGCATCCTTTTTCTGTTCAACAAGAGTCTGTGCTTCAGCGCAGTCAAAGGTTGCAAGAACCTGACCCTTTTCAACATTTTCACCTAAAGCTACCTTTACGTCCTTTACCTTCACACCGTCAAAAATCTTATACACAGACTTTGACTTTGAAACAACAGTACCTGTTGAAGAAATTGTTTCGGTTACATCTCCCGTGGTAACTTCAACAAGGGATACCTCAGCAGCATAGTCCGGTGTGGCAACAACAACTATGCCCGCAATAAGTGCTATAACGAGACAAACTGCAACAGATGCAATTGCAAGTCTCTTTCCGCTTGAGAGAGCCATAAACTTCTCCATAACTCCGAGCTTGTCATACATTGTAATCATATCATCCACATCCGCCTTGGTTATTTTTTTCTTATTCTTGTTCTTGTTTTTCATTTATAAACCATCCTTTAAGGTTATTTGTTTTTATTTATTGCTGAGCAACTGTAACAGCATTGATTTTACAATAAATTTCCGAAATAATCAAATGATTTTAGAATTTTTAATACATCTTTTAATATATATGAACTTTTGAGAATAGATTTTAACATATAAACTGCATTTTACGGGAGAAATATGATGAAATTTAAAATTATAGCTTTGGTTACCGTTATGATGCTTATGCTTTCTGCCTGTTCCAAAGAGCATCTTTATAATGTTGATTCCTTTATTGAAAAATATAATGCCGTTTCGGGAAGCTCGATAAAAAAGGAAGATTTCATCTCTTACACAGACCGGGATAAAACCGATTACTGCACTGAGCTTGACGGTATTCTTCTGTCCGTCACCGTTGACAGAAGCCTGAACAAGGTCAGCAGAATAAATCTCTGTGGGGATAATGTCTCCTCAGAAAATATGGAAAACCTTGCCAAGGATATTATTAACTGTATCACAGACGGTGATACAGCTAAAGCCGATCAAATCACCGAAGGACTGAATATGGAGAAGCATCTCAGTTCCGACAGCTTCTGTAAATCCTACATATTTGAAAAGGACCTGACATACGGTTTTATTTCAACTGATGCAGGCAATCTGTTTTATGTGAATTTCAACGAATTCACACCTGTTTCACCCACAGAAATTCCCGAGTTTCAGGAGAATTATACTCTCGCTGAAAATCGGGAATAATGATCAGTTCTTAGTACCGTTTTTCTTTTCTACCTTACGCTTGTTGCCTTTTTCGTCAACAATATAAGTGTTTTCAAGCTGAGAAACAAGGCTTCTCTTGAAGGACATTATATATTCCTCTCTGAGCTGTTTCTGCTCTGCCTTTTCTTCCTCTGTGAGACCCACATCCTTTGACTTTCTGTAAAGCTCACTGATTCTGTCCATTTTCTTTTGTTCCATTTTTACACCTCATTCCCAGTTCTTCCATATTTCGGGCTGATAACCAACCGTTGCAAGCTTTCCGTTTCTTACTATGGGAGTTTTGAACATTCCCTGATTTTCAAGCAGCTTTTCTTCCTTTGCTTCTTCGCTTGCAAGATATTTCATAAAGCCTACCTCATATTCCTTTGAGGAAGTATCAAGCAGAGCTTCCATAGAACCTACCGCCCTTTTGATGCTTGTGTATTCACCCTTGCTCATACCGTATTTTTTCAGGTCAATAAGCTGGTATTTTATTTTGCGCTCCTTAAAATAGCGTTCAGCCTTCTTAGTATCAAAGCACTTGGCTTTTCCGTAAATCTGTATATTCATAACCGTCTCCTGTTTTTTGATCGGATATATTATACACAAAAAAATTCCTTTTGTAAACAACATATTATATAGACATATTTCTTTTGCTGATGTATAATAAAGCATAAAAGCAAAGGAAGGAGAGAGCTATGAATATCACGCTAAGTAACGGTGCGAAGGAAATAATGTCGCTTCTCGAAAGCAATAACCGTAAGGCCTATGCGGTAGGCGGTTGCATAAGAGACCAGATTATGGGTAAAGAACCCTTTGATTTTGACATAACCACAGATGCAACAGCTGATGAAATGCTTGAAATTTTCTCCTCTTACCGTGTTCTTACAACGGGCATAAAGCACGGCACCGTTGCCGTTTTCGCAGACAATGAGATATTTGAATGCACAACCTTCCGTGTGGACGGAGAATACACCGATTCCCGACACCCTGACAGCGTAACCTTCTCACGTAATCTCCGTGATGACCTTTCAAGGCGTGATTACACCGTCAACGCCCTTTGCTATAACGAAAAAGACGGTCTTATTGACCTTTTCGGCGGAATTGACGATATCAAAGGTAAAACAATCCGCTGCATAGGTGAAGCAGAAAAGCGCTTCACCGAGGATGCCCTGCGAATTCTCAGGGGCCTGAGATTTGCTTCCTCGCTCGGCTTTACCGTTGAAGCAAAGACAGCGAACGCTATGCTCTGCTGTGCTCCCCTGCTCCAAAATATTTCAAAAGAGCGAATTACCGAGGAATTCAGAAAAATGCTTATCGGTAAAAATACAGGGTACGTCCTTGAGGGCTTTTTGCCTGTTTTAAAAGCAGTTATCCCCGATTTTGAAATACAGAAGAACTATATCGATGAATTTTCCTCCTCTGCTGAGGATTTTGAATACAGAATGTCCCTTCTTATAAAGCATAATCCGCACAATGAAGCATTGCTGACTGCACTCAGGCTTCCGAAAAAGGTCTGCGAAAGCATATCACAGCTGAGTGCTATGGAGGCTCCCGAAAACAAAATTGAATTAAAGAAAATGCTGGGTGCCTTCAAGGAAGAAAATGTTGTGAAATATCTCACCTGCTCAGGCAATACAGATGCTCTGAGATGGTACGGGGAAATCAAATCAGGCGGTGAGTGTTATCAGCTTTCTCAGCTTGCCGTCACGGGAAAGGATATCCTTTCCCTCGGGGTTGAATCCCATAAAATCGGCGGAATACTGAACAGACTGCTTGACGATGTTATAAACGAAAAAACAGAGAATACCAAAGAAGAATTAATAAAGGCGATACGGAGCTTTAGCTGACCGTACCGCCTTTGATTTTATCTGAGAAGCTCTGTCATTCTGTCGGGATAATTTCCGATAAGTGCATCAACACCCATATCGGCAAGTCTTCTGATATCATCATATTCATTTACCGTCCAGGTGTTTACCTCTCTGCCTGCATTCTTCATTTCTGCATAAAGCTCAGGCTTGAGGTTTACAAAAATGGGATGAACACAGTCAATGCCGTGGCTCTTTGTATACTCGCCCATACCGATTATCCAGCTTTCAACAAGAAAGCCTGTTTTGATTGAAGGCTCATATTCCTTGCAACGCATAACCGTAAAGTGATTGAAGCTTGAAAGTATTGTTCTGTCCTCAAGACCGAATTCCTTCACAAGATCAATTACAGCCTTTTCTATGCCCTCATATTCGAAGATACCCGTCTTGAGCTCAATATTTGTTATGAAGCCCTCAACATCCTTCACAAGCTCAAAGTATTCTCTGAGTGTGGGTATTCTCTGAAACTCAAACTGACCTTCAAATCTTCCGTATGCGTTGAACCTTGAAAGCTCCTCATAGGTATAATCCCTGACAAAGCCCGTTCCGTCAGTTGTTCTGTCGATAGTTTCATCGTGGATTATAACAATCTCGCCGTCTTTTGTGAAGTGTACGTCGAGCTCTATACCGTCAGCACCGATTTCGACTGCTTTTGAAAAGGCAAGCATTGTGTTTTCGGGATACTTACCGCTGAAGCCTCTGTGGGCAATTATCTTTGACATAGCGAACACCTCTTTGAAAATCAGATTCCTGCAAGCTTTTTAAGATCGTCTACTCTGTTTGTCTTTTCCCATTCAACACCGAGATCCTCTCTGCCGATGTGACCGTAAGCAGCAAGCTGACGGTAGATGGGCTGACGGAGCTTGAGTGTATCAATAATTGCTGCGGGACGAAGATCAAATACCTGAGTAACGATCTCATCCAGCTTTTCATCTGAAAGCTTACCTGTGCCGAAGGTATCAACTCTGACAGAAACGGGCTTTGCAACACCGATAGCGTATGCAAGCTGAACCTCACACTTGTCTGCAAGACCCGCGGCAACAACGTTCTTTGCAACATATCTTGCGGCATAAGCTGCTGAACGGTCAACCTTTGTGGGATCCTTACCGCTGAAGGCACCGCCGCCGTGACGTGAATAACCGCCGTAGGTGTCAACGATAATCTTTCTGCCTGTAAGACCGCTGTCTCCGTTGGGACCGCCAACAACAAATCTGCCTGTGGGGTTAACGAAAATCTTTGTGCTTTCTCTGATAAGCTCCTCGGGAACGATGGGGCTTATAACATATTCAACGATATCCTTACGGATCTGTTCAAGAGAAACGTCAGCGCTGTGCTGTGAAGAAACAACGATTGTTTCAACTGCAACAGGCTTATCGTCATCATATTCGATTGTTACCTGAGTCTTACCGTCTGCACGGAGATAGGGAAGAATTCCGTCCTTACGTACCTTTGTCAGCTGAAGAGCCAGCTTGTGGGCAAGGGAAATGGGAAGGGGCATAAGCTCGGGGGTTTCGTTGCAGGCATAGCCGAACATCATACCCTGGTCACCTGCACCGTTAAGGTTATATGCTTCCTCCTTACCGTCCTTGAGCTCGAGAGACTTGTCAACGCCCATAGCAATGTCACCTGACTGCTCATCAAGTGCAACAAGAACGTTACAGCTGTTTCCGTCAAAGCCCTTTGCCGAATCGTCATAGCCGATTTCGGTCACAACCTTGCGTACAATCTTTGGAATGTCTGCCTTATGCTCTGATGTGATTTCACCCATAACAAGAACCATACCTGTTGTTGTTGCTGTTTCGCAGGCAACTCTTGACATAGGGTCGTGTGCAAGAAGCTCATCCAGAACTGCATCTGAAATCTGGTCGCAGATTTTATCGGGATGTCCTTCTGTTACTGATTCTGAAGTAAAAAGTCTTTTTGCCATAATAATTTACATCCTTTCTCTTTCCTTATTTGGTCCTTCCGGCAAAGAAAAATGCGGTCATTTCTGACCGCACAGTAATGCCTTTATGACACCTTATCTTTCGGTCATACCGCAGGACTTAGCACCTTGCATTTATGCAGGTTGCCGAGCTTCACAGGGCCTGTTCCCTCAGCTACTCTTAATAAGGAATATTTAATTATGTTGCTATTATATACTGCCATCCTGCTTTCGTCAAGATTTGCAGAAAAAATTTAACAAAAATTTATATAATGAGCTTCTTTATTCTTTCACAGACCACCTTTATAAGCGGAAAGCTGACAATGCTCAGGAAAACGCCCTTCACAAGATTTAATATCGTTGCTGACCATATAGCAGTCCACAGAGCATCTCCTGTGAGTATTGTATTCATAAAGTATCTGAAGAACAAGGGTGCAATAACATAGTTTCCGCAGATACCGAGAACCACAATTGAAACAAGACCGATTGCCGAAGATATAAGCACGGCAATTTCGGTTTTATATTTTTTGACAGTGCCCTTATAAGCTAAGGCAAACGGCACAACGTAGGCTACACCTACCACAAAATTCATTATGTTACCGAAGCCCAGCTGTGATCCCATGCCCTTGACAAGAAGCTCGATTATGTTTTTAACAGCTTCGATTATAACCGCAGAAACGGGGCCGAGCAACACACCTCCCGCAAGGGCGGGAACGTCGCTTATATCGAGCTTGAGATATGAATTACCGGGAATAAGGGGAATTTCAAAAAGGAACAGAACAAATGCCATAGCCGAAAGCATGGCGAGTAATGCGATTTTTCTTGTGCTTATTTTTTTCATAATAACTTCCTCCGTATGTTTGATTTACGAAGCAAAAATGCGCCCCGTAAAAACAACAGGACGCATTGAAAAATACCGTGATATTTCTTCTTTCGTCCGGACTTTACCGTCGGCTTCGGAATCGCACCGAAATCATGCTTTCGCTCGTGGGCTAAACTTTCGTCATTACCACCGGTGGAGAATTTCACTCCGCCCTGAAGTTGTTACGCTCATTATACATCAGCAATATATGTATGTCAAGGGATTTTTGTTTCAAGAACACTTATTTCCCCGAGAAGTCTGTATTCACCCAGGCCTGCAGGCAAAAACAGACTGTCACCCTTATATAAGGTTACCGTTTCTTCGCCGTATTCAAGAACGCCGTTTCCGTCTATACATACAAGAGAAACAAAGCTATCCCCGTCTGCCGTGAACGAAGCCTCATCCTTAACATCAATTCTCGAAAAAACGAATATGTCGCAGCTTGAAAGAAGTGTTTCGGTATAGTGCTCGTTCTCCTTAACGGAAATGCTGTCTGAAGAAACAACGCTTTTTTTGCAGCTTGTTACCTCTATGGCTTTTTCAATATGAAGCTCTCTGGGTTTACCGTTCTGAAGTCTTCCGTAATCGTAAACCCGGTAGGTTGTGTTTGAATTCTGCTGAACCTCTGCAAGAAGTATGCCCTTTCCGATAGCGTGGAGAGTACCCGCTTCAATAAAGAACAGGTCACCCTTCTTCACCTTTACTCTGTTGACCTTTTCAGTAAGAGTATTACTCTCTATGGCTTCTCTGAATTCTTCCTTTGTTATATCTTCGGAAAAGCCGAAGATAAGCTCTGCACCCTCATCGTTGTCAAGTATATACCAGGCTTCTGTTTTGCCGTGCTCCCCTTCCACTCTCTGCGCATATTCCTCATCGGGATGCACCTGAACGGAAAGATTGTCCTTTGCGTCAATGAGCTTGATAAGTATGGGAAAATCCTCTTTATTTCTGCCGTTTTCTCCCATATATTCAGGATGCTCTTTGATTATTTCCTGAAGGCTTCTGCCTTCAAATTCACCGTTTTCAATTATGTTTTCCCCGTCCTTATGACAGGAAAGCACCCACGCCTCTGCCTGTCTGTCAAGAAAAGAAACGTAGTCAAATTCAGTTGTAAGTCTGTTTCCGCCCCAGATATAATCCTTAATGGCAGGAGTCAGCTTGAACGCATACATAATATCATCTCCTCGGATTGATTTTATCAGATTTTCTCATAAAGTTCAATACGTAAGAATAAAAATGGTAATACATTCCGATAATTACAAAAAGGAGGTATGCGGTATGCGTTTGAAAATTTTGCCTTTGATAAAGGAAGCAGTCAGCACCGACGAAATCATTAAATCAGAGCTCAGGCAGACTCAGGAGGAAATTGACAGAATTTATGACCTTTTCCAGAATCAGACTGACGAGGATTTGCTGGAGTCCTGTATTTATCAGCTCCAGTCACTCAAGGCAAGGCAGAGCTTTCTTATCAAAAAAGCAAAGGAAAGCAAGCTTCATTCCTGCAGAGAAATATTCGGTGCATACGGCAAAAAAGACGATGCCTGAATATTCCTTGATAATCTGTATGGTAATGGGACTTGCGGCAATTATATCTCTTGCCGTTATGCTCAGCTCGGGGCACTTCTTCAAATCCTTCTTCGTTTCTGCTCTGTCGGGTATAGGTTCACTTTTTGCTGTCAATCTTCTCTCCTTTCTTACGGGAGTCAGCATATCGGTTAACACTTTTTCACTTCTTGTCTGCACCCTTCTGGGCTCCTGCGGAAGCATCTCTCTGCTGTTTCTTAATATCATAGAAAATATCTGAACAAAAAATATGCAGCTACCTTATACAAACGCAGGGTAGCTGCATATATTCTTTATTCTGCATCGGAGCCTTCCTTATTCATAAGCTCCTCCATATGCCTGAGAGTATCGTTTCTCTGTTCCTCAGTCATAGCCATAAAATAATTGAAGAATTTAATTTTGTCTTCGGTATCGGCGGCTGAGTCGCTCATAATCTCCTTGGCGTAGGCATCTCTGCCGATAAGGTAATCGACGTGTATACCGTACATGGTTGCAAGACGGATAAAGATATCAGCAGGCGGAACAGCCTGACCGTTTTCATACTTTGCATAAGTAGATCTTTTAATCTTGAGAATTTCAGCCACGTTCTTCTGTGTATATCCGTATTTTTTTCTGGCACTTTTGAGCCTTTCTATGATTATTTCGTTCGCCATTTTCACATTCTCCTCAAACTTTTTGTGAAAATAATTATATCACAAAAAACGACGTAAATCAACAATAATAATCAAAAACTCATTTTTCGATAAGCTTTGTACACCTTGCCCGATAATAGTTATTGTCAATATTGTCGTCCATAAGTAAGTGGACCAGCTCCGTTATTTCCGTGAGAATTGATTTCACATTATCGGGGACAAAGCCCAGCTTGTTCACAATCTTGCCCGGTATGGAAATGAAATCGGAAACCACCGTATATGTAGGTGTCCCCTTCTTGTGAGCATTGATGCCGCCGTCAAAAAGGTTAAGGAAAATTTCATAGGCAATGTCTATTACCTTTTTATCTGCAATCTGCTTTGCCGCAGTCTTATCTATTCCCTTGCCGAAGGTAAGTCTGTTGACGGTCTTTGCAAATGAGCCTACGTTTACCGTGGTAATATACCTTGCGAGCTTCTTTATAAGGAAATAAAACTTTGGAAGCTTCTCATTCCTGATCCCCATAGCACCGCATCTTGCAACAAACTCGTCAACATCACCCGATGCCGCCGCATTGAGCAGGTTTGCCACGACGCCCTTTGAATGCTCATAGAGGTATTCTGTGTTATACGTCTTGCCCTCAAAGGTAAATTCCTTAACGTATTCGGTGTTCATCGAAATATAGTCATCATCAATATTGACCTTGAATATAGGACCCGGATGACCCACAAGTGAGCCGATATTGGCCTGAACCAATCTGTTTCCGTTTTCAGCCGTATATTCGGTTATATTCTGGAAGTGAGAATGTCCCACAAAAAGAGCCTCTACGCCGTTAGAAGCAAAGGTTTCCGCAACCCATTCTCTGTCACGGCAGCAGATACCCATACCCGTAAGGAAGGGCACGTAATGGCCCAGCACAACGTGGTGCTGCATTGCTACAACACGGTCACCCTCCTTTTTCGCCTGCTGAAGCTGCTCAACAATCCACTGCATATGCTCGGGAGAATAGCCTGAGCCGTTAACGCCGTTTGAGTCGTCATTGAGACCGAGAAGACGGAAGCCGTCGCAGAGCTTTACAACATATGAATAAAGACCCAGATGTGTCTTGTATGTTGATATAGCCTGATCTATGCCGAATTTCCTGTAATACTTATACATATCGTCAGCATCTGCAGTGTCCTCAAGATGCTGATATTCATCACCGAAATAGGTTTTGGCATTACCGTCGGTGCATCTGTCATGTGTAGCCGTAATTACATAAACATTCTTATACTTATTGAGAAATCTGAGCTTTTCGACCATTTCCTCGTGACATACCGTTTCACCGTCATCGGTAATATCACCGCAGATAAGAACGCTGTCAATTGTTTCGTCACCGGCGAGCATAGTGAAGGCCTTATCAATAATTGCTCCCGATTCAAGAAGGCACTTCTGGTCAGAGCCGCTTCTGAGCTGATATGCTCTGCCGCCGTCCGTAAGGCTCGGTGAAAAGTAATGTAAATCGGTCAATACTGCAAATCTTGCTTTGTTTCCCATATTTTAATCCTCCCTGAAAAACTCATATATTTTACGGGCATTTTCCCTTGATATACCCTTAATCTGCGCCAATGTCTCCTCGTCAGCCGAGGCTATGGCTTTCACTGTCTTAAAATGCTTTATAAGCAAATCTGCCTTTTTCTTTCCGATGCCCTCAATGCCCGTAAGCCTTGTTTCAAGAGCAGAAGCAGTATGCTTTTTCTTGTGATAGGTTATGGCGTAACGGTGAACCTCCTCCTGCAGATTTGACACAAGAGTAAACGCCTGCCTTTTTGATGTGATTGAAATCTCGCTTCCGTTTGCCGTTATAGCCCGTGTTTTATGCTTACCGTCCTTCACCATACCGAACAGCGGTATATCCAGACCGTATTTTTCAAGAACGGGTTTAACTGCATTTACCTGTCCCTCGCCACCGTCAAGGAGAATAAGATCAGGCAGAGCCTTGAAGCCTTCATCCGTTTCGGTTTCATCAGCATAACGGGCAAAGCGTCTGTCAAGAACCTCACGCATTGAACCGTAATCGTCCTGACCGCTGAAGCCCTTTATACTAAAGCGCTTGTATGCTTTCTTATAGGGAAGCCCGTTCCTGAATACAACCATACCTGCAACGTTATCGCTTCCCGCTGTGTGGGATATATCGTACGACTCAATATATTCGGGAATTTTCGGCAAGCCCAGCAAGGTTTTCAGCTCATCAAGAGCATTTGTTTCTTTTCCTTTTCTGCCAAGATACTGAGCCAGCTTTTCAGCGGCATTCTTTCTGCACATAGCCATAAGCGATGCCTGCTCGCCTTTCTGCACGGTACCGATAACTACCTTTCGTCCTGCTTTTTCGCTGAGCCATTGTGAAAGTATCTCATCGCTTTCAACCTCGCCGTCAACGGTAATTCTCGGCGGCACCTCACGTCCGAGAGAATAAAAATTCATAATAAGCTCATATCTGACGGAAGGCAGGTCATCCTCTGCATCGAAAATGAAGTCCTCACTGTCATAAAGCACACCCTTGTTAAATCTCAGGATATGCAGACAAGCCTTCTCCTCTGCGCTGACTATGGCAAAAACATCCTGATGCTTTATAAGAGACGACACAACCTTCTGCTTATCGGAATAAATTTTTTCCATAGAATTTATTCTGTCACGGATTTTTGCCGCCTTTTCAAATTCAAGGTTTTCACTGTATTCCTCCATAAGCTCACGGAGTCTCTTAACCTGCTGACCCTGTCCGCCCTTGAGAAACTCAACGGCATCTCTAAGGTTTTCTTCGTATTCCTCAGGGGTAATTTTTCCTCTGCAGGGAGCACAGCACTGACCTATAAAATAGTTAAGGCAAGGTCTCCCCTTTCCTAAATCACGTGGAAATTTTCTGTTGCAGGTATAAAGCTTATAGATTTTGTTTGTCTCCTCCACCGTGGCACGCATACTGTATCCTGAGGTAAAGGGACCGAGATATACGGCGTTATCGTCGTCTTTTCTGAAGCAGGCCGATATTTTGCCCCAAGGTCCTTTGGTTATTTTCACATAGCTGTAACCCTTGTCATCCTTGAGAAGAATGTTATATTTAGGCATATGCTGCTTTATGAGACTGCATTCAAGCACGAGTGCTTCAAACTCGCTGTCTGTGAGGATATAGTCAAAATCGTCAACCTTATCCACCATTTTTCTGACCTTGGTGCTGTGGTTATTCTGTGAGCCGAAATACTGGCTGACTCTGTTTTTAAGCACCTTAGCCTTGCCTATATAAATAATTTCCCTGCTTTTGTTTTTCATAATATAAACACCGGGATTAAGCGGTAAATTCATAGCCTTCTTTCTGAGCTCAGACAGCTTATCATTCACAGTAATCCCTCCCGTTTATATCAATCAGTCCTCCCTGCCGAAATAGTCAATTCCGTCGCCGAAGTTACTGATGTAAATCTCATTATACTTTCCGCTTTCGGTAATTGCCGAAAGTCCTTCATTAAACTTTTCAATCAGTCTTTTATTTTTCCCCTTTTTAACTGCAAAAGCATATTCATTATTAAAATACATATCGGAGAAATCGAAATCCTGCATCATCTCGTCTGAGGGTATAAGTGCAGCCATCAGGCCGTCCACCTTGCCCTCCTTCAGTGCCTCAATGCCGTCCAGCAGACTCATAGGCTTCAATTCAATCTCGATGCCTGTATTCTCAGCCACAGCCTTTATTATATCGACATCAAAGCCCATGGGATTCCCCTGACCGTCAACGAAACAGAATGGCTGCATCTGATTATCCGTTGCTATAACATATGTTTTTGAGCCTCCGCACGAGGTAAGCAGGCAAAGGAACACCGCCGCACAAACTGCAAATGTTAAAATTCTTTTCATTTAATAAATCCTCCGGGACATATATATGGTAATTTTATCATCACCCGATGTTTTAGTCAATGAATTATTTTAAAATTTATGCGGTGAGGCGGAGAGTATAAAGTCAAGCCCCGAAAAATACCGGCTTACAGGCTCACATAAAATTCCGGCACAAGCATACAAAAAAGATGTCCCTCTGCAAAGCGTTGCACACTTGGCAGAGGGATATTGTGTTAGTCGGGAAATGAGTATAACATCAAAAGCAGCATCAAAAACACCCGAAACCCCAGTAAAATCAAGGGTTTCGGGATTGTGGTTCTTATTCCCACTCACTTAGTTTTGCAAAAATTTGTTATAAAACGCTGTAAAACAGGGGCTTCAGAGGGTGCAAAACCGCCCTTTTAAGATATGGTATCACAATATCGCATCACGGACAGTATCACGAGGGACAAACATTCCCCAAAGTGAATTTCAGGGCCACTTGAAACTCTGTTGTTTTACTATTGCAAATGAATTGTAGCACATAATAAATTAATTGTCAAGCTTTAAAGCGGTAAAGTTCAGTTAATCGTTCATACCATTGGTTATCCACTTATCAAACTCATTCTTTACAACACTTGCCGTATAATATTTGCCATTACTATCATTATGATATGTAAACCAACTTTCAGGTTTTTTATCTTTATTTCTTTCTTTTAATCCTTCAATGAAATTATTATAACTGCAAACAGAATAAACTAAGCTTTTGCGCCCATTTTTATTACCAAGTGATGATAGATTTGATGCTGTTGTTACAGCTTTACCTATCCATACTTTACTATTAATTCCAACATTTTTTCTGCCAGCTTTTATAACAAGTTCTTTTGCAGTGGACATTCCAATGCCAACACTAATATTGGGAAGAGAACGGTCAGATAACAGTTTATTTAACATTCCCATATATGTATTAATATAGAATGTTTTGTCAGCAACATCTAATATAGCCGATTTTTTAGGCGTTGTGTAAATTGCATATACACAATCACCACGGATGCCTATTTCTCTTAAATTATCATCATTTCTTAAAATTTCAATAACTTCAGAGGTAAAACTACGAATAACCTTTGATACCTTCTCTTTATCTTCATCAGAAAACAATGTAGAGGAATCTCTAATGTCGACAAACACTCCCGTTACCCAACTATAATAACCGTTAGAAAATGTAAATACTTCATCACTAGGCACCTCGTTTTGCTCAATTACAGTCAAATCATTGTCTAATATTGACTCAACTCGTTCTTTTCCTTTTCTATAATCATATGTTGCCATAGCGTCCTCCTCAATAGATATAAATGCCAATAAGCAGGAGCACAACGAAGAAAACGAATCCTACGACTGTGCGTCTAACCCCCCGATTATATGTTGCATATTTGACAGATGCAATATCTGCATTTATGTATATCTGTTCAATCAAGTCGCTTAGGACATCTTCCTTACTCATAGCACAGAATTTCTGATGGTAGGTATTATAGTTACCATTTTTTCTTATTCCAGCAAAGAAGATGCGAGAATTCTCATTTTTTCTTCCAATCGCTTCTTCTGAGGTTTTTGCAATCAGCACTCTACCAAGATTAAACATCCCCAATACCATAGAGAAGACGGCACTTGCAAAACAAAGCAAATATAGTATGCTGCAGAAAGTCTTTGTTTCAATACATACTTTCACAATGTTAAATATCTCATTCAAACCTTCGTTCGTGAGAATAATTGCAAGAAGCATACCGAATGCGGCTAAAACAATAGACGTTTTGTTATCGCAATTTGTAACAAAGCCAATATTGCGATCAAGAGTTTGAGTTGCAATTTCGATTTTATATTCAAGATCTTCTGCGCTGGGGAGCACTTTACTATTCTCTTTTCCTTCTGTAATTGTTGTCATATCAGATATTCTCCTCAATCCATTTATCAAAACCAGTTTCTATTATGCTACAGTGGTAATAATCAACGCTACCATAATAACCGGAAGTGTGAGCGCTGATCCACGATTTATATTTCTCATTTTCCTTACATAAATGTTTTATAACATTATCATAGAACAACGGACTCATTGCAATGGGTGAAACTCCGTTTCTGTTGGCAACATCCGACAGATGCGCTGCATCAACAACCGCTTTTCCAATCCAGATTTTATCATTGATGCCGCTACCGTTTTGACCTGCCTTAATAATTAAATCTTCTCCACATCCTAGACCTATGCCAACTCTGACAGCAGAGTAACCATTCTTTTGAAGCAACTTATTCAACATACTCATGAATGAATTAATTCGATATGCATGGCGAAATATTTCTACCAAATCAGTTTGGTAAGGGGCATTATAAATACAGTACACACAATCTCCTCTGATGCCAATTTCTCGATAGTTACTATCGTCTTTTAGAATTGAAATAATCTCAGAGCAAAAACTTCTTATAATTCGTGCTGTATCCTCATTGGCATTTTCAAACAATTTGCTAGAATTAACAATATCAACAAACAATGCTCCTACCCAAGATTTCAATCCATTCTCGTAGGTAAACTCGGAATCTGAACTTGGAATTGCAGATTTCTCTATAACTTTAGTTGGTGATTTTAATATTTTTTCAATGGTTTCTTTTGATTTTTTATATTCATACATTTGAACATCACCTCATTTATCGAGCAACTTTTTATAACGCGCCTCAATATAATCAACTTCTTCATAAACAGAAAGATTTGTAAAACATCCTTCTTCTGCATAACCAATTCGTTGATAATCGTGTCCACCGTCAACGAAACAAGCCTTACAACTACACTCAACAAAATCATGTCTGTAGGTTGATTCAATTATATCTCCGCAGAGATTACACTGAATTGCATTTTTAATTACTTTTCTTCGCATCATATTATGTAAAATCCTTTTTTGTTTACATTATGCCGCCACAGCGTTCGCATTGACTTGTTCGATAATTTTACGAATACCCATCCAAACACTAAGGTCTGTAAACACCTCAACAACACTACCCTTGTCTGTAAAAGGTGATTCCTGCAATACAGAAAGATCCTTCATTAAGCCGTTATGGACTATGTACTCAACTATCTGGTTAACGAAATAAATCTGTCTCGAATCAAGGTTAACATCGTTCAGATAATCTGCAAAAGCGGCTTTTGCCGCATTCATATCTAGGCCAACAATTTCTCGAACAAATTCACCAAGAGGCTTTTCACCAAACTCAGCCACATAATCTTCCTTAGAGCCTACCTCGCTCCATAAGATTTGCTCCAATACTTTTACATCGTTAGAATCAAGAGGTATGTTTGATTTTAGTTTGGCAATAACCTCATTATCCTGATGCTGACGAACATAAAACTCTGCTTTAGCCTTATAATTCTTAAGGTCATCACTCTCCAGATCCGATTCATTCCAATCAATAGAGAGTATTTCATCATCAAAATTAGTATGATATATAGCGCCGTTATAAGGTATATACTTGATTAAGTCTCTTAAATTCTCACGAATATATTCGAACTCATTTATACCTGCATTATCTACATAATCAGTATGAAGAATCTTATCGATAAGTTCTGACTGAACCATAATCTCAGGAATATTGGCAACACTTGCTATTCCTGAAACCTTTTTATACAAATCACTTCGCGCTCTGTTATATTTTTTACCCACAAGGTACGCCAATTCTATTCCGTACATAAGAGCATCAAATCGCATTGATTTTGGATCATCTTCGTCAGGTGTAATAAGCGGTGCAAGCTCATCCGCAATAATCAAAGTATCTTCATAAGAAAGTGAAGTGAAATTATCAGGATTAGCATATAACTCTACATATTTCAGATGCTGACGGACAGCAAAGTTCTCTTTATTGAGCTCTCTGACTTTACGAACCATATCATCCACTAACTCTTTGCGGAATGTAATAAGCTCATCAGTCTGATAAGCTAAATCCTGTAATTTGAAAGCCATCTGTACTTTGAGGTTAAAAATGGCTCCCTGCAAAGCAATCTGATTAGCAGATTTTCCTTTTCCGCCCATACGGAAAAACTCAAAATTCCCGCAGAAATCAAAAATGTAGAACATCTTCTTGTCTTCACCGTCGAGAAGTCCGGGACAAAGACGGGTTCCGCGGCCAATCATCTGCCAGAATTTCGCCTTACTCATTACTTTTTTGAAGAAAACTAGATTCAGTACCTCAGGCACATCTATGCCCGTATCTAGCATATCGACAGATATAGCTATCTGCGGTAACTTTTTAGCATCAGAAAACTCATCAATTGCACTCTGAGCGTAGTTGATTTTGTTATCAATTACCTTTGCATAGCCATTAAGATGCGGATACTCTTTATTAAATACTTCAAATATCTTTTCTGCATGGCGATGGTTCTTAGCAAAAATAATTGTTTTTCCTATCTTCTGACCGTAATCAATTTTAATACCCTTTGTCATCAAGACATTCAACACTTCTTTGATAGTATCCTCATTAAAAATCCAATCATTAAGAGCCGCCGAACCGATTCTGTCGGGCATATCACCGTCACGGGCAAAGGTAGCTTCATACTCTTCTTTATCTTCATCTGAGAGTTCATCATAAATAATACCCTGCTCTATAAATTTAAGCTTGGTTTCTACCGACATAAAATCAACAAGATAACCATCTTTTACAGCATCTGCAAGTTCATAACCGTAAGTAGGAACGCCGTTTTCAAGTTCAAAAACTTCATAGGTGTTTTTATCAATTTCATCTTTAGGCGTAGCTGTAAGACCCACCAAAGGTGCGTCAAAATAATTAAATATATCACGATACTTATTGTAGATTGAACGGTGAGCCTCGTCACATATAACCAAATCAAAGTGACCGCAGGTAAAGAGTTTACCCTTCTCATCCTTAACCGAATCAATACAGTTCATCATTGTCTGATAAGTCGAGAATACACAGTGTGCGTTATAGTTGTCTTTTTCTTCGCAAAGATTAGTCACGGAAAGATAATCCAACATATTCACAAAGCTACGTTTCGCCTGGGTAACAAGAGAGTTGCGGTCCGCAAGGAAAAGAATATTCTTAACCCATCCATGCTGTAAAAGCACATCACAAAGAGCAATAACCGTTCTTGTCTTGCCTGAGCCAGTAGCCATAACAAGCAAGGCTTTACGACGGTTTTTCTTGCCGAAGCTATCACAAACAGCCTTAATAGCACCCTCCTGATAGTAGCGGCCGGCTATATTCTTATCAATAACCACATGATTAAGGCTTGTCCGCATAGTCTGAAGATTAAACATCTTTTCAATGTCACGTTTGGAGTAGATAGTTGCAACCTTGCGTTCGGGATAAAGATTATCCGTAATTCGGGTATCAAAACCGTTAGAAAGGAAGATAACAGGACGGCAACCAAATTTCTTCTCTAAAAGGTCCGCATAGAGCTTAGCCTGCTGTCTACCCTTAGACACATCTACGCAGGTGCGCTTGGCTTCTAAAACCGCAAGAGGCTTTCCGTCGTCACCGAAAAGAACATAATCTGCAAAACCCACCTCGCTCTTATTAGGCATACCGGGCAGTTCATATTCGTTAACCCAATCCTTTCCCTCAGTCCAGCCAGCATCGGTGAGCATAGTATCAATATAAATCTTTCTAGTCTTATACTCGGAAATATCAAGAGGCTTCGGAACATAGGTCTGCTGCTGCTCCTCTCGACGGGCAGTTAACTCTGCCTTGAGGGACTCATTTTCAGCGATCAATGCTGCAAGGTCAATATCCTTATGTGACACAAAATCAAGAGCTTCTTCAGTAGTAAGATTAAGAAGTTCCTTATCAAACTGACTTTCGGTATAATTATCAGAATAGCAATAAGCAACAAAATCAAGAAAAACAAAAAGGTTTTCAAGGCAAAGCTCCGCCTGTTCAAGAGTGACCTTTTTACCCGTATGCGCGGCATTATTACCTACACGGCGGATGAAATCCATTCTTCGCCATATATCAGTACCGACAATATCACGGAACTCCTCCGTATTCATTAAGCTGACCAAGGTATCCTGCCAGGGCATAACAAGAGAACCGTCAACGGAATACATCCATTTAACAGCCATTTCCATCGTCCTGCGACAATTTATTATTGATGTGGACAGGTCAATATGTAAGGTCTTTTCGGCCGCAACTGCAACAGAAGAAAAGGTATCAAATTGCTTGTCCTTTGTTAAGAAGTCAAAGTTGGTCATTTAATCACCATCACTTATTTCGTCAATAAATTTTCTGCTTCTGTTAAGCCCTTTGGAGAAATGATACATTTCGAATCAGCATATTCTATGAATTTTTCTTTGTGAAGCAGTCTTAGTACGTGCTTAAATTCTGTTGTGTTTTTATATTCAATAGATTTTTGCAAATCCGTGTCCGATTGGCCGTCTTTCATGTATAAAAGACATAACACCTTGTTCTTACAACTCATTTTAGTATCTAAAATACGCAAGCAATTGCCTGTATCCCAAACAATCGAAGATTCTTTACACATTATAGAATTTACAATTTCTTCTGTTTCCTCAAATGACATCGTAGAGATCTGACGGAATATTTCTGCAAGAACCCATTTCGTATTGCTCAACAATACAGATGCATCCATTCTATTAGGGTCAATATGACTTTTATGTATCATTCCTCGCTTGTTGCGAAGACAATACATCGAATAAAGACACCTCGGAATAACTATGCGATATACTTCAGAGAATTTTGAATCATAATTTTCCCAAGCTGTTAAAATTCTTTCATTGAAATTGGCAAGTTTATCCGCTAAGGGGGTATATCGATTATCAAGTTGATATTCAATCATGCGACGAGCAACCTCAACAAATTGTCCGATTTCATTACCAAAATACTGCCAATGCTCTTTTTTATATTCAGCAAGAGCATTCTCATAGCTGGCTAACATAGAGTCAACAAGTTCTGACGGGTATGCTGTCGCCAAAACATTTTGAATATCACTTCTTGTCATTTGCCATTTCCTCCAGTAAAGCTAATGCAGCAGATTCTCCAGGTTGTGTTAGCTCAATTGTCCAAGACTGACCACTGCCCTTGCGAATAATATTCGTTTTCTCATTCTTAAATGTAGTTGAGAAATTCGCGCTATCATAACAAGCATGTTTTTCGCAAATAGGGATGATTTCCTTTCCGGGAACTTTCCCTTTTCTAATATACAGCACGATTAGTGTAATATTTTTCATTTTCTCAGCTTTATTGTCTCCAGGTATTTTCTTCAGAATGGAAATAGAACCATCCTCTGAATCGACATGATAAACGCCAGATTTAATGTATTTGTCAGTTACAATACTGTTGTTTTCTTCTTCAAAACTCTTTCCAGAAATAGGAGTTTCTTTTTGAGAATCAGATATCGGTAAGTTCTGTTTTTGAGATAATGTACTTTTGTATTTGTTGTTACGCTCAACAAAAGCAAATATGCTCTCCATATTTTTCTCCACAAAATCCTCCGAACCAGAAATCAGGATATTTCCTTCATTAAGATTAATAGATATGCTTGCATTTTTAATTTCTTCCATAATATAGTTCCTTTCTTAATTACAATCAATTTCAATTTTTTTCATTTTTACATTAACTCTCCCCATTCTTCAAGGGACACATATTTTGTTAATTTATAGTGCGCATCAGAAACTGATGAAAACATTCGGAAATTAACAGCAGCATTTACAGGAACAGTGAAGCCTTCCGCCATTGCCTCGCGTATGCTTGGAGAAAAAGCGCTCATATACAGAACGCTTCCTTTGCGATTTCTTTCCAACCAAAGATAATCTGCAGTTTCACGCAGTTCATTCTTTAACTCTCTGTACGCCGCTTTGATTTGGTCTGCACGAACATTGCCATGATCGTTACGATCTAAATAGCGACCTATTATATTTCTAAGATGGTCTATTCGGGTGATATAGCTTACCATTACCGAAGCAAGTTCAGCATCCGTCATATATTTGTATTCCATATTTTTACCTCACAAAATTATTCACTCTTTATCGAAACGCTTCATAACCTTTTTTGCTTTATCGGTCGGCTTTTTCAACATACCAATGATTTTACGATAAAAAGCGTTAACATCCTCATCATTAAGCAAGTAACGAACTGGGTGACGATTTAATGCGATATCAAGTAATATGTCAATTTCATCTTTTGACCAATCGTCAATAGAGAGCAACTCGGGCATCATTGCATGAGTGGATTCGAAATTTCGGCTTCCATCCAGCGAAAAAATCAGTTTCATATGCTCCTGTGAATACTTAGCATTGCTAGAGTCTTGTGCGGCATCTCGCTCTTTTTTGCAAGCAAAATGTGTCTCCTCTAAAACCTCATTTGCTGCCGTTCTGATAATAATAGACTTTACAAGTTTGTCCAACTCCGATCCATCAGTATAATCAGCAGGGGTAAAATATTTAATGCGGTTATCAGACAACATTTGAAACGCTTTGCTTTTATCTAATGTACTATTATCATAAACAGCTATGGAATGACCACCGTTAGCATTGACAAGCTTCATACACGGAATATCCGTCATACTGTCACCTATGTACACAATGTTTCTAAAAGGAACACGAATCTTTTCCGGCTCAAAGTAATCATTTACACCAGAATCATTAACGTCTAAAACACCCTTTTCAATTCTAAACAAAAACTGTGTTTTATTTGTATAATTTACGGCTTGAGCAGGCCAAATGGGAACCTCTTTATCGTCAAATAAAAATGAACTTGCATATATTTGTTCAAATTCTTTTGCAATATTTGTTCCTTCAATCATTTCTTTAAGACCTGAAGATATGATATAATGCTCGACAATCACATCGTGCTGTCTGCCGAAATCTCTGATTCGTTCAAACCACTCCTCTACGCCGGGAAACAATTTCACTTTGGCGCCGTACTCCCTTAATGTTTTTCTTGTTAACACAATTCGCCCATGCGCATGTTCCATCATTTTACGCATATAAGCTAAATTGGAGTCCATTTCATTGGCTTCGGCCAAATCTTTACACTCATCCCAAAATGCTTGCACGTCATCGCCGAAAACCTCTTGTATATATCCTTGAGCTTGCATATCATCAGGAGATAAAGTTTTATCAAAATCATAGCAAATTGCTAAAACAGGCTTATCTTCTTTTGTCCGTCTTTCAATCATGTTTTCACCTCATCTAAAATATTCCAGCATTAAACTGTCAAACAGTGTTTGCGCTTCATCGAGTGCTTTTTGCACTGCAACTTTTGATTTGTCGACTTGTTCGACGAAGGTTGCAAACTGATTTTGCAACTCAATATGTGGCACATATATTTCAGTTGCATTTATCTTTGAAAGCAACAAGTTAGGCTGTGCTGATGCACTTTCAACCATATACATTTTTGTATTTACCCTATAGCACCATTTAAGGAACACAGGATTTAACAACTCATGTTTAACCTTTAATAATGCAACACTTTTCTGCAAAAGTGTGTGTTCTGTTCTTGAATCAGTTGCTATTGCAGATTTACCTATTGTTGCACCTGTATTTACAATAAGAAAATCTCCGATTTCAATATTACATCTTTTATAATCCTTTTCAAACTCAGCCACATTGATTTCAGGAGCGGTATCATAATGAACCTCGTCATCATATATCTCCCTTGCCCCAACAAAATATCTTTTGGTACCTTCTTCCGTTCTGCAACCACCATGTTTACCATCAGTTATTTTATAACACAACTCTTTTAGCGTTGCTCTCTTATAATCTTCAACTGGATTATCTAGAACTCCAAACATCTCGACAAATCGGGCTTTTACTAATTCATCAAGCTGTTGGAGCTGTTGTTTGCGATTGTTTTTTATATCAATAACCTTGTTCAGTAAATTAACAATTTTTACTTGTTCTTTTTCACTTCTATAAGGTATTAGCATTTTTCTCATAGTTGCTTGAGTTAATTTCTGACGGGTCGCCCCATTAACAAGACCATCTGTATTATAAAACATAAGCGAATAGCACAAATAATCTACATTCATACCCGTTTTCGGTTTTAATACATGGGCATGATTATTAACCCAACACTTACCAGAAATCCGATACGCAATAGGCTTATCTTTAGAGCCAAAATTGCCACCATCTTCAGCGAGCAACACTAACTCATCATCAAAAATATAGTCAGCCACATAATCCTGAACACCATTAGCACCATAATAAGGATAAGGACCTTCTTTTCTATCTGAGGCAGTTATAGGTATTCTTTTGTTATCCAAAATATCACAAACTGTTTCTAACAATACGTATTTCACTGTCCTCACACCCCTTTAACCAATGCTATTAAAGCTACAACCAATGCCGCAAAGCTGACAACACCTGAAAAAATTGCTATTATGTAGTTTTTGTCTTTTTCCTTTTCGATTTCTCTTGAGGCACCAACTAACATAACTGAATATAAAAATGACAAAACAGACAAAAGTGAAATTAAAAGATAAGTAAAAAAGTCTTTTATACATTGTTCTAACATTTCTTTTGACCACTCTAATTTAATAGTAGCAAAAACAGACAACAGTATAACAATTAAGGATATAATCCAACCTATCGTTCCAAACAACCTGAAGACTAAGCTTATAACTGAGATGAAAAAACTGTTTGTTAAATTCTTTGTTTCCGCTTTTCCAGTAATAACAAAGAATATTGCCTTAATTACATGAATTAACTTGGGTTTTTCATCAGTTGTTTCTGCTGTATTTTCTTCGATACGTTCAGCTTTTCTCTGTGCCTTAACAATAGCTTCCGCTAATTTGTCATAATCGATTTCGTTGTTAATTATAGTTATACTTCTTCTGCGTTTTCTCACAGCATCTCCTCCAAATCAGCAAGGCACTTGCTTATCTCCATTTCAAGCTCATACAGATTCGTCATAATCTCCTGCGTGCTCGGATACTCAACAGGTACATACTCTGTCTTTTTGTACTTATTGATTGAAAGGTCATAATCATTATCAGCAATCTCTTTTTTAGGTACAAAGAAGGACTTTTCTGTTCTTTCTCTGTCTTTTTCTCCTTCGAGATTGCGGAAACGAGCGACAATATCAGGTATATCGTTTTCCTTGACCTCTGTTCTCTTATCATCAAGACTGAAGCCGTCGGCTGTCATATCATAGAACCATACATTATCTGTGCCGCCGTGACCTGTCTTGGTGAAAATAAGGATACCTGTTGAAACCCCAGCATAGGGCTTGAACACACCTGAAGGCATGGAGATAACAGCCTCAAGACGATTATCTTCAATGATAGCCTTGCGTATATCTTTATGAGCCTTTGATGAGCCGAAGAGAACTCCGTCAGGAACAATGCAAGCACATCTACCACCTACACGGAGCATACGAAGGAACAGATCAAGGAAAAGCAGCTCTGTTTTCTTGGTTTTACATACTTTCAGAAGGTCGGTGGAAACTGTGTCATAATCAAGACTACCCTTGAAGGGTGGATTTGCAAGAATAAGAGAATACTTGTCCTTATCGGGATTCTGGTCAGAAAGGCTGTCACGATACTCGATAAAGGGATGTTCTACACCATGAATCATCATATTCATCGCACCGATACGAAGCATAGTTCTGTCCATATCATAACCGAAGAACATATGGTTCATATAATGGTCTTTTTTCTGCTTATTGAAAAAGATTTCTTCTCTGAGGTTTTCTTTGAGGTACTCTCCTGCAGTTACCAAAAATCCACTCGTGCCACATGCCGGGTCACAAATAACATCATCGGCTTTCGGCTGCATCAGTTCAACCATCATTTTGATGATATGACGAGGGGTACGGAACTGTCCGTTAAGTCCCGACTGTGCAATTTTGTTGAGAAGATACTCGTATGTATCACCACGTACATCCTTATCCTGCTCTTTCGCCATAAGGGCATAGATTTCATCAAGAGCATCAACAACCTTTGAAAGAAGCAGAGGTGTAGGAAGTTTAAAGATAGCATCATCCATATATTTTGAATAAGCGCTGTCTTTTTTACCGTCAAGATTTTTTATAAACGGGAATACCCACTCCTGCATAGTAGCGTACATTTTGCCTGCAGGAAAATCACGAAAAACAGACCATTTAAGCTGACTACCGTCAATCTTGCGATCACCGATAGTAACCTCACCGGCAAAGATGCTCTTATAAGGAAGGCCGAGCATTGCGCTCTCTTTTGCACGGAGATTGTCCAAATCATCAAGGTCACGGATAAATATAAGATAAGTTATCTGCTCAATTACATCAAGAGGGTTTACAAGCCCTCCCGCAGCAAAAACATTCCACAGACTGTCTATTTTATTTTTAAGCTCACCTGTAATCATAATTATTTCTCCCTATTCCATACATAAGACGTGTAGCGTCCGCCACCGATTTTTACAACATCACCGTTCTTAACAAGCTCGTTGAGGGTTCTCTGAACTGTTATCTGACTGATGTCGGGACATTTTTGAATAATTTCAGCTTTAGTTATTTTGCCGAGAGTGTCTTTAATAATTTCCTGTATACGCTCCGGTTTGGAAAGTCCGCTTGTTGTAAGCACTCTGACACGAGAAGAAAAGTCGCGGTATGCAGAAAGAATTACACCTAACATATATCTCACGAAGTGGCTGTAGTCATTTTCTTCTTCATGCCAACCGTATGAACTGTTTTGAAGCGCTTCATAGTAAGTAGCCTTAGATTCTTCAATAACCTTTTCAATACTAATGTACTTACCAACAATATAACCGGCACGATAAAGAAGCAAAAGAGTCAACAAGCGGCTCATTCTTCCGTTACCGTCATTAAACGGATGGATACATAAAAAATCAAGAATGAACATCGGTATAATAAGCAGAGGGTCAGCTTCATTTCTGCTGATCACATCATCAAATGCTGCACAAAGTTCTTCAATGGCAGACGGTGTTTCCCACGCCGGAACAGGCTCAAATCTGACAAAACGATTACCTTCGTCATCTTCCTCCGCAATAACATTATCTGCGTTTTTATAGGAACCGCCTATTGTCTTACCGCTAAACTTGTATAAGTCACGATGAAGCTGCAGAATAATCGTAGGTTTAACAGGAATATACTCATAACTTTCATGTATAGTGGAAAGCACATCACGGTAACCTGCTATTTCCTGCTCGTTACGGGTTTTAGGTGTTGTTTTGTTTGTCACAAGTTTTTTGAGACGTTCGTCCGAAGTATAAATACCTTCAATTTTATTTGAAGCCTCCGTACTTTGAATTTTAGCTATTTCAACAAGCTGAGTAAGTGTATCAGCCTGCGCTTCAATAAAAAGATTCTGCTCTCCTTTATATTCATGTATCTGTGAAAGCATAGTTACAATTTCGGGAGTTAAAAGTTTTTGCCATTGCTTATTGTATTCGTAAACTCTCATTGTAATCATCTCCTAAAGTTAATTTGCTCATTTTTATCATTTTGATACAATTAATATTATATTCTTAATTGCATTGGTTGTCAAGTTTAATTTTATCATTTTTACTATTTTGATAAAATTGAAATGCAGTTTAATATATTATGAGATTATTGATTACAATATAAACATCTTTATATTATAGTGTCGAAAAAAAGAAAAAGTAACAGAAAAAGTTCAAGGGCAGTAGAAAATATTTATTTCTCCCCTTTCGGTTATGCGTATATAAGTTTCTTGAGACTATTTCTTCAGCCGACTGCTTTTTGTTTGCCATAGTTCTGCCCTCCTTATCTTTCATACTGACAATCAAAATATCATTTGTTAACTACTTAAAGGCACCAATTTTTTATTAAATAAAAAGCATCTACGATAAGCTGAAAAAATCATACTATATACCCCAAAAGCAACAAACATCAACCACAACATGTTGTATGATTTTTTTGAATTTTGCTCTGTATTCGATAGAATTTTTTAAAATGACCCAATGTATTATCAAAGAAAATTAACGAATAAAAAGCATTTTTAATGTTAAAAGTTAAGCACGACCTACTTTTACTGTAAGACGCGCTTTATTCAGTCATATTAAATTTTTAACCGTAAATCAGTTCCTTGAGAACTATCTCTTCTGCCGAGTGCTTGATGTTGTTCATCATCTGCACCCAAAGCATCTGATTGCTCTCCTTGAGCTGCTCAGTCACGCCCTGTGCTTTCATCATCTGTTCTGTCAGGCGTTCCAGCATCTCGTTCGCTTCGTCCTCGGTCTTCTTGAGAGTTCTCATCAATATACCCTTGGTTATCAGAAGCATATACATTCCCGACCTGTTCTGCTGAAGGAACTTCATCCTCATCATACCGTACCTGCCAAGAGTAACGTTCTCCTCCTCCGGCAGTTTGATGTTCGGGATTTTGTAATCTCCGACCTGTCTGTAATCTATGTTCATAATAACCTTCCTTTCATTTTAAAAATACATCGTGAGTGAATTTTGCTCCGAGGCGAAAGCCTGAGATGAAACTGTCGGCTGTGCTCATACTGAGAAACTCGTTGCACGAGTTTGTGTATTTATCGAACAGTTTCTTATCTTCGGCGGATAGCTTTTCAGTCAGCTCTTCTTCGCTTTTCGTAAGAGCGTTCAGCTTCTTTTTAAGAGTACCGCCAAGCTCGGAGCTGAGCTCCTGTGCCTCAATGTTGCCGTAATAAAATTCTTCAATGAAGCTTCTCATCATAACCACCTTTCTTTTTTATCGTTCCCAGCCGCTACGATTACGATTGCGAGCTCTGCGGCTTTCTCTTTCAAGCTCCGTTGCTTTATCAACGAGCTTATCAACCTCTTCATCACCGAAAACTTTTCTGAGAAGTCTGAACTTCAGTACATCTCCGACAAGCTCTTGATTTTCTTCACGTAGGTAATCGTTATCCTTATAGAGTTCATTCACTTTTCTTTTATCAAGTCCTGCTCCTATCTTCATACCGAACACTCGGGATTGAAGCTCCATACACTGCTTTGCC
>JAFSEP010000063.1 GCA_017435665.1 Clostridia bacterium | reverse complement strand
CCATTGTATATGACTTTTTCTGAGGACTTCTATTGGGATTATCTTTCGCTGAAATGCTGGTTGGTATTTATGTGGTTGGAAAAGGCATAGCTGGTCGATAAATTCCAATTTATCGAGCTGTTGCCATTTTAAGCCGTAAACACAAAAATCGACTTGTTTCGACAAGTCGATTTTTCATTTATGTCCGCAGGACATAACTTCGTTCAGCGGCACTCGTGACGCTGACTTCATTACGGCTGTCAAGCCGTACTTCATTTTGCGGACATAAACGAATGAAGTTGCCTTACGGCAAATGAAGTGGCTACGCCAATGAAGTGTGCCTGATGGCACAACGAAGTTGCCCTTCGGGCAAACGGATTTGTCCAAACCGAAAACATTGAAATTTAACAGTACGTGTGGTATACTTAGTTAGACAAATAAGTATTTGTCTAACTGTTAAGCATACTTGAATATACTAAGGAGGATAAAATATGTTTTCTTTATTTACTAAAAAGGCTATGAACGAGGATGCAGCCAAGGCTTTTTGGATGTGGTTTGAGGAGAAAGAAGAATGGATTATTAACTGCATTGACAATCATGATTCTGCTTTTGTGTGGGAAATTGACGAAAAATTAAAGCTAGTATTTCCTTATTTTAAAGGTGAACTTGAATTCCAGTTTGGACACAACAATGGTGTTGGAGAGTTTTTCTTCTTCCATTTGGGCGAAAAAGAACTTATCCGTGATGGTGAAATTCTCGGAAATATGATGCCTGTAGAAATAGCAAAAAGATGGCATTTCATTCTAGATGAATAATAACTCGTCAACTTCTGATTTATCGTGTTGTTGCCGTTTTGAACTGTAAACATAAAAAACGACAGCTTCATATATCATCACACCGAACAACAAAGCTGTCCTTAGAACGAACGAGATCTATCCTTTTTGATAAGATTAACTATCTCATCCGATAAACAACTCTCTTGAAATTTCGTCGGATTTGTGTTAATATATTAACAGTGGCAGCCTGTCACAGAAGAAAACATTATATATTAAAAAGGAGGAAAAACTATGCTCGAAAAAATCACGGCGTTTTTTATGGCAATCATCAATTTCTTTATGAGTCTGTTCGGACTTGGTCAGGCAGGAGGACAGCAGTATAACTGTCAGACCTTCTTCGATCTGTCATACGGCACTCACGAAAGACAGGTAGTTGACCTTTTTGTACCTGAGAATGCTTCGGGAGACTTAGGACTTGTTCTCTTTATTCACGGCGGAGCCTGGATTCAAGGTGACAAGGAAAGCTATAAGGGCGGAATGGAATACGGAGCAACCAATCTCGGTATTGCAACCGCATCGGTAAATTACCGTTACATTTCAGATGATGTTGACCTTCTTGATGTGCTTGATGATATCGATTCAGCTCTTGCAAAGGTTAAAGCAAAAGGTGCCGAAGTCGGTGTAAACATCAATAAGGTGCTTCTCACAGGTGACAGCGCAGGCGGACATCTTTCTCTGCTTTATGCATATGCAAGAAAAAAGACGGCTCCCATTGCTCCCGTTGCAGTTATCAGTAACTCAGGTCCTACCGACCTTTATGATGATAACTTCTATCACAACAATGCTTTGGGCAATGAAGCTGTAATCAGCGACCTTATGTCAAAAGCCTGCGGTCAACGGTTTGCTTATGAGGCAAAGGAAAGCGCAAAGGCAGCACTTTACAGCGTTTCTCCCATTAGTTACGTTAGTTCAGATTGTGTGCCTACCGTAATTAATCACGGTACTGCCGACACGATTGTTCCTTTCTCAAACGCACAGACACTTGATGCTCTTCTTACACAGCACGGTGTTGAGCACGTGCTCAACGTTTATGACGGTGCTGACCATGATTTAGGTAAAGACGAAGATGCAAAGGACAGAGCCGACGAGCTTCTTTTCGGCTACATTGACAGATTTCTTAAATAATAATTGAAACAAACTGACGGCAGCCTTATCCGTTCTCGGGATAAGGCTGTTTTTTGCGTTTTCTGCCGTTGTAAAATGCCGTTATGTATGGTATAATTATCAAAACAGAAAATCTGAAAGGATGTCGGTTATGAAATTCGGTATTCAGTTCAAGGTTCGTGGTGACGGTTACAGCGGACACTTTACAAACGGTATTTCAATGGCTGAAAGTGACAGCGTTGAAAAATGTGAACTGATTTCTTGTGACAGAGATAAAAGTATATATAAGTCGAGTGACGGCTTCACGGTTACTGCTTATCATATTAAGAAAAACGGTGTTTATGAGTGCTTTACGGAATTTGAAAACAGTTCGGATTCCGTTGTGACTCTTGAAATGCTTTCATCCTTCTGCATTGAAGATATCACCGCAGACATATTGCACCGAGCCACGTCGTTCTGGAGTGCTGAGGGTAAGCTCTTGACCCAGAAGCTGACACAGCTTAATATGGAACGCTCCTGGAGTGGCCACGGTGTAAGAATTGAGAAATTCGGTCAGATAGGCTCAATGCCTGTTCGTAAGTGGTTTCCGTTTGTTGCTCTTGAAAACAGTGAAGATGGTGAATTTATCGGTGCACAGCTTTACTGTCCGTCAAGCTGGCAGATTGAACTGTTCCGTCATACCGAGCCGTTGATACTTACAGGCGGACTTGCCGATTTTGATTACGGTCATTGGTGCAAGGATATTTTACCCGGCGAGAGCTTTGTTTCACCCAAAGCTGTTGTGGCAGTTGCCGATTCTCTTGAGAGGGTATGTTATTTGCTTGTAAAGGCGCAGAATCCGGACATTTCTCCCGTCGATGCGGATTTGCCCGTAATCTTTAATGAGTATTGTACCTCTTGGGGCAATCCCACAACAGAAAATCTTGAAAAGACTGCAAGAAAGCTGCAGGGAAGCGGTATAAAGTATCTGGTGATGGACTGCGGATGGTACAAGGAAGAGGGGATTGATTGGTGGGATACCATCGGGGACTGGAATGTCAGCAAGGAGCTGTTCCCCCGTGGTCTCAGACCCGTATGCGATATGATAAAATCCTACGGTCTCATTCCCGGAATATGGTTTGAAATGGAAAACGTTGCTCCACGCTCACGTATTTACGGCGAAACCGAGCACCTTGTTTCACGTATGGGGGTACCTCTTAACGTATCGGGGCACAGATTTTTAGATCTTCGTGATGAATGGTGCATAGAATATCTTGACAAAAAGGTAATAGGACTTCTGCGTGACAGCGGATACGGCTATCTGAAGATAGATTATAATGAGAATATAGGTGTTGGCTGTGACGGTGCGGAAAGTCTCGGTGAGGGACTACGTCAGTATACTCTTGCAAGCCAGAGCTATTTCAGGCGTATTAAGGAACAGATGCCGGAGCTTGTTATAGAAAACTGCGCAAGCGGCGGTCACAGGCTTGAGCCGTCAACAATGGAGCTCTGCTCTCAGGCGAGTTTTTCTGATGCTCACGAATGCCTGAGCATTCCGATAATTGCGGCAAATTTGCATCGGTTAATTAAGCCGTCACAAAGCCAGATATGGGCTGTGCTCAGGGCGGATGACGATATCCACAGAACACGGTACAGTCTTATATCCGGTTTTCTGGGACGTCTTTGCATCAGCGGTGAAATATTTGATCTTCCTGATGAAAATTGGCAGACGGTTCTTGATGCTGTTGAATTTTACGGAGAAATCAGGCATATTATAAAGGATGGCTTTACAAGTGTGATTGAATGTACCGTTGAGGATTACAGTAAGCCGGAGGGATATCAGATTGTTTTCAGAGAGACGGAAAACGAAGGTATACTTATTGCGCACACCTTCGGTAACGGTGCAAATCCTCCCGTTGAAAAATATCTTAAAAACCGTAAGATAAAGAAGGAATTCGGAAGCAGCCTTGATGCAGATTTCAGAAGCAGATGCTATATTATCGAAAAGGGCTGAACAGTAAAATTGTTATAGGGGTGTTTTATGAAATTCGATATTAAGAGCTTTAAATGGACAAGAGAGCCGTCTGAGTATACGGCAAGCGATGAAAAAATTGAAATTATAACAAATCCTCACACGGATTTGTGGCAGAGAACCTATTATCATTTCAGAAATGATAATGCTCCCGTTTTTCAGACGGAAACCGATGAAAAGTATTTTTCATTTGTAGTGAAAACCGAGTTTGAAAGCAAGCACCGTTTCGACCAGTGCGGTATAGTAATGTATCTTGACAGCGATAACTGGCTGAAGGCTTCGATTGAATATGAAAACGAAGAATATCAGCATCTTGGAAGCGTTGTAACAAATAACGGGTATTCTGATTGGGCGACAACAGAAATCGATGCTGACACAAAATCAATGTGGTACAGATTCAGCCGCAGAGAAGATGACTATTGCCTTGAATGCTCCGATGACGGCGTAACCTTCAGACAGATGCGTGTATGTCATATGTGGAACGGCGGAGGTAAAATTCAGTTTGGTGTTTATGCCTGCAGTCCCGAAGACTCATCATTCAGAGCTATCTTTACGAATATGGAAATTACCGAATGTAAATGGCTCGCACACAACGGACAGCAGCCTGATGAAGAATATTAAAAAAAGAAAAGGAGAACAGGATGATAGTTGACACATTAAAAAACTGCGGAACATATTACGGTTCTAACGAAAGGTTTGAAGCTGCGTTTGATTTTATCAAGAAAGCCGTGAAGGAAAATCTGCCTGTCGGAACTTATGAAATTGACGGCAGAAATCTGTTTGCATTTATTCAGGAATACGAAACAAAGCTACCTGAAGAAAGTGCTTTTGAAGGGCACAGAAACTATATTGATATTCAGTATATAGTCTCAGGTACAGAGGTTATGATGGTTGCTGATATATCAAATATGAAGGAAAGCTGTGAGTATAAAGAGGACATCGTGTTTTTTGATGACTATGAAAAAGCATCAATTTGTGTTATTGAAGCAGGGGAATACGGCATATTTTTCCCTTGGGATGCACATAAACCGGGTCTTTGCTTTGGTGAAAAGCCTGAAAAGGCCAGAAAAATCGTTGTTAAAGTAAGAATATAAATTCATTTTATGAGCAAATTATGTATTATTATCCCAAAAAATGTATAAAAACACGAAATTGAGTGGGTTTATACAATTTTTTTTACATATTTTATATTATTTACTTGCAAAATGATTTTTTTTATTGTATAATTTAAAGCAATAAATTTTATTTCATAGTTTTCAAGGAGGAAAAACATTATGAAACGTTTTATTTCTATCTTAATGGTTGTAGCATTAGTAATGCTTACATTTGCTGCTTGCGGCGGTAACGGTGGCACAGCAATGACAATGGGTACAGGTGGTACATCAGGTACATATTACGGTTACGGCGGAATTCTCGGCAATCAGATTAAGACTGCTACCGGTGTTACTGTAAACGTTGTTTCAACAGACGGCTCAAAGGCTAATATTCTCGGTATTGCAACAGGCAACTACCAGCTCGGTACTGTTCAGTCAGACGTTATGGCTTATGCATGGGAAGGCTCACGTACATTTGAAGAAGACGGCAAGGTTGACTCATTCCGTGTTATCGGCGGTCTTTATGCAGAAGCAGTTCAGCTTGTTACAATGGATCCCGCTATCAAGTCAGTTGCTGATCTTAAAGGCAAGAGAGTTTCAATCGGTGCTGCAGGCTCAGGCGTTTATTTCAACGCAGTTGACGTTCTTGCTGCTGCAGGTATGACAGAAAAAGATATCGTTCCTCAGTATCAGTCATTTGCTGATTCAGCAGATGCTCTCAAGGATAAGAAGATTGACGCTGCATTCATCGTTGCAGGCGCTCCCACACCCGCTATCCAGGAGCTTTGCACATCAGCTGACGCATACCTTGTTCCCATCGACGGCGATATCGCTGACAAGCTTATGGCATCATCACCGTATTACACAACATATCAGATCCCCGCAAAGACTTATGACGGTCAGGATGAGGATGTTACAACTGTTACGGTTAAGGCTACTCTTATCGTAAGTGCTTCCGCATCGGAAGATGATGTATACAACATCACAAAGGCTATCTTTGATAATGCAGATGCTATCACAAAGGCTCACGCAAAGGGTGCAGAGCTTTCACTTGAAAATGCAACAGACGGTATGACAGCTCCCTTCCACGCAGGTGCAGCTAAGTACTTCGCAGAAAAGGGCATCACAGTTGAAGCTAAGTAATATTCAGTTTAGTTAATGTTATCGGCTGCAGTCGAACCAACTGCAGCCATTTTTGTGTTTAAATTATCGGTTACAAGGAGGCTCCTATATGGGATTTTTAAAGAAAAAGAATGTTCCCGAAACACAGGAAGCAATGGGGCTTGATGAAGTTATGAAAAAGTTTGACCGTGAGTCAAACACACGTATCTGGGAAGGTACACCGAAATGGATTGTCACCTGCATACTTGCTCTTTTCTCGGTGTTCTGCATTTATGTTACCCTCGTTGCAACTTGGCTTGACGAAATTCGTCTGACCTCGTTTATGGCATTTATAATGTTTATCGGATATCTCGTATTCCCTGCAAAAAAGGGAGTTCAGAAGGTTAACCATATGCCGTGGTACGACATAATTCTTATGCTTGCAGGTACGGGCGCATTCTTGTATTTCACAATAAATGCAACCGAAATCGTTTCAAGATTCAAGATTACCTCACTTGAGGTTGCAATCGGTGTTATAGGTATTCTTTGTCTCGCAGAGCTTTGCAGAAGAAGCGTTGGTCTTCCTATTCTTATCGTTGCGAGCGTTTTGTTGGTCTATGCTCTTATCTGGGGTTCAACAAACCCGAGCATTATTGCCAGAATTACAGAGAACGTCCGTGTACTTTTCTATTCTAAGGAGGGTATACTTTCAACCCCGATTAATGTATGCTCGAAGTATATTGTAATGTTTATCATTTTCGGTGCATTTCTTGAGCGTACAGGTATTGCTGATTTCTTTATCAATATAGCAAATGCGCTTGTTGGTCGCTTCTCAGGCGGTCCTGCAAAGGTTGCTGTTGTAGCCTCGGCTCTCGAAGGTATGGTTTCGGGTTCTTCTGTTGCAAACACGGTTGGCTCAGGTGCCGTAACAATTCCTCTTATGAAGCGTACAGGCTATAAGCCCGAGTTTGCTGCAGCTGCAGAAGCATCAGCATCAACAGGCGGACAGATTATGCCTCCGATTATGGGTGCAGCTGCCTTCCTTATGGCAGAAACTGTCGGTGTACCGTATTCAAACATCGTTGTTAAGGCTATTCTCCCTGCTGTTCTTTATTTTGCAGGCGTGTTTATTGCAGTTCATTTAGAGGCAAAAAAAGAAGGTCTCAAGGGTCTTACAAAGGAAGAATTACCCCGTTTAAAGCCCCTGCTCAAGCAGAGCTATCTTCTTTTACCCCTGATTCTTCTTATCTACCTTGTAGGTACGAGCACCCGTTCAATCGCATATGCAGCAGCCATTGCTATTGTTGTTGCCATTGTGGTCAGCTTGTTTAATAAAGAACACAGAATCACACCCAAGCGTTTGCTTGAAGCTCTTGCAGCAGGCGGACAGGGTATGATTACCGTAGCTGCGGCCTGCGGTGTTGCAGGAATGATTGCCGGTATTATCGGTACAACAGGTCTTGCTTATAAGCTCTTCAACGGTATTGTTTCACTTGCAGGTAATCAGATAATTATTGCATTGTTCCTTACGATGCTTTGCTGTATTGTTCTGGGTATGGGTGTTCCCACAACTGCTAACTACTGTATTATGGCTGCGACCTGCGCACCCATTCTTGTTGAGATGGGCGTTCCTATGATTGCGGCACACTTCTTCGTATTCTACTTCGGTATAGTTGCTGACCTTACACCGCCCGTTGCTCTTGCGGCATATGCAGGTGCGGCGATTGCTCAGGCAAACCCCATGAAAACAGCATTTACCGCAACGAAGCTTGCTATCGGTGCATTCATAGTTCCCTATGTATTTGCTCTTAACCCTGCAATGCTGTTTATTGACACAAATGCATGGGAAGTTGTTCTCATCTGTATCACCTCATTTGTAGGTATATTCGGCGTTTCCGCCGCATTGGAAGGCTACTTCTTGTGTAAAATGTCTTGGTATGAGCGTGTTATCAGTGCAGTCGGTGGTTTGTTACTTATCTATCCAGGAATCGTAACCGACAGTATCGGTCTTGCACTTGTTGCTGTTGTGGCAGTTATTCAGATTTTAAGGAAAAGAAATTCTCACGCAGTAGTATCTCAGGCGTAAAAATGAATTACAGAAACAAAAGTCGGCTGAATCAGCCGACTTTTTAATGTGTTTTTTTGAATTCTTTTTTTAATCTTTCTGCCCTGTATTCAAGATAGTCGTGACTTATGCTCCCTAGCCGCATATACCAATCCAGTTCATTGCAGAGTGCATACAGCTCAATCTTTAAATCGCAATATTCTGATACTTTGCATTTACTTTTATAGTTTTCATAAAGCTTCAGCATTTTTCCGTATCCGAGAGTCAGGGCGAAAAGCTCATATTCAGGCTCTGCCCATATAACGTTGAAAGGGTCGAGGACAGCGGAAAGCTCTCCTTTTTTAAAGTCAATGAGCATATTGCACATCCAGAAATCTCCGTGACATAAATAGGACTTTTTTATATCTTCTTTAAAAATTTTATCGAAGTTTTCACTGATCAGTTCAAGGGCGTCAATGACAGTTTTGCTTAATTTGCCGTCATTAAACTGTTCCTTTGAAAAAGAATATATCTTTGAGAAAAATGCTGAATAGTATTCCTTCCAACTGTTATATTCAGGGTTATTGTAGGAACCGAATTTATCTGAAGTGGTTTTCTGTGTTTCTGTAAGAGAGTTAATTATGCTATCGGCAAGATGCTTCTTTTTTGGCAAAAGCAGCATCTTTTTACTGTTACCGCTTATTCCGCTGATAAACTCCATAACAAGAAACGCAACTTCGCCATCCTGACCGATGAAATACGTTTCGGGTACTTGATATGCAACTCTGGGTTTAAGATATTCAAGCATCTCTTTTTCTTGTTTCATCAGGTCATAATGCTTACTTAGTTTGACCGCAATTTTATAGGGCGCAGAGCTGAGGTGTATGCAATAGACCTGTCCGCTTGCACCCTTGCCTATTTCTTTTATATCTGTCAGATGTGTATTGAAGTGCTCTGAAATGAGATTTTTGATGTTTTCAGTTATATTCATAGTGTTAATCCTTTATCTTTTCTGCAAAGTTTATCAGCGAACGGTAAACCGATATATTGTCCGAACAGTACTTATTGTCTGATGACAAGAAAACAGGAATACAACCCGCATTTAATGCAGCCTGAGTATCCCTTGATGAATCGCCGACCATATATGATTTACTCAGGTCAATATTAAAATCCTCGGCAGCTTTGAGAATCAGGCCTGGTTTAGGCTTACGACAGTTGCATTTGATTTTTAGCTCAGGTATTTCGTTTTCATATCCTTGGTCCGGATGGTGAGGACAATAGTAAATACCGTCAACATATGCGCCTTCTTCACCGAGCAGAGTTTCAAGGTAATTATGAATGTTCCGCAGCTCTTCCTCTGTGCATTCTCCACGAGCAATAACCGGCTGGTTTGTGATGATGATTGAGAGGTATCCGAGTCGGTTGAATTTTGAAATAGCATCGGCAGCGTGTGGCAGCATTTCAATTTCGTTCGGGTTAGTTATATATCCTTTGTGAACGTTAACCGTTCCGTCACGGTCAAGAAATACAGCTTTCTGTTTTTGGCTTCTGTGTAAAGCACTGACAACGCCTGATTTAACGTCGGCTTCAACATCAGCTAATCTTTCAGGGGTGCCCATATCGTGAACATATTCGTGGCTCTTATAAGCGTAAATCCGATTGGTGCTGAGAGCAGGGAGAAGCACGTCTTTGTCAAGATTTGCTTTACATTTTTTTAAACTGACTTGATTAAAAAGCTCGGGTGAAATTATGTGTATTCCGGCATTACAAAGATTGGGGTAATAACCGTTTCTGTCAGAAGGGGAAACAAAGTCAATTACACGGTTGTCCTTATCGGTAAGAATAATTGTACTGTCATAAGGATGAGAATTGGGATGACAAAAAAGTGTAGCCAATGCATTTTTTTCTTTATGAAAATTAAGCATGGATTGTAAAGAAAAATCAAAAATCAGATCACCGTTGCAAAGTAAGAAATCGTCTTTAAAAGATAATCTGAGCAAGGCACCGGCAGTACCCAGAGGTTCATCCTCGATATAATATTCAATATTAACACCGAATTTTTGACCGTTTCCGAAATATTCTTCTATTTGCTCCCATTTATGACCGACAACAAGTAAAAAATTCCGTATTCCTTCTTTGCGAAGCATTTCAATTTGATGCTGAAGAACAGGTTTGTCGTTGATTTTAATCAGTGGTTTGGGAGTAGATTTGTAATACTCTCCCATTCTGGTGCCGAGACCGCCTGCAAGAATAACAGCCAACATATATTTCACCTCACTTATTTAATTATTATAACATATCATTAGGATTTTTACAACAATTAAGTATAGCTTGAATGGTGGCGTTTTCCTTGACAAAAAATAAACACCGTGATAAAATATAATGAAAAAGTTTTTTGTTGTGAGCTATGCGGAGGTGAAGGCTTTGGCTGATATTTTGGTAACGGGAGGAGCAGGATATCTCGGCTCCGTTCTTGTGCCTTTATTGCTTGAAAAAGGACACAGTGTAACGGTTCTTGATTCTATGCTTTATAAGCAGAATTCCTTACTGGATTGTTGCAGGTATGACACATTTGAAATCATTAACGGAGATTGCAGGGATGAGGAAACTCTTGCAAAGGCGCTTTCCGGAAAAGATTATATTTTCCCGTTAGCAGCTTTAGTCGGCTTTCCTTTGTGCGACAAAGATAAAATTGCGGCAACTACAACCAATTTAGGTGCTGTTGAAGCATTGCTCAGACTTCGTGATGAGAAGCAAAGGATTATATTTCCCTGCACAAACAGCGGATACGGACTGGGTCAGGGTGAAAATTTTTGTACCGAGGCTTCCCCGATACAGCCGGTTTCACTTTACGGCAGGACTAAGGTCAGCGCTGAGCAAGCTGTGTTGAACGCAGGAAATTCGGTGGCTTTCAGATTTGCAACCTTATTCGGTGCATCTCCCAGAATGCGCACAGACCTCCTTGTAAACGATTTCGTTTATCGTGCAGTTTTTGACCGTTCGCTTATTGTGTTTGAAGGGCACTTTATGCGTAACTATCTTCACGTCAGAGACGCTGCAAATGCCTTCATTTTTGCAATGGATAATTTTGAAAGAATGAACGGACAGACGTATAATTGCGGATTAAGTGACTCTAACTTATCTAAAATTGAGCTTTGCGAAAAGATAAAAAAATTTATTCCTCAGTTTACCTATATTGAAGCGCAGACAGGTACTGATCCCGATAAAAGGAATTACCTTGTGTCAAACGATAAAATCGAAGGACTGGGCTTCAGGCCTCAATATACGCTTGATGACGGTATCAAAGAGCTGATAAAGGCTTATTCAATTATTAAAAATTCATTTTACGGAAATGTGTGATTATAGTGGAGCTTATAAGAATTCTGAAGCCTGACTTTATGTTTGAGGATGAACGTGGTGTTCTTTTTCAGATTACCCACGAGCCCTTCGGACAGACAAATGCTGTTTTCACGAAAAAGGGTGCCGTCAGAGGCGGTTATCATTATCATAAAGAAACCAAAGAGGCTTTTTTCGTTATATCCGGCAAGGTAAATGTAAGTGTAAAGCTTTCCGGAAAGAAGGAGGAGCATATTTTCGGCAGCGGAGATATGTTTCTGATAGATGAAAATGTGAGACACACCTTTGAATACCTTGAGGATACTTATCTTGTGGCGTTTTATACCACTTGTGTCGAAAAAGAAGACGGCAGTAAAGATATTTATCCTGACGATTAACTGACACATATTTTAACATTTATTTTGAAGGGAAACAAAAATGAAAAACGTGTATTTTGTACAGGCTAACGATGTTTACGGTACTGATAAAAAAAATACATATATTCCTTACGCAGTAGGATGCATACAGGCTTATTGTCAGAAAAACGCAATCATTGCCGAAAACTACTGCTTTAAGAAGATTATCTATTTAAGACTGCCTGTTAATGATGTAATTGCACGTCTCGATAATCCTTATATTGTTTTGTTTTCCTGTTCAGTCTGGAATATGGAATACAATAAGGCCGTAGCTTCCGAAATTAAAAAGATATTTCCTGAGTGTCTGATAGTTTTCGGAGGACACAATATCTCAGCTGACGGCGAAACTCTGGAGAGCTGTGATTATGTAGACTTTCTTACTCACCGTTTCGGAGAGGAGACTACCGAGGGAATTCTTGTAAGTCTTGCAACCAACAATAGTTTTGAAGGTGTGCCGAATATTTCATACCGAAATAGTGAAGGAGAAATAATCACAACAGCGTATGCGTCTCAGACAGGTACAGACTATCCTTCTCCTTATCTTGAAGGAGTTTTTGATAATATATTGACCGATGAAATCAGTTTTTCGGGTTTGTTTGAATCAAACAGAGGATGCCCAAACTCCTGCTCTTTCTGTGATTGGAGCTCTCTGAAAGATAAGGTCAGACTTTTTCCGATGGAGAGGGTATTTGCGGAAATAGATTGGTTTGTTGAACATAAGATCGAGTATATTTACTGCACCGACGGAAATTTCTGCCTTTTTGACAGGGATGCCGAGATAGCAGATTATGTGGTTGCTTGCAAAGAAAAATACGGATATCCCAAGATATTCAAGGCGTTTTTTACCAAAAACAGATTTAATTTTGTTTTCGATGTCAGCACTAAGTTTTTCAGAAGCGGTCTTGATAAGGCAAAAACCATATCGTTCCAGAGTATGAATCCTGAGGTTTTGGCAAATGTAGGCAGAAAGAATATTTCTACTGATAAATTCAGAGAGCTTATGAAAAAGTATGACGAACTGAACATTGCAACTTTTTCCGAGCTTATACTGGGATTACCCGGTGAGACCTATGATTCTTTCTGTGCAGGAGTGGCTGCTCTTATTGAAAACGGACAGCATTATGCAATAAATATTTATCCTTGCGAAGTATTGCCTAATTCCGAAATGGGACAGAAGGCATATCAGGAAAGGTTTGATATCGGTATTACTCGTGTGCCGTTTAAGCTTATTCACTCAAACCGTGACAATGAGGATAACGAGATAATTGAGTATTCCCGATACATTACGTCAACATATTCAATGACGTCTTCCGAGTGGGCATCAGCTTTGCTTTTTGCATCATATGTTCAAGGACTTCACAATTTAGGTCTTTTGCGTAGTATAGCAGTTTACTGCAGAAATGAGTTTTCGGTGTCTTACGATGCTTTTTATAACGAGCTTATAAGCTATTCAGATTCCCGTAAAGGGACTTTGCTGAACAAAATTTATAATAAAATTCACAGACTTTGCAACGGCATCGTCACCGGAAAAAACGAGCTTGTTACCGAGTGTGAAGGAATCGAAGGCATTGTGTGGGGCTTTGACGAGTTTGTTTTCCTTGAGTTTTATAAATACAAGGATACATTCTATTCTGAAATCAGAGACTATATTATAAAGAAATACGGAACATCCGATGAGCTTGAGGCGTTGCTTGAATACCAACGCAGCATAATTAAAAGAATCGGAGAAACTGATATTGAAATCAGATCGGAATTTGATTTTTACAGCTATTTCAACATTGCATATGCAAACGGCTATGAAAAGCTGAAGAAGTCAGAAACCGTGCTTAAAATTAAGGATAATTATCCCGTTGACAGTCTTGCGAGTTTTGCAAGAGAGGTTGTATGGTATGGTAGGAACAGACGTGCAACGGATTATACCAGCACGAATTATAAGGTTGAAATCAATTGATTAATGCTGTCAAAAAGAACAGCAGGGAGTATACGTAATGAAAAATGTTTATTTTGTACAGGTTAGCTTCGGATTTGACGGTTCGGTATATTTACCGTATGCCGTCGGAACTATTATAGCGTACTGTAAAAATGACAAAAGAATAAATGCAGAGTATAATTTTGCTGATATTATTTTCTCCAGAGACAAGCTGGATGTGGCTGAAAGCAAGATAAAGGACCCATATATAGTTGCCTTTTCCTGCAGCGTATGGAATATGGAATACAACAAGGCTCTTGCTAAGCGAATTAAGGATAAATATCCGGAAACGATTATAGTTTTCGGCGGACACAGCGTTGACGAAAGCGGGGCATTACTTGAAGAAGATGCCTGCATAGATATACTTATGTTCGGTGAGGGAGAAGAAACCTTTGCTTCACTTTTAAATAATCTTAGCGACGGGTGCTTACGCAATGTCAGCAACATCGCTTTCCGTGACGGTGAGATTTCGGTAAAAACGGGAAGAGAGTATTATTCCGATATAGCTGATTATCCCTCTCCGTATACTACCGGTGTTTTTGAAAAAATAATGACGGATAATCCGGAGCTGGAGTTTCTTGCTGTGCTTGAAACTAACAGAGGATGTCCTTATAACTGTGCATATTGTGATTGGTGCGCAGGCAGGAAGGTCAGGTTTTTCCCGATTGAAAAGGTTTTGAGTGAAATTAATTGGCTTTCCGAGCATAAAATTGCGTATTGCTTCTGTGCCGACTCAAATTTCGGTATGTTTGAAAGAGATTGCGAAATTGCAACAGCTCTTGTAGAGGCAAAGAAGAAAAACGGCTATCCTCAGGTGTTCAGACCCTGCTACGAAAAGAACAGCGATGAGCGTGTTTTTGAAATTTGCAGTACCCTTAACAGTTGCGGTATGGATAAGGGTGCTACTATGGCGTATCAGACCTTATCAGATACCGCACTTGCAAACATAGGCAGAAAGAATCTGACTATGGAGCATTTTTCCTCGCTTATGAAAAAGTATAATGAGGCAGGCATTCCGACTTATTCTGAGCTTATACTGGGCTTACCCGGTGAAACAAAGGAAAGCTTTTGTGAAGGTATATGCAGATTGTTTGAAAACGGACAGCACAATTCTGTGAGTGTATATCATTGTGAAATGCTGCCCAACTCCGATTTGTCTCAGCCCGAATATATAAAAAAGCATCAGATAGAGGTTATGAAGGTTGCCTTCAATCACATACACAGTGCACCTGAGTCAGATGAAGAGGTGCAGGAATATTCATATCTTGTACGCTCAACAGCTACCATGAGTCGTGAGGATTGGGTGTATGCAAATCTGTTTTCCGTTTGTGTTCAATGCTTTCACAGCTTGGGCTTACTCAGGTATTTTGCAATATATCTCTATAATAACGGAATAACCGATTATAAGGAGTTTTACGGTAGTTTACTTAAATATATTTTAAACTCAGAAGGCAGACTCGGCAGTCTTTGGAATGAGTTTAAACACAAGTATGAAAGCTCGTTGGCGGGAGACTGGAATTATCATAATATTGAATTCGGAAATGTAACTTGGTTTTTTGAGGAGGGCGCATTTCTCGAAATTGTCAACAATTATGATTCGTATTTTCAGGAACTGCAGGATTTTCTGAAATCGTATGATATCAATAATGATGTGTACGAACAGCTTCTCAGATATCAGAAGCTTGTTATAAGAAAGCCTGTTTTAATTCAAGATGACGAGAAGTTTACTTTTGACTTTAAGTCATATTTTGACTGTATCATTAAAGGTGAAAACGCTGAATTATTGAATAAAGAAGTTGTTTATACCATTGAGCCGAAGACGAGATTTAATTCTCTTCACGATTATGCCAAAGAGACGGTATGGTTTGGCAGGAGAAGAGGGATGACAGTTTATTCTGACGGTGAAATGTCGGCGACGTAATTAACACAGAAAAAAGGAGTGAAGCAGATGAGTGCTGTCAAAAGGTTTTACAAATCACATAATATAGCGGTATTTTTGTTTTGCTTCGTTGTGTTGTATAATATTATTTTTGCAGCAAATTTTAAATTGCCTCAAGTCAGCTGGGTTGTTTTTTCTTATCACGCCGTAGATTTCAGTATGGGTTTTTGCTCTAAACTGATCGTTGGTTCATTGTATAATCTTTTTTTTAACGTTGTAAAAGATGAGTTTATTATATTAATGGAGAGCGTGGTCCTGACAATTCTGTTTGCAGGTGTATCTTTTTTATTGGAACATTTTATAAACTCTACTAAAAGGGAATATAAAAAAATTGCTTTAATTTGTTCTTTGTTTTTCTTGACAGGTCCATGTACATTTTCAATGTATGTGCTTGAAATAGGTATGTTTGATGTATATTGGGTGTTGGGCTGTGTTTTGTTTTTCTACTTTATGACAAACAAAAAGCTTTACGTTCTGACAATACCATTGTTTTTAGTGGTTTTAATGGTTCATTACGGCTCGATTTTTGCATATATACCTTTTATGGTTATTATTATGTTGTATAAACTTTCATGCTGCGATGATAAAAAAGAAAGAAGATTATTATGGTTTGTTGCGATAACATCAAGCGTTGCGGTTATAGGTTTGTTTGTTTATCTGTTGATGTTTGAAATGGAAAATGTGACATATAGTTTTGAAGATTTCCGTGCTGTGCTAAAAGAGAGAGGCGTTACTAACACCAGCTTTTATGACTATTCTTTTTATCATGAAAGCGGGGAGTATTACGAAAACTTATTTTCAGATGTAGTTGAAAAATATAAAGTGGCGGATGCTTCTCCAATGGAAAATTTGGTTAATACAATTATGATGGTGGCTTTGTTTACCTACACTACCGTTTCGTTGACTGTTGATATTTTGCCGTTACTTATAATCTCTCCGATTATGTTGCTGATATACAAGTGTCTGTTTTTTATATTTAAATCAGAAAAGAATAACAAAGTAAAAAGGTTTTCCTTGTTTTGTATGTTTGCATTGTTCTGGTTTACGTATATTGTTGCCACATTTACTTCTATGGATGATTTAAGATGGATAACACATTCATTTTTCCCGTTATTTTGTTGCTTCTTATATATCTGTTATATAGAAAAAGACAGATTTACAAGTTATTGTTTCAGCTTGGTTAATTGTATTCCGAAGCCTTGTTTGTTTTTTTATTTTCTAATGTACGCTGTATTAACAATTTATCCTTATACTTAAAAGTAAGAAAGACTGGTGTGAGATTTGAAAGATGTTTTAAAAAAATTGGTTCCGTTTTGTTTCTTTATTTTTGTTTGGTTTCTTTATGATATGGATATTTCATATTATGGTGAATCTATTTCTAAATCGGTTGTATCTGTAATTGCTTTTTTTGTATCATTAATTTGTTTTTTTCTTATTAAAAAAACGTTTTATAGCACCTTGTTGATTGCAATTATTTCTATTCTGGTATCGTTATATAATGTTGAATACCTGTTTTTCTATGTTCCTGTTTTCATAGTAATTTATATGTACGTAGACACAGTTAATAAGCCCGAGGATGCAAACAGAAAGAAAACTGTGACGAATAGATTGCATGATACTTTAATGGTTGTAAGTATAAATTATTCTGTTGCTATTTTTGTTTATGGCTTTATTAAACTAATCAGTTATCCGTATAATCACGGCTATACATTTAGTTTTGAATTAAGTGTGCACTCATTATTGATTACTATAGCTTTGTTGGTATTGCTTTTTACAGGATATAAAAATGAGAATAAGAATGATAAAAAGAAGAAAGAATCAAAGAGTAAAGTTAAAATTATTAACAGTATTAATATAGTCAGTGTTATTCTTTATGCTACACAACTGTTTGCATATTATTCAAGTGCCCATCACAATGGTGGATATTTTGGAATTATGTTCTTCCCATGGTTTATGTATATTCTTATAGTAGTTTACAATGATGATTCGAACTATCTGGCGTTTATAAACTGTGTTGAGGCAAAAATAGAAAGATTTGTTAATCCAAAGAGGGAAGATAAGTGATTTTAATTGTTGGTTGCGGAAACCTGGGAAACTATCTGATAAGACATATCCGTTCAAAGACTGATGAACCGATTTTGGCAACAGTCAGGAATACCGAAAAGGTAGTCAGCTTTGGTAATGTGGAATATATTAAATGTGATATTACCGTTGACGCTGATTTGCAAAAGCTGAAAGCAAGAATCGGAGACAATAAAATAAAGGTGTTTTATCTTGCGGCGTCTCACAATGTGGATTATGTATATAACCACCCGAAAGAAGCAGAAAACGTTAATATCGCCGGATTACAGCACTTTTTTGATGAAGTAACAAGCATTGAGGGTTTGTTTTACGCATCAAGCGATTGTGTTTACGGTGAGAATAACAGTTCTGTATCTGCTTTTACCGAGAGTGCCGAGCTTCACCCTATAAATGAATACGGAAGGCAGAAAACAGAAGCAGAAAAGCTGGTTTTGAAATACGGCTTTAATGTTGTCCGATTCTCACTTTTATTTGGACCGTCTTTGTCTGAAAAGAAAAACTTTTTTGATAAAATATGTGAAGATCTGCTAAGCGGAAAATCTGTTGAGATGATTGACGGTATGGAACGTCAGGTTATTTCGTATGCAGATGCGGCAAGATATATGTATGAGCTATCTGTACTCGATGCCTCAGAAATACTCCCCGTTATCAATATATGCGGTGATGAGCATTACAGTAAATATGATATGGGCTGTGTTCTTGCAAGGAAGCTGGGGGTTCCTGAAGCACTTGTGCAACCTGTTTCAGAAGAACAGGGCAGCAGGTTCTTTTCCGATAAACGTGCATCGTATATATCTTTAGACAATTCCTTGCTTAAATCTTTGCTTAATATTGATGAAATTTTATGGGAGGTTACGGTATGATGATAATCAGAACACCGTTCCGTGTGTCTTTTTTTGGCGGCGGGACAGATTATTCTGAGTATTTTTCTGAATATGGCGGAAGTGTTTTATCTACCACTATTGATAAATACTGTTATCTTTCAATGCGCAGATTGCCGCCGGTTTTTGAGTATAAGAACCAGCTTACTTACTCAAAAATTGAAAGGTTCAATCACCCGTCGGAGGTGGAGCATCCGCTTGTAAGAGCTGCTCTGCAATACATACCGACACAGCGTATACAGATTGCTTACGATGCCGACCTTCCTGCTTGTTCCGGTGTCGGTTCAAGCTCCTCATTTGCTGTGGGGCTGCTTCAGGGATTGCATGCATTAAGGAAGGAATTTCCCGATAGGATGACACTTGCAAAAGAGGCTATTCACCTTGAAAGAGAGCTTTGCGCTGAAGCTGGTGGAGTTCAGGATCAGATCGCAGCAGCCTTCGGCGGATTTAACAGAATCGATTTGAGTGCTGACGGTTATACGGTTAAGCCTGTTCAGATTTCAGAAGACCGTGCCGCTTTACTTCAATCCAGGCTTATGCTTGTTTTCACGGGATTTACGCATTTTTCAGGTGAGATTTCCAAAGAGCAGAAAAGAAACATTCCCGCAACGCTGGATCGACTGCACGAAATGAAGAGTCTTGTTGACTCGGCTGAGCGTATTCTCATCAGCGGTGATATTGATGATTTCGGAAGACTACTGCATTATTCGTGGCAGTGTAAGCAGACCCTTTCAAACAGTATTTCAAATGAATACATAGATAATATATATGATGTTGCAATTAAAAACGGTGCTCTTGGGGGAAAAATCCTTGGTGCAGGCGGGGGAGGCTTTATGCTGCTCTACGCTGACCCGGAAAAGCAGGAAAACATAAAAAAAGCCTTGGGCGAACTCAGAAGTATTCCGTTTTGCTTTGAATATTCGGGAACTACACTGCTTTATGAAGGCGGTTTGACGTAATAACTTTATAAGATTTTTTTCAACAAGGAGAAACCATATGAATAAGAAAATTATTGTTGCGGGCGGTGGACACGGTGGAATTACCTGTGCTATGCTTCTTGCAAAAAACGGATTTGACGTAACTGTTTACGAAAAGCAATCAAGAGAAAATATGGGTTATGACTGGACTGATATTTTCGATAAAAAGGGCTTTTTTGCTGTCGGTCTCGATATGCCCGATAAAAGTATGTATAAGCTCAAGCATGATATGACCTTCTATGGTCCTGCTATGGAAACTGCGCTTATTCAGAATACGGATCCCGATAAACTCGAAATTCAGATGGAGAGAAAAACAATATATGATTACATAATTCTTCACGCTGAAAATGCAGGGGTTAAATTTGTATACGACTGCGCTGTTGAGGAGCCCTTGTTCTTCGGTAACAGAGTTGTGGGCATCAGAACTGCTCAGGGCGAATTTTACGCAGACCTGGTAATAGATGCCTGCGGCATCAGCTCACCGTTGAGAAAGGCTATGTCCGCATCAACGGGTATACAGAACAACCCCATCCCTTATGAACAGTTCTATGTATACAGGGCTTTCTTCAATAAAACAGCTGAGGTTGAGGAAACAGAAAAGTTCCGGGTAATTCTGCTGGCCGAAAACAAGCTCGGCATAAGCTGGATAGACACCGAAGAGGAATATACTGACGTGCTTATCGGAAGATTTGAAGAATTTGACTTGGCTGAAGCTGAACGTTCAATCGAAAAGCTCAGGGAAACTAATCCCAGCATAGGTACTGAAATTTTAAGAGGCGGAGCTTTTGCCAATATCCCCGTACGCCAGCCTTTGGGTATAATAGTTGCAGATGGCTATGCTGCCATAGGTGACAGTGCATTTATGACTGTGCCCATTATCGGCTCAGGTATTGCCAACAGCTTCAAGGCATCAAAAATACTTGCCGATACCATTATTGCTGATAAGGAGGGCGCATACAGTGCGGAAACTCTCTGGTCATATCAGCGTGAGTTTTACAAAAATATAGGCGCAAGCCTTGCTCCTCTTGCTTGTGTAAAGCTTATGCTTACCAGACTTGAGGGTAGTGAGCTTGATTATATATTCGCAAAGGGTATTCTCAATGCTGAGGATATGACTATCGACTCGGATTCAACAAGTCTCGGCGCAATGCTTGGAGGAATGTCTGCTGAGGATATCAAAATCAAGCTCAGCGGTCTTATTAACAACAAGGCAGTTCTTGCAAAGGTTATAAGAATGGGTCTTGAGCTTGCAAAGGCCACCGTTGTAACTGCAGCACTTCCGAAAACCTATAACCGTAAGAACGTTCTCAGGTGGGTCAAGGAATATAATAACTGCTTTAAACATTGATTTTACATATGCCCGACACCGTTTTCGTGTGTCGGGTAAAGCTTATCGAGAGTGTGTTTTATGGAAGAACTCAGAAAAGAACTGTTTTTATTGCAGGATAAGCAATACAGAGAATTCCAGTCAAGGCTTATGCCGACTGTTGATAAGAAATTGGTGATTGGTATACGTATACCTGAATTGAGAAGCTTTGCTAAGAAGTTTTCGAAAACAGATAAGGTGTCAGTATTTTTATCCGATTTGCCGCATACCTATTATGAAGAAAACAACCTTCACGCTTTCCTTATAGAGGCTGAGAAGGATTACGATAAGTGTATCAGTCTGCTTGATGAGTTTCTGCCATATGTAGATAATTGGGCAACCTGCGATATGATGTCGCCGAAAGTTCTCGGAAAAAACAGAGACAGACTCATAAACGAAATATACAGGTGGATTGAAAGCGGGGAAACCTATACGGTGAGATACGGTATCAATCTGATGATGAAGTATTATCTTGATGAAGCGTTCACTGAGGAATATCCACGCATTGTTGCCGAAGTGGAGTCGGATGATTATTATGTTAATATGATGCGTGCCTGGTATTTTGCAACAGCACTTGCCAAAAAATATGATGAAGTTTTATCTTTCATTACTGAAAACAGGCTTGATAAGTGGACTCATAATAAAACAATACAAAAGGCTGTTGAAAGCTACAGAATAACAGATGAACAGAAGAAGCATCTGAAGACTTTGAAGAGGTAACCGTATGAAGGTAAAGGTACTTACTGATAATATTGCAAAAAACGATCTCAAGGGTGAATGGGGTCTGAGTGTGTATGCCGAATATGAAGGAAAGAAATTTCTGCTTGACACGGGAGCAGGTAAGCATTTTGCAGAGAATGCAGAGCATATGGATGTTGATCTTGCTGATATAGATTTCGGTATACTTTCTCATGCTCATTACGACCATTCTGACGGAATGGGTAAGTTCTTCGATATAAACAGCAAGGCCAGGTTCTTTCTGAGAAAAGAATGTGCGGAGAATTGCTACGGAAGAAAGCTGATTTTTAATAAATACATAGGAATACATAAGGGTTATCTTGAAAGTTACAGGGACAGGCTCGTCTTTGTGAGTAATGATACCGAGCTTATTCCCGGTGTATTTCTCGTGGGACATAAAACGCCTGATTTGCACTTAATCGGAAAGAAAGCAGGCATGTACAGAAAAAACAACGGAAAATGGTGCATTGATGATTTTTCTCATGAACAAAGTCTCGTGTTTGATACGGACAAGGGTCTCGTAATATTCAACAGTTGTTCTCACGGTGGTGTCGATAATATAATTAACGAGGTTTCGGCAACCTTTCCGGACAAGCACATCTACGCCGTGTTCGGAGGTTTTCATCTTTATAATTCAAGTCAGGAAGATGTTATGACTCTTGCCGAAAGAATAGAAAATACAGGAATAGAAAAGGTTTATACCGGTCATTGTACGGGAGACAAGGCATTCAAACTTCTTAAAGCCAGGCTCGGTGAAAAAGCAGAGCAGATTTATGCGGGAATGGAGCTTGAATTCTGACGGAGGATTATTATGGATGTTAAACTTAATTACATAGAAAAGGGAAGAGGCGATATCCTGATTCTGCTTCACGGAAACGGTGAGGACTGCTCTTATTTTGAGCATCAGATTGATTACTTTTCTGAATTTTGCAGAGTTATCGCAATAGATACAAGAGGTCACGGTAAGTCCGCAAGAGGAAACAAGCCCTTTACAATCAGGCAGTTTGCAGAAGATTTATATGGTTTTATGTGTGAACATGATATTGAGAAAGCTCATATTCTCGGTTTTTCCGACGGTGGAAATATTGCTTTATATTTTGCACTGAAGCATTCTGATATGATAAACAGGCTTGTTTTGAACGGAGCGAATCTGAATCCTTCGGGAGTGAAAGCCCGTGTTCAGCTTCCGATTGTTATAGGGTATAATTTTGTAAGATTATTTAAGAATAAGAGCGAAGAAGCGCTCAGAAATTACGAGATGCTTTCTCTTATGGTGAATGAACCCGATATTTCACCTGAAGAGCTTTCAGCAATCAAAAACAGAACTCTTGTTATAGCCGGAAGTAATGATATGATAAAAGAAAGTCATAGCAGACTTATTGCCGAAAGCCTGCCTGAGGGAGAGTTGATTATTCTTGACGGCGACCACTTTATTGCAAATAAGAACTATACTCAATTCAATAAAACAGTTTCGGACTTTTTGCTCCGATGACAAGACACTCTCGGTCTGCCGAGGGTGTCTTGTCGTTTTAAAACACATTATGTTGTATTTTCACACTTGATTTTTGGTTATATTTAGTATATAATTGTTTGGAATATAGTTTAAAATGGAAGATTATGCTTTGGAACAGGAGGATAATATGGCTAAAAAGAAGTCTTATACCAATGATGATATAACTGCCCTGAAAGGTCCTGACAAGGTCCGACTCAGACCGGCAGTAATTTTCGGCTCTGACTCTCTTGAGGGCTGTCAGCATGCTGTTTTTGAAATTTTATCAAACTCCATTGACGAAGCCAGAGAGGGATACGGTAACAAGATAATTGTCACAAGGTATCTTGACGGTTCTATTGAGGTTCAGGATTTTGGCCGAGGCATTCCTGTCGGCTTCAATAAAAGAGAAAACAGATATAACTGGGATCTTCTTTTCTGTGAAATGTATGCCGGCGGTAAGTACAATACAAACAGCGGCGGAACATATGAATACTCACTTGGTATGAACGGTCTCGGACTTTGTGCAACACAGTGTTCTTCGGAATATATGGATGTTGAAATCAAGCGTGACGGTTGCAAATATACACTTCATTTTGAAAAGGGATATAATATCGGAGGCTTGACGGAAGAACCGTACAGTAAGAGAGATACAGGCTCAAAAATCAGATGGAAGCCCGATAAAGAGGTTTTTACTGAGATTGATATTCCCGTTGAATACTTCAAGGATGTTATCAGAAGACAGGCTATTGTAAACAGCGGTGTTCACTTTGAACTGAAAAATCAGGTCAAGGGCGGTTTTGAAACCTTTGAATACTATTATGAAAACGGTATAGTAGATTATCTTAACGAAACAGCAGGTGAAAATAATCTGCTTACGTCTGTCAATTTCTGGACAGGGGAAAGAGTGGGCAGAGACAGAGAAGACCTGCCGGACTACAAGGTAAAAATGAACTTTGCTATCGCTTTTTCAAATAAGGTTCAGCTTCTTGAATACTATCATAATTCCAGCTGGCTTGAATTTGGCGGTACGCCTGACGAAGCTGTTAAAAATGCCCTTGTTTATCAGATAGATGCTTATATCAAGCAGACAAACAAATACACAAAAACAGATTCAAAGATTAAATTTCAGGATGTAGCTGACTGTCTTTTACTTGTTTCATCTTCGTTTTCAACCGTTGCATCATATATGAACCAGACCAAGAAGGCTGTTACTAATAAGTTTATCAAGGATGCGATGATTGATTTTCTTCGTCACAATCTTGAGATATATTTCATTGAAAACAAAATGGAGGCAGATAAGATTGCCGAGCAGGTGCTTATCAATATGCGCTCCCGTGTAAGAGCTGAAACGACACGACTTAACATTAAGAAAAACCTCACTGCTAACGTGGATATGGCTAACCGAGTGCAGAAGTTTGTTGACTGCAGAAGCAAGGATGTAAGCCGTCGTGAGCTGTTTATAGTGGAGGGTGATTCGGCTCTCGGTGCCTGTAAGCAGGCAAGAGACTCGGAGTTCCAGGCGGTTATTCCCGTAAGAGGTAAAATTCTTAACTGTCTCAAGTGCGACTATGAAAGAATTTTCAAAAGTGAAATCATCACCGACCTTATTAAAGTGCTCGGTTGCGGTGTTGAGGTTAAAACAAAATCAGCAAAGAAGGATATTTCAACCTTTAATCTTGATAACCTTCGCTGGAGCAAAATCATCATCTGCACCGATGCTGACGTTGACGGCTTCCAGATAAGAACGCTTATCCTCACAATGATTTACAGACTTGCTCCCACTCTTATAAATGAGGGTAAGGTGTTTATCGCAGAGTCGCCCCTTTATGAAATTACCTGTAAGGATCAGACCTGGTTTGCGTATACAGAAAAAGAAAAGGCAGAGGCTCTTGAACAGATAGGAGACAAGAAGCACACAATACAGAGATCAAAAGGTCTTGGTGAAAACGATGCCGATATGATGTCTCTTACAACAATGCATCCCGATACAAGACGTCTTATCAAAATTGAGCCCGAGGATGCAGCTAAGACGGCAGAAACCTTTGATTTGCTTCTTGGTAACAATCTTGCAGGCAGAAAAGATCACATAGAGAAAAACGGTCATCTTTATATTGACCTTACTGACGTAAGCTGAGAAAGGAGGAATAACCTATGGCAAAGAAAAAAGCCCCTAAAAAGGATAATAACGGCATTGATGCCGAGCTTCTGAAAAACACCCATATTCTGGGTGCGGGTGAAATCGTAGAACAGCCTATAACCGAGACTCTTGAAGTCAACTTTATGCCCTATGCGATGAGCGTTATTCTCTCCAGAGCTATTCCTGAAATTGACGGCTTCAAGCCCTCTCACAGAAAGCTGCTTTACACTATGTATAAGATGGGACTTCTCAGCGGAGGCAGAACCAAGTCGGCAAATATCGTCGGCCAGACAATGAGGCTTAACCCTCACGGTGATGCGGCTATTTATGAAACAATGGTTCGTCTTTCAAAGGGCAACGAGGTGCTTTTGCATGCATACGTTGACTCTAAGGGAAACTTCGGTAAAGCATATTCAAGAGATATGCAGTATGCTGCGTCACGTTATACAGAGGCAAAGCTTACACCTATTTGTGCCGAGCTTTTCAGGGATATTGACAGAGATACGGTGGATTTCGTTGATAACTACGACAGCACCACCGTTGAACCAACTCTTTTCCCCGTAACCTTTCCCTCTGTGCTTGTGAATTCTAACCTGGGTATTGCGGTCGGTATGGCAAGCTCAATCTGCTCATTCAACCTTAAAGAAGTATGCGAAACAACTATTGAGCTTATTAAGAATCCTGACCACGTTATAGCTGATACCTTGCTTGCTCCCGACTTTATAGGCGGCGGCAAAATCCTCTATGACAGAAATACCATTGAAGAGGTATACAGAACGGGCAGAGGCGGTATCAAGGTCAGAGCAAAGTATACTTACGATAAGGAATATAACTGTATTGATATAACGGAGATTCCTCCCACCACAACAGCTGAAGCCATAATTGACAAAATTATCGAGAAGGTCAAGGGCGGAAGCATAAAGGAAATTGCAGATATCCGTGACGAAACAGACAAGACGGGTCTCAAGATTACAATTGACCTCAAGCGAGGAACCGATGCGGACAGGCTTATGCAGAAGCTTTATAAGTCGACTCCGCTGGAGGAGGCGTTCCCGTGTAACTTCAATGTTCTTATTAACGGCAGTCCCAGAGTATGCGGTGTCAAGGAACTGCTTTCCGAATGGATTATATTCAGAGCCAACTGCATTTACAGAAGAACCCGGTTTGATCTCAAAAAGGCAAGTGACAAGCTTCATCTTTTAAAGGGTCTTGAAAAGATTCTTCTTGATATTGATAAAGCCATAAAGATTGTCAGGAACACCGTTGAAGAAAGCGAAGTCGTCCCCAACCTTATGATTGGCTTCGGTATTGATCAGATACAGGCTGAATATGTTGCTGAAATCAAGCTCCGTCATCTTAACAGAGAGTATATTCTCAAGCGCTTAACCGACATCGATGAGCTTACAAAGCGCATAGAGGAGCTTAAAGATATTCTCGGCAGTAAGGCTAAAATAAAGAAAATTATTGTTACAGAGCTTAAAGAAGTAATCAAAAAATACGGTCAGGAGCGCAGAAGCGAAATCTGCTATGAGGCTGATATTGACGATGAGGATGACGTGGAAGAAGTTCCCGATTATCCCGTAACATTATTCTTTACAAAAGAGGGCTATTTCAAGAAAATAACTCCGCTTTCCCTTCGTATGAGTGGCGAACATAAACTCAAGGAAGGGGACAGAATTACCCAGACTGTTGAAACGACCAATAATCAGGAATTACTGTTCTTTACCGATAAATGTCAGGTATATAAAACGAAAGCAAACGAATTTGCCGATACCAAGGCAAGCGTACTCGGCGAATATGTAGCAGGCAAGCTTGAGGCTGACAAGGATGAAAATATGATCTATATGGTTGTAACAAGCGACTATAAGGGTTATATGCTCTTCTTCTTTGAAAACGGCAAGGTTGCAAAGGTTGACCTTGCATCCTACGCCACAAAGACAAACCGTAAAAAGCTCATCAAGGCATATTCCGATAAATCGCCTCTTGCCGATATTATGTATATACCCGAGGATACCGACCTTGTTGTTAAATCGTCAGCAGGAAGACTGCTTCTCTTTAACACAGGGGCAATTTCACCGAAAACAACCAAGGATACTATCGGTGTTTCCGTAATGACTGTGAAAAAGGGTCACCGTGTTATTAAGGCAAGGTCATACGTTGAGGGCGAATTCAGGAAGCCTTACAGATATAAGACAAAGAATCTTCCTTCTGCAGGTGCGCTTCTCAGCGCCGATGACGTAGGAGAACAGCTTGAACTATAATAATGATAGCCGACAGTCCAATGACCGTCGGCTACCTGCGGATAAGGCACAGCACTATCCGCTGCTGTTTATCCGGAGCTTTTCCGTCTAAACATATATTATCAACGGAAAAGTCCGGCAAACGCTTAAGTAACATCCGATTAAAAGGTAAAGACTATCCCGGAGGATATTCACAACCGAACCAACCGGTTGCTACATCGGTCTCTTTCCGTCACTTATATTATGGTTGTTACAGTAAAAAGAATTCATGGAAAAAAGAGGAAAATTTATGGATTACTCATTTGAAAAAGAGCTGATTTCCGAAGGCTACGGTGTTGTGTGCGGTATTGACGAAGCGGGCAGAGGCCCTCTTGCCGGTCCCGTATGCGCCGCTGCGGTTATTTTGCCGACGGATTTAGAAATTGAAGGTCTCAACGATTCAAAAAAGCTGACCGAAAAGAAAAGGGAAGCACTTTTTGACGTGGTTAAAGAAAAAGCGCTTGCTTATTCAATAGTTATGGTTGATGAAAAGGTGATTGATGAAATCAATATTCTTCAGGCAACCCTTCTTGCAATGAGAAACGCTGTTGAGGGGCTTGAAATAAAACCGGATGCTGCTCTTATTGACGGAAATCAGAAGCCGGGTCTGGGCATTGAAGAAAGGACCGTTGTCAAGGGTGATGCCAAATCCATGAGCATAGCTGCAGCTTCAATTCTTGCCAAGGTATCAAGAGACAGATTTATGCTTGAGCTTGATGAAAAGTATCCTCAGTATCAGTTTGCAAAGCACAAGGGCTACGGTACCAAGCTTCACTATGAGTGTATTGAGCAATTCGGCATATCACCTGTACACAGACTCACGTTTTTGAAGAAAATACTTGATAAATAAGATGGCAATAAAAGAAAAAGGAACAAAAGGCGAAAATTTTGCCTGCGAATATCTCAGAAAGCTCGGATATGAGATTGCTGACAGAAATTGGCACAGCCGATACGGTGAAATCGATATAATCGCCCGCAAGGATGAGTATATTGTTTTCGTTGAGGTAAAGACCCGTCAGTATAATACAATGATTTCAGGAGCAGAAGCAGTCAATTACCGTAAGCAGAAAAAAATTGCAATGACAGCTGCAATGTATCTTCTTGATTTTGAGGAGGAGCTGCAGCCGAGATTTGACGTGATTGAAGTTCAGCTATCCGGTGAAAACATCTGCGGAATAAAGCATTATGAAAGTGCTTTCAACACAGAAGGTCTGTTATACTGATATAAAAATATAAATAATTGGGTATTATCCATAAAACTTTAATAAAACTCTTTGCAAGTTATAAATTTTATGATAGAATAGGCACTATAAATTGGAGGGATGTAAAATGTTTTACACAAGTACAAGAGACAACAGCGTAAAGGTTTCTTCGGCAGAAGCTATTGCGCAGGGTATTTCAAAGGACGGAGGTCTGTTTATCCCCACTGAAATTCCGTCAATCAGCAAGGATTTTATAGACAGTCTTGTACCACTCAGCTATATTGAAAGAGCAAAAAAGGTTCTTTCACTTTATCTTACAGATTTCACTGCAGATGAAATCGCAATGTGCGTTGAGGGTGCATATAAGGCCGGTAAGTTCAGCAGTGAAAAGGTTGCTCCTCTTGCCGATTATAATGAAAACGCAAGTATTCTTGAGCTCTGGAGAGGCCCCACTTGTGCATTCAAGGATATGGCTCTTCAGCTTTTACCGTATCTTCTCACGGTTTCTGCAAAGAAGACTGTTGCCGATAAGACGATAGTTATCCTTGTTGCAACCTCAGGTGATACAGGAAAGGCTGCTCTTGAAGGCTTTAAGGACGTACCGCAGACAAAGATTATGGTATTTTATCCCAATGACGGTGTAAGTCCCATGCAGAAGCTCCAGATGGCCACTCAGGAGGGTGAAAATGTTTGTGTCTGCGCTATCAACGGTAATTTCGACGATGCACAGAACGGCGTAAAAGCAATTTTTACAGATAAAGCCGTGGCTGAAAAGCTCGCAGAGAACAATATGATGTTTTCATCTGCAAACTCAATTAACTGGGGAAGGCTTGTACCGCAGATTGTTTATTATATTTCTGCTTACTGCGACCTTATTGAGCAGGGTAAAATCAAAAACGGTGACGAAATGAATGTTGTTGTTCCCACAGGTAATTTCGGTAATATTCTTGCTGCTTATTATGCAAAGATGATGGGAGTTCCTGTTAAAAAGCTTATCTGTGCTTCTAACTCCAACAACGTTCTGACAGACTTCCTCAAGAAGGGTGAATATGACAGAAACAGAAAGTTCTATACAACAACCTCACCCTCAATGGATATTCTTATTTCAAGTAACCTTGAGAGACTTCTCTATCACCTTACGGGCAACAATGATGCCACAATCAGAGACTGGATGGGCAAGCTTTCATCAGACGGTGTATATACTGTTGATGCTGACACTCTTTCACAGATTAAGGAATTGTTTGATGCAGGCTGCTGTGATGATAAGGAAACTGCAGAAACAATCGGTGAAACCTACAAGTCAGGTTATCTCCTTGATACCCACACAGCCGTTGCTGTTAAGGTTTATGAGGAGTATGTGAAGGAAACAGGGGATAAGACAGTAACGGTTATCGCTTCAACCGCTAATCCTTATAAGTTCTCTTCATCTGTTCTTAAAGCTGTATGCGATGATGAAATTGATAATCTTGACGAGTTTGAGCAGGTAAACAAGCTTATCGAAACAACAGAAGAGCCCTGTCCGCCTCAGCTTGCTAACCTTAAAGAAAAGCAGGTAAGATTTACCTCCTGCTGCGAAAAGGCTGAGATGATTGATATGGTTTATAAAATGCTTGAAATTGAATAAACGGCAGGTGATGATGTGTCATTATTTGCAATAGCAGATACCCATTTATCCTTCAGCACAGATAAACCGATGGATATTTTCGGCGGTTGGCAGGACTATGTGGAAAGACTTGAAAAGAACTGGAGAGCTCTTGTTACGGAGGATGATACCGTTGTAATAGCAGGAGACATATCCTGGGCAATGGGAATAGAAGCTGCATATGAGGATTTCAGGTTCTTAAACAGTCTGCCCGGTAATAAACTTATTTTCAAGGGAAATCACGATTACTGGTGGTCAACCATGCGGAAAATGGAGACTTTTCTTTCGGTAAACGGTTTTGATACCATAAAGATTATGCATAACAATGCTGTTTCAGTCGGTGACTATACCGTATGCGGCAGCAGAGGGTGGTTCTTTGATGCAGAGGAGGATCCCGATAATAAAATCCTTCTGCGTGAAGCGGGACGAATAAGAAGGTCAATTGAAGAAGCGGAAAAGCTTGGCGGTGAGCCTGTTGTATTTCTTCACTATCCTCCGCTTACACAGAATATGGTTTGCAACGAGATTTTCTCGGTGCTTAAAGAAAAGCAGATAAAGCGCTGTTATTACGGCCATTTGCACGGCCCGTCGGCAAATAATGCTTTTATCGGTGAAAAAGAGGGTATAAAATTTGATATTATTTCAGGAGATTACCTTAAATTCTGTCCGAAGCTTATATAATTAGTATAAAATTTTAAAAAAGTATAGATTTTTAAAACAAATGCTGATATAATATATCGGGTTAATTTCAAAGGATAAACAAAGGAGTTTTAACAATGAGTTTGAAATCAGCAAACAAAACAGAAACTAACATCTATGAATTGGAAATCGTTATTGATGCAGAAACCTTCGCAGCTGCTGTGAATAAGGCATATGCAAAGGCAAAGAATCAGATTGCAATTCCCGGATTCCGCAAGGGTAAGGTACCCAAGGCAATGATCGAAAAGCGTTACGGCGAAGGTTTCTTCTATGAGGATGCTCTTGAAATCTGCTACCCCGAAGCAGCAGAAAAAGCAATTGAAGAATCTGGTCTTGAGTTCGTTGCAACAAACAGCGTTGACGTTAAGAAAATGGACAAGGACGGCGTTGAGCTTGTTCTTACAATTACAGTAAAGCCTGAGGTTGAGCTCAAGGAGTATAAGCTCCTCAAGGCAACACAGAAGAAGGTTGAAGCTACTGACGAAGAAATCAATGCTAAGATTGATGAGCTTCGTGAGAGAAACTCACGTGTTGAAGAGGTTGAGGGCAGAAACGTTGAAAACGGCGATATCGTAACTATTGACTTTGAGGGCTTTGTTGACGGTGTTGCATTTGACGGCGGCAAGGGTGAAGAATATGACCTTACAATCGGTGCAGGTCAGTTTATTCCCGGCTTTGAAGAGCAGATTATCGGTCACGCAAAGGACGAGGAATTTGATATCAACGTAACCTTCCCCGAGCAGTATGTTGAAGAGCTTGCAGGCAAGGATGCCACTTTCAAAATCAAGCTTCATGAAATTAAGGTAAAGCAGTTACCTGAGGCAGATGACGAGTTCGCTCAGGATGTTTCTGAGTTTGATACTCTTGAGCTTCTCAAGAAGGATATCGCAAGACAGATCAAGGAAGACAAGACAAACGAAAACGAAGCTGAAATTCAGAGACAGTTATTTGAGAAGCTTGCAGAAAACCTTGTAGCTGAGATTCCTGAAGCAATGATCGAAAATGAAATCGACAGCGAAATCAGAGATATGGATTACAGACTTTCAATGCAGGGTCTCAAGTTCGAAACATATCTTCAGTATATGGGTATGACAGTTGAAGCATACCGTGAGCAGATCAGAGAAAATGCGGAAAACTCAGTAAAGATCCGTCTTGCTCTTGAAAAGGTTGCTGCTCTTGAAAACCTTGAAGCAACAGAGGAAGACCTTAACGAGCTTTACACAAAGTATTCCGAACAGTATTCAATGCCTGTTGAAGAAATCAAGAAGGTTATTCCCCAGGATACTCTCAAGAAGGATATTGCAGTAGATAAGGCTGTTAAGTTCGTTCGTGAAAATGCAAAGGTTACAACAGCACGTAAGAAGAAGGCAGCTGCAAAGGCAGAAGCAGAAGAAGCTGCTGAATAATTGTTTAGCACATAACAGATTTGACTAAACTAAATAAAGGAGGTAGATTTTATGAGTTTAGTGCCGTACGTAGTTGAACAGACAAACAGAGGCGAGCGTCAGTATGACATTTTCTCCCGTTTGCTCAACGACAGAATTATTGTTCTTTCAGATGAGGTAAATGATGCCACAGCATCACTTGTTGTTGCTCAGTTATTATATCTTGAAAGCCAGGATTCAGAAAAAGACATCAGTTTTTATATTAACAGCCCCGGCGGTTCGGTAACTGCAGGTATGGCTATTTATGATACAATGCAGTATATCAAGTGCGATGTTTCAACAATCTGCATGGGTATGGCTGCAAGTATGGGAGCGTTTTTACTTTCTTCCGGTGCTAAAGGAAAGAGATTTGCCCTTCCGAACAGTGAGATTATGATTCACCAGCCTTCAGGCGGTGCAAAGGGTCAGGCAACTGAAATCCAGATTGTTGCCGAGCATATTCTCAGAACAAAAGCAAAGCTCAATAAAATCCTTGCCGAAAATACAGGTAAGCCCATTGAGACTATTGCTCAGGACACAGAGCGTGATAACTTTATGACTGCTGACGAAGCTCTCGAATACGGTCTTGTGGATAAAATCTTATATAAGAGATAAGTTTCAGTCGGGCAGGGCTTAACTCTGCCCGGTTTTTTGAGTTTAACGAAAATCTCTTTGAAAGGTCAGGTAAAAACTATGGCAGATAACAGAGATAAACCGGTACGCTGTTCCTTCTGTAATAAGACACAGGAGCAGGTAGGCACACTGATTGCCGGTCCCGGTGTATATATTTGTGATGAATGTATAGATCTTTGTCAGTCTATTATGATGGAATCACCGGAAATGAACGGTGGAAAAAATAAAAACGAAAGAGATGCCTCAACCTTACCCAAGCCTCACGAAATCAAAGCGAAGCTTGATGAATATGTTATCGGTCAGGATGAAGCAAAGAAAGCTCTCAGCGTTGCTGTTTATAATCATTATAAGAGAATTTTTACTTCTTCCGATGACGGTATAGAGGTATCAAAGAGCAACATTCTTCTTCTCGGTCCCACGGGCGTAGGTAAAACCTTACTTGCTCAGACACTTGCAAGGATACTTGATGTACCCTTCGCCATTGCAGATGCCACAACGCTTACTGAGGCAGGTTATGTTGGTGAGGACGTTGAGAATATTCTTCTCAGACTTATTCAGGCTGCGGATTTTGACGTAGAAAAGGCTGAACGAGGCATTATTTATGTTGATGAAATTGACAAGATTGCCCGTAAGAGTGAGAATTCGTCAATCACCCGTGACGTAAGCGGCGAAGGTGTACAGCAGGCACTTCTGAAAATTCTCGAGGGTACTGTTTCAAATGTGCCGCCCACAGGTGGCAGAAAGCATCCTCAGCAGGAGTTTATCCAGATAAACACAACAAACATTCTTTTCATTTGTGCAGGTGCTTTTGACGGAATAGAGAAGGTTATAGAAAAGAGACAGGGTAAGTCAGGTCTCGGCTTCGGAGCTGAAATTAAGTCAAAGAAGGAGCTTGAAGCAAGCGCTCTTGTTCAGAAGGTTGTTCATCACGATCTGGTGAAGTTCGGTCTTATTCCCGAGCTTGTGGGCAGATTGCCCGTTATAACAGCACTCAAGGCTTTGGACGAGGAAGCACTTGTGAAGATTATGAGTCAGCCTAAGAACGCTCTTATCAAGCAGTATAAGTATCTGTTCTCACTTGACGGTGTTGAGCTTGAATTTGAAGACGATGCACTTCTTGAAATAGCCAAGAAGACACTCGAAAACAACACGGGCGCAAGAGGCTTACGTTCGGTTATAGAAAAGCTTCTTCTTGATTATATGTATGATATTCCCGGTGACAGCACCGTAAACAGACTTGTTATTACAAAAGAGTGTGTTGAAGGAACGGGCGAGCCGAGAATTGAGCATATAAACGGTAAGAAGGCCCCAAGACTTAAAGCAGGAAATGAATAATTAACACAATAATAAAAACAGGACGGCGATGCCGTCCTGTTTTTAGCTGTAAACTACCGTTTATTCCGTTTAACTGACCGTTCGTTCTTTTTTTATTGAAATTTTGTTTTGTGGGTTGTAAGATTATTGCGGAATGAAAAATTCCGAAAAAACTTTGGAGGAATGAATATGGAAAATTTAAAACAAGCAACAAAACGAGCCTTGGCTGTGGTGATGATTGCAGTATTGCTTATCGGTCTTGCACCGTTAAGCGGTTTTGCAGAAACAGATTGGTCGGAGTTTGCGTTGACAGCGAGTGCATCCAGTTTATCTGTAACAAATGTTAAATATGCGAATTTGTATATTGATGGAAAATTGGTTAAAAGCATAGGCATCGAAAAAGTTACAATTGAAGAAGGAACAAACGGTTATATGATAGATTCTAATTATTCTGGGGAACCTATTGATGAACCATATTTTTATTATGACGACATTGAACCGCCTTTTGTTACAGTGTTTTTTGATGATGACACATCTACGCAATTAAGTTACGATGACTTTGAAGACAAAATGGAAACAAACTTTGACTTTATTCTAGGTTGTTATAGCATTGACCAAGAAAAAGAGAATCCTTGGGATATAGGCAAACACTCGGGTTGGTTTGGAAACGAGGGAACCTTTAGTATTGAATATGTTGTTGAAATTGTTGAAAGCAGTATTGAAAGTATAGAAGTAAAAGATGTTTTTTTGATTAAGGATTATTCAGGTGAATTGAATTTTAATTGGATTTACGACAATGATGGAGAAGAAATTTTTGTTGAATGGTACGGTTACAATGCTCGTCCTGTTATGTTGAAAATTAACTACAAAGACGGTACAAGTAAAGAATGTACATACGATGATTTATTGGATGGTACTGATTTTTACTATCATTATCATGATAATCAGTCATATAATAATCAATGGAGCATTGGTGAGTATAATGCTTATCTTGATTTTGGGGTAGAAACTTATAAGTATAATGTTATAATAGGTGAATTAAAAGAAATAAAAGCACAACCTATAGAAATCGTTGAAGGAACTAAAGGTTCATATCACTCATATTCGTATGCTGGAGAGATGTATTATTTTGAAGACTTTATTTATAATTATCATTTATTCACTGATTATAATTTGACATTTCAGGACGGAAAAACTGCTGAATTGAATTACACAGAACTAGAGAACCTAGGAAGTATTAATCGTATTGATACTCAATGGGATGAAAATTGGGGAATCGGGAAACATATTGGAAATGTTTCGTTATATACTTATGATGAGAATGAAGATGATGATATCGAAATTTATTCAATAGAAGTAGATGTCACAATTAAGGAAACACCAATAGATAGAATAGCAATATCGCCGTTGTTCCTTACGGAAGGTGTTGACGGTGAGTTGAGTTGGTATGGCTTTGATTTCGGCGAATTTAATTATTTTGCATATGATTATGCACCGAGAGATATTACTATATTTTATAAGAATGGTACAACAGTTACCGGTTCGTTGTCTGATTTTGAAGATGAAGAAAATGACGTTGTGCTAACATATTGTACAGTTGATTCTGCTAGTGATAAATATTGGTTCCCGGGTAACACGTATAAAGCGGGAGCTATATATATGGGTGTTGTAGCTGAATATGAAATCAACATTTTAGAAAACGCTTCACACATACATTCATTCACATCAGAAACAATTGAAGCAAGTTGTGAGGAGGATGGGTGTGTTATCTACACTTGCTCTTGCGGCAGAAAAGATTGCGAAATAATTGTAGCAGAAGGTCACCTTGACGAGAATGGTGATAATATTTGTGAAGTGTGCGGTGAAAATTACTCAAATGATGATTCTGAAGATGATTATACGCTTGCTGCGACAGGTCAGTGTGGTGATAAAGTTTACTGGAATTATAATCATTTGACCGGCGAACTCGTGATTAGCGGTGAGGGACCGATGTATGATTATGATATGGACAACGAATATGAAAATGAGTTTGAATATTCACCTTTTAATAACTCCGAAATAAAAACTATTGTTGTTAAGGGTGGTGTAACCACTATTGGCTCTCAAGCATTTTATGAATGTGAAAGCTTGAGAAGTGTTGAACTCCAAGATAGTGTAACAGAAATTAAGGGATGGGCATTTTTATATTGTTATGGCTTAACGGATATCTGGATTTCTGATAGTGTTACAAGAATTGGGTGGTCTGCATTTAACGAGTGTCCGAATCTTGCGAATGTTTATTATGGTGGTAACGAAGGTGATTGGAACGAAATATTGATAGATGAATACAACGAATGTTTAACCGGTGCTACAATCCACTACAAATCTTCCCACACCCACTCTTTTACCCCAACCATAACTAAGCCAGCAACCTGCACAACATCTGGTACCAAAACCTACACCTGTTCTTGCGGTGACAGCTATACAGAAGCAATTTCTGCAACAGGACACAAGGAAACTACACTTCCCGCAAAGGCTGCAACCTGCACAAAGACAGGCTTAACATCAGGTAAGAAGTGTACCGTCTGCGGAACAATAACGGCAAAGCAGCAGACAATCAAGGTAACAGGTCACAAGGAAGTGACGGTTGCAGGTAAAGCCGCAACCTACACCTCAACCGGTCTTACAGCAGGCAAGAAGTGTTCGGTCTGCGGAAAGATAACTGTTGCGCAGCAGACTGTTGCAAAGCTCACTCTCGGTAAGGTTTCAGGGCTCAAGGCTAAGAAGATCAAGGTTGCAAAGTCATCAGAAATCACACTTGCATGGATCAAGGTAACCGGTGCAAAATCATATGAGGTTTATCAGAAGTCAGGCTCAAAGTGGAAGAAGATTAAGACAACATCTTCAACCTCTTACACAGTAAAGAAGCTGAAGGCTGATAAGGAATATCAGTTCAGGGTAAGAGCAGTTGTTGACGGAGCAAGCGGAGCTTACAGCTCAACCCTCAAGGTTGAAACAATCCCCGAAACAACCTCACTCAAGCTCAAGGCTGGCTCCAAGCAGCTTACAGCCTCATGGAGCAAGGTAAGTGATATCAGCGGTTATGAGATTCAGTATTCAACCTCAAAGAAGATGAAGAGCGCAAAGAAGGTAAGCGCAAAGAAGTCAGCAAAGAAGACAACAATCAAGAAGCTCACAAAGGGCAAGAAGTACTATGTAAGAGTGAGAACATACAAGACTGTGAACGGAAAGAAGATTTTTTCAGACTGGTCAAAGGTTAAGAATGTGAAGGTAAAATAAAAGTACAAAACAGGACGGCGATGCCGTCCTGTTACTTTTTATCTCAGATATAATAAATAAACCGAAGCACAGATAATTATTAAATGAAGAAGCATAATTATCGGTAAGCCTATCATAAATTTACTATGCTTTGTTTTGTGTCTTATTTTCTTCATCGTTATATATTCGGGTAATGCCGCACCGAGAATTGCAAGGGTTATCAGTGTTTTCTCAGGCGTTCTCCAGCCGTTGCTTTTTGCACGTTTTTTATCAATTACCGTTATAATAACGGTTGTAAGGCTGAGCATTGACCAATACACAAGGATGAATAACAGAATGTTTTTGTCCATATTATTTATCGTTGATGGGAAGCAGGTGATAGGGTCTCAGATCCTGAGTGCCCGGTACATATGTATTGCTTATTTTGAATACGCCTGCACAAAGAGGGCAGACGGCAAAGTTGAAATCCTCGTCCTTATCGAATAACTGTGCAAAGTAATTGTCAAGGTCAAAGTTGGCAAACATTTGCAGCTTTGTTAACTCATTGCACCTAGGGCAAATAAGCTCGTTTGACTTGCCTAAGTCTTCGGTTTTGTTTTTTATTAATGTTGAAATAGCCATAGCAAACCTCCGATAGATTATGTATCTATCTTATTATGAATCGGCGAACTTGTCAATAGGAGAAAAGAATGAAACGGATTTTTTGTGTGATTTTAATGCTTATTTTTATGTGCGGATGTACTGCGGAAAAGAACGCATCGGACGTAACTCAGAAGCCTGAAGGAAATGAAATATCGCTGTCTGATAGTGAGTTTAAAGGTGTGTGGCTTCCTATATATGAAATTGCGCCTGAAAAGAATACCACCGCCGAGAGGTATGCGGATAGGGTTTCGGTAATGCTCGAGAGGATTGCCGACTTCGGGTTTACCGATATTTTTGTTCAGGTCAGAGCAAACTGTGACAGTATATATCCGTCTTCATATTTTTCTCCTGCAAAGCAGTTTTCATACGAGGGTGAGCTTGTTTTTGATGCAATTGAGGTATTTATTGAAGGGGCACACAGACATAAGCTGAAGATTCACGCTTGGCTGAACCCTTACAGAGTTTCATCAAACGGAAATTATGACGGGAGCAGCATTGCATTTAATTATATATCACGTAAAGATGTAAGCTGTGGGGATAGTTATTCCTATATCAAGCCTTCGTCTGCTTCCGGCAGGAGACTTATTCTTGAAGGTGTAAGGGAGCTGCTTGAAAAGTATGAGCTCGACGGAATACATATTGATGATTATTTTTATCCCACAACCGACAAGAGCTTTGACAGTAATGACTATGACCGATATATATCCGAGGGCGGCTTGCTTTCTCTTGATGAATGGAGAAGAGAGAATGTCAATATTCTTATTTCTTCAATATATTCGCTGATTAAAAATCATAATGACAGGTTGATTTTCAGTATAAGCCCTTGCGGCGATATTGATAAAAACTTCAGTAAGCTGTATGCCGATGTTGAAATGTGGTGCAGATGCCCGGGTTTTGCGGATATAATAATTCCTCAGATATACTACGGCTTTGAAAATTCATCTCAACCCTTTGAAAAATGTCTGTCAGAGTGGTCGGAGCTGGAAAGAGCAGAGAGTGTCAGACTAATACCGGGTCTTGCCGCATACAAAACGGGAAAAGAGGATAAATATGCAGGTAAAGGAAAAAACGAGTGGAAGGAAAATGACGATATCCTGAAAAGACAGATTGAACTTATCAGAAACAAGTCTCTTGACGGATTCGCAGTATTTTCGTATAATTACATATTTGGTAACAGTTATTTTAAAAATAATGAAATTATTTCCCTTAACGAAATGATATAATGTTAAATAACCAAGATGTAAGTGTAATGAACAAGGATTCAAAAAAATGAAATTTTCTGTAAGTAAAAAATCTATATTAAGTATAATGTCAGCCGCAGCAGTTGTAATACTTGTTGCGGCAGGAGCTTTTGCTTTCTTAAATTCAGGTATAATGAACGGTATTTCTTCAAATGACAATGAAGCGCTTGAAAAAGCAAAGGCCGTTTCCAATGCAGTCTGGTTTGTTGAAAATCTTGATTATACGGAGCATGACTTGGTCTCAGGTGTAGAAACGCTGAAAGAATATTGCTTTGATACGGTGTTCGTAAAGCCGGCGGCAGTCAGCAAAACAGGAAGCCTTGTTAAAAATAAGAAAAAGACTGAATATAAAAACTTCGCTAGCGAGAAAAAAATCGACGACAAAGACGCTGATTTTCTCAGAACCGTTGTTGAACAAATTGACAAATCCGGGCTGAATGTTATTGTGTGTGCTGATATTATGAGTTATGACAGTATAATTTCTCAGCTTGCTTCAATGCCGGGTTGCGACGGTTTAGTTATAACAGGTTGCTCGAATCACGATGCAGATTTTGTGAACAGAAGACTTGCTGATATTACAGGTGCTGTCCGTTCGCATAATCAGAACGGTGTTGTTTATGCGCAGTTTGATGAAATTAAAAATCCTGAAAGCATAGCCTTTGATAACACCCATATGACCTACTGCGTTGCATCTGCAGAAACCGACGTCGCTTCTCTGAACGCTGTTCTTGAGGCGACTCAGGTTGGTCTTATTGCTCAGTTCAGGTGTGACCGAATATGCAACAGCTCATACTCAGATAATGCTGATGAGCTTCTCAGGCAGATAATTTCCACAGATGTACTTTCAAAGCTGTTCGGAAGATCGTTTTATTCTCTGAGTGATTTTGTAAGTGACAGAGATAAAAGCACTTCGGTTGCAGTTGAATACATAAAAAGCGGCATAAACACAGAAAAAGCTTTAAAAGAGATTTCTTTTGTGGGACTTGAAAGTGAGCAGAGTGAAACCCCGGAAGAATTCTTTAAATTTACTATTAACTGTTCTGATAAATATTCTCTTTATATCAATGATTATAACTACGGCTCTGTGGGTAAGGAAATGTGCGATATTGATATAAACCTCCGTCACGGAAAAAATGTAATCAGAATTTATCAGAACGGCAGGACTATTGAGCATACGGTTGTCTGCACAAAGGAGTTTACGGGAGATTACGTGACCTTTATTTCTCCCGATGAGGATATGCTTTACAACGGCGGAACGGTTCTTGATATAACTGCAGGCGCATACTACGGCGCAGAGCTTTACGCCGTTATCGGTGATGAAAGAATAAAAATGAAGTCAATTCAGGACAGCTACGGTGATTATACGGTATTCTCCTGCAGCTATAAGCTCCCGAAAGCACGCAGGCAGAGCAGAAATATCGGAACGGTTATAATTGAAGCTACGGTTAACGGTAATACCAAAAAGTATTCCGGCGGCAGTATCACCGTCAACGGAAAAGGGCAGGAAACAACTCAGAGCAGCCAACAGGTTGTTCTTCCGCAGGAAAATACTGTCAGACCTCCTGTGCAGAGCATAGTCGGCACAGGAAACAATATGACCCCTTATTCCTATAACGGTGTCAGCGGCAATTCGGATTTTGTTATTGTAACAAGTCCATTTGCCGAAACAAGACCGATGGAAAACAATAATTCATATTATAATCCGAATTATAATTCCTGGACTCAGGGAACTATTGATTACGTGGTAGGGGAGTCATCCTATACTAACGGTGACGGGGACACCTTCCATATGTATGACCTTGCAACCGGCAGACGTGTGGTCAAGGAGGATGTGGCATTTATTCCCCGAGGATATAATCTTCCGCTAAACAGTATTAAGGTGTTATCCTCTTACTGTAATAATGGCCTGTCTATAAAGCTCGATACTGATTGGTGTATTCCTTATGCAGTTAATTATTACAATCAGGACTATTATGCAGGCTATGAAAATAAGCCCTTTAACATCAGAAATTATACCGTAAGCGTTGTCGATTTCGTATTTTATTACACGTCATCGGCAAAAGGTACGGTGGATGTGGGGAATAATGAAATTGTTGCATCAACAGAATGGATAAACGAGAAGGATTATTCAATTCTCAGATGCTATCTTAAAAAGCAAGGCGGATTTTACGGATATAAAATTACTTACGATGAAAACGGTAACCTTGACATTAAATTCAAAGAAAGAGGAAAAAGCCTTTCGGATACGGTGATTGTCATTGATCCCGGTCACGGCGGAAGCGACCCCGGAGCCCTCGGAATGAACGGTACGGTTTACGAATCGGGACAGACCTTGAAAATATCCACATATCTTGCAAACTATCTCATACAGAACGGGGCAAAGGTTTATATGACCAGAACCTCCAACTCAACTGTTGAGCTTTACGACAGAAGAAATATGGCTGAACAGGTTGATCCCGATTTATACGTAAGTGTTCACCTGAATTCTGCCAAGAACAAAAGCCTCAGCGGAACGAGTACCTTCTATTATACATCTTTTTCCAAGCCTCTTGCCCAATGCATACATAACAGGCTTGTTTCGGCTTACAGCACCTCGTGTTATCAGAATAATCCGCAGATGATGAACGGACTTGATGACGGAACCTCCTTCTATCCGTTTTATGTTACAAGAACGGAGAGCTTTCCTTCGGTTCTCATTGAAACAGGGTATATATCTAATGATTATGAATGTGCATTTCTTACAGACGATGCGTATCAGCAGGTCTTTGCTTATGCGATTTTCTGCGGTATTGCCGACTATGTATCTATGAATTGAAAGAAGATAATTTGTTAATTTTATAAAATAATTCAATTTTAGTGAAAATAAAGCAAATTCTTCTTGACATTGATAGGCTTTCGTTGTATTATATATGTGTTAAATTATGTTTATTGGCGATTTAATTATACAATATATGGGGGTGTCACAGTGAAGAGCAAAAGATTATTATGCTTCATACTTACAAGTATGTTGCTCATATCAGCTTGCTGCGGTTCATTTGTGTCATTGGCTTCAGTTTATTATGAAAACGGACAGGCTAAGGCGACACCGGGACAGACCAAGACATATGTTCCTCTTGAGGACTATAATTACGCATGGATAGATGACGTGGTTGTCAGAGACAGCTCCTCTTCTGTAACAGCTCTTACATTGGTTCCCGTGACTGAGTCTCCTTACAGCCATACATTAGACCAGTTTGTTGAGGAATGTAATAATTATACCAGCTTATTCAATGCCTCTGAAGAGGTGCTTGAAAGCACTTTTGTTACAAGCCTCAAGGCACTTTATTATTCACTGATAGCTTCCGGTGTTATAACGGAAACAAACACAGTAATGCGCACATATAACGAAGAACACGGTATAGTTTATCCCTTCGTTGAAAGCGAGCTTACGCAGATGTATACAGCTATCGTATACGTTTCTCTTAAAACAGACTTATACGGTGCTATTCTTGATAAGCAGATTGAAATTCCCAGGGGCACAACAGTTGAGGGTGCAATAGTAAATATTCTCTCTTCTATGTGCAATATGAATGTTCCCGCTAACGTTAATTCTCTTTCATCATTTACTTACCTTTTCGCAGAGGACTATGTTGTTGATGAGAAGAAATATCCCGTAAGCGACGAGCCTTCGGAAACTGAAGTATATTATTGGGTACGTCTTGCTGCTGCTGATAATGCAGGATACAGCGTGCCGACAGATGTTCCTTATTCAGCAGTTACTGCTGAGCAGGAGGAATATGTGCTTTATGCTTATTATGCATCTATCCTCACTCAGAGATATGAGGTTATGGTTGATCCTCTTCTTCTCAGAGCCGCACTTCTCAGCGGTGAGAAGGAAAAGAAGGTACCTGAGCTTGTGTTGAAGGCAATGCTTGATGAAGTCAGCATAAGCTACGAAAAGAATGAGACAACAGAATCCCTCTTTGAAAAGGCAAAGGCCGAAGGCTTCTTTGACCTTGAAGCTGAATTCTATACCGACATATATAATTACCGTGTATATGTTTCACCTGAAAATGAACAGGTATGGTTTACATCATATCTTGTTGCTGATCAGCTTGTTGACGGTGATATTGACTGCGCAGAAACCTATATTAACGGTAACAAGGTTAAGAATACCTCAACAACAGGTGTTAAGCTTGATAACGATATCGAAACAACAGTTGTTATCGAAGTGCTTTATGACGACGGTGAAAGAAGCGACAAGGCAACATATACCTTTGTTATTGAGAAAAATGCCAATGCTGCCGATGTTAACGGCAATCTTAACATTGATATCGCTGACCCCATTGACAGCGTTCTCGATTCCCTTTCAGGTGCAGCTGACAATTATATGACAGGGGTGGAAATACCCACAGCACCTACAACAAAGCCCAACGGCAGCAATACAATTACTACTTATCCCGTAAACGGAATAGGCTCAGGTAACAAGTTTGAAACCTATCCCACAGATGCAAACGGTAATGTTATCGGAAATAACGATGCACTTACCACGGCAAAGCAGGAGCAGACAACAGTTCAGGTGCTCGATAAATCTCTTACCGAGACAGTTAAGGAAAATCCCGAATATGTTGCAACGCCAATCGGACTTCTTGCTGTTGGTGCTTCGGCAGGCTATATTTTCTTCAGAAGAAGAAAGAACGAGCTTTTGGCTGAAGAAAATAACGACATCAAGGTTGACGATGTAGAAATTTGATACTAAGACTAATCCTACGCTGAAATATGCGTAGGATTTTTTTGCGTTTTTTCTCTTGTCGAGAGAATTTTTCTCGCTAAACGAGTTATTGCTTTTTAAACAAATCAGAGATATTATATAAGTACAGCGCTGAATATTTTTTTCGAGGTGACTGATATGAATATATATTTCGGTGAAAAATTAAAAGAACTCAGGCTTGGAAAGAAGCTAACTCAGGAAAAATTGGCGGAATTTTTGGGCGTTTCCTTTCAATCAATAAGTAAATGGGAGAGAGGAGATACCTATCCCGATATAACCATGCTTCCTGATATTGCTTCATATTTTAATGTGAGCATTGATGATTTGCTTGGCATAAACAAAGCCAAAAACGAAGAAGAAATCAGAAAAAGAATAAGAGAATATGATAATCTTACTGATGACAGATTAATCGAGGAACAGACCTATGAATTAATTGAAAAGTATCCTAATGATTTTCGAATTCAGTTAAGATATATGGGTTTTCTTGTGTTTTACAACAAAATTGACGATAATGCTTCAAAAATACTTTCTATTTACGAAAATATACAACAGAACTGCACCGTTGATTCAATACGCATTTGCGCAAAAAGGTACTACATTCATTTTTATGAACTACTTTCTAAAAGAGATGACAGTGTCTTTACATTTGACGATTGTGAGAAAATCATCAAAGAAATGCCGAGAATGCGAGACGGGCGGGAAATGTATTGTTTCAGCTATCCTGCTGACCACCCTGAACGTGATGAGGTGATAAGAGAGGCTATTGAGGAAGAAGTATTTTTGCTTGAAAATACCCTTGACCATTATTATTTTTGGGATGAAAGATTTTCTCTTGAGTACAAGATTGAAATTCTTGAAAGAATAATTGACAACTTAAATTTTCTTTATGACGACGGTAATTACAGCCGTATGTGGAGAAAAATAATGTATTGCCACGGGCATCTGGGTCATTTCTATTTCAAGAATGGTGATATTGAAAAATCTTTGCTAAACCTCAGAAAATGTGCGGAGCTGGCAGATAAATTTGATGCACTTGACAGAATCACCGTTTTGCACTCTACGCTGTTTGAAGGAAAGAAATTTGATAAGCAGTGCCTTGGCAGTAATTATGTTGCCAAAAGTCAGATTAAAAGTCTTATGACGGAGAGATATCCGCTATCAGATGAATTTAAGAATACCGATGAATTCAGAAAAATAATAGAAATGCTTTCTTGATATAATTGCTTTAAATCCTACGCTGAAATATGCGTAGGATTTTTTATTTTGTTACAAAAAAGACACATACCCGACAATAGAGATGTGCTATAATCACTTGACTGCAAAAAGCAGATTATACATATTTGTGAGGTAAATAATGAATATTGCAAATAAGCTTACTGTGTTCAGAGTAATACTTGTTCCGATTTTTGTTCTGTTTATGGAAACAGATTTTACTCCGTATAATAAAATCATTGCTTTTGTTGTTTTTTGTATTGCTACAATTACGGACAAGCTTGACGGAACCATTGCAAGAAAATATGATATGATAACCGATTTCGGTAAGTTTATGGATCCTATTGCAGATAAACTGTTGGTATGCTCGGCACTTGTGTGTCTTACCTCCACCGGCAAGATTCCTGCTTGGATATCTATTGCGATTATTGCAAGAGAATTCGTTGTCAGCGGTGTCAGACTTGTTGCCGCCGATAACGGAGTGAAGATTGCTGCCACCTGGTGGGGCAAGTCAAAGACAATTTCGCAGATGACAATGATAATCATAATGCTTCTGAATATAGAAAAGCTCGCTGTTCTTGAAACTGTTGTTATGTATGTTGCTCTTGCTCTTACAATGGTTTCAATGATTGATTATTTTATAAAGAATAAGGCAGTTATCACAACGGGAACAAAGTGAAAAATCAACAAAAAATATGCCGTCGGCGAGACCGACGGCATTAGTTTTTTACTGATTACATCTTTGAAACGATTTCGTAAGTATCCTTTGCAATCATAAGCTCTTCGTTTGTGGGAATAACAAGAAGCTTAACCTTTGAATCGGGAGTTGAAATATCAATTTCTTCACCACGGATTGCGTTCTTTTCTTCGTCAATTGTTGTTCCGAGGAAGCCAAGCTTTTCAGCAACTCTTGTTCTGTACTGAGGATTGTTTTCACCGATACCGCCGGTGAATACAACAGCATCAACACCGCCCATTGCAGCAGCAAAGCCGCCGATATACTTGGTGAGCTGGTGGCAGAGCATTGACTCAACAAGCTTTGCTTTCGGATCGCCTTCCTTAGCTCTCTGCTCGATTGTACGGTTATCGCTTGTGCCTGTAAGACCGAGCATACCACTCTTTTTGTTCATAAGTGAATCCATTTCAGCCGGTGTGAGGCCCTTGTCCTGCATAATGGTTGTTACGATAGCAGGGTCAATTGAACCGCATCTTGTACCCATCATAATACCTTCAAGGGGAGTAAGACCCATTGTTGTATCATAGCACTTGCCGTCCATAACAGCAGAGATTGATGAACCGTTACCAAGGTGGCAGGTAACAATCTTTGTGCCTTCGGCACCCTTACCGAGCATATCGATTGCTCTCATGCTTACATAACGGTGTGATGTGCCGTGGAAGCCGTAGCGGCGGATGCCGTCTTCCTCGTAGAATTCATAGGGGAGAGCATACATATATGCATAGTCGGGCATTGTTGCGTGGAAGCCTGTATCAAAAACAGCAACCTGAGGAACTGTCATAATCTTTTCGCAAGCCTCAATACCTTTAAGGTTAGCAGGGTTGTGAAGAGGACCGAATTTGAAGCACTTTCTGATTGCTTCCTTAACGGGCTCTGTAACAAGAACTGAGCCTGAGAATTCTTCTGCACCGTGGAGAACTCTGTGACCTACTGCGCTGATTTCGTCCATTGAAGCAATAACGCCGTTTTCAGCACTTACAAGAGTGTCAAGAACAAGCTGGATTGCTTCGCTGTGGTCAGCCATTGCGTGGGGAGCACCCTTGATATTTTTGCTTTCGTCAGCAGGAACCTTGTGTGTAAAGGCAGCATTTGCATCACCGATCTGTTCGCAGATACCCTTTGCAAGGAGAGCATCATTTGACATATCGATAAGCTGATACTTCAAAGATGAACTGCCGGCATTAATAACGAGAATTTTCATTATTTTTTCCTCCGAAAATTAAAAATTACTTGATGAATTATCATAACTGTTATATTATAATAAATATAAAGTCTTAATGCAAGAGAATTTTTACGATTTTTGAAAGGAAATGCTGAAAATGGTTATTTCAGGTGTGGTATGCGAATATAATCCCTTCCACAACGGTCACCGATATATGCTTGATTGTATGCACAAAGACGGCTCCACTCACGTAATCGGTATTATGAGTGGCAATTTTGTGCAAAGAGGGGAGGCTGCTGTCTGTGATAAATACCTAAGAGCAGAAGCTGCTGTAAGAAACGGTGCTGACCTGATAATAGAGCTTCCGTTACCTTATGCCGTGGGTACGGCTGAAACCTTTGCAAGAGGCTCAGTCGGTCTTCTTGATAAACTCGGTTGCATTGACCGCCTTTATTTCGGCAGCGAAAGTGATATAGACGAGCTTAAAAACTGCCTTAAAGAATCAGAAACAGCAGAGTTTGAAGCGAAAATCAAAGAATATCTCAAGGAAGGCTTATCCTATCCTACCGCATTTTCAATGGCGTTGAACAATCCTGTTGCCGATAAGCCGAACAACGTTCTTGCTCTTGAGTATATGAAACAGTTGAAGGCTGTAAACAGCGATATTTTGCCCTGCGCTGTTATGAGAAAGGGCGTTGACCATGACAGTAATGAGGCTTCCGGAAGTTTTCTTTCAGCATCTGCTGTAAGGTCGGGAATAAAATCAGGTAAGGATATAGGTCGATATGTACCTGACAATACCTTAGAAATTCTGAAGTCAGCTCAGGAAAACGGTGAAATGCCCTCAGATATTTCTAAAATCGAGCTTGCAATTTTGTCCAAACTCCGTTCAATGACTGCCGATGATTTGTCTGAGGTTGCCGATGTGAATGAAGGACTTGAATACCGCCTTGAAAAAGCGATTTCTCAGGCAACAAGTCTTGAGGAGCTTCACAACCTCGTTTTGACAAAGAGATACACAAATGCAAAAATAAGAAGAATCATCCTTTGTGCTTTTCTCGGTGTGACAAAAGAAATGCAAAAGGAAATTCCCGATTATATCAATGTTCTTGCCTGTAACGGAAAAGGCATAGAAATTATAAAGAAAATCAAGGAAAATTCGGTCATTACAGTTATTACAAAGCATAGCGAAAGTGAAAATCTCGAAGATGCCGATAAGACGCTTTATAGATTTACGGACAAATGTGACGACCAGTTCGGTCTGACCTTGCCCAAAGTCAGAAAATGCGGGTATAACAGAGAGCATAAGTTTGAGGTAGTGTGAATGTGAATAATATAATTCGGAGTGTAGAAATATGAAAGACAACGAAATGCGTTTAGCCGCCAAAGAGTTTGCGGCGTATTGGAAAGATAAAGGTTATGAGAAAGGTGAAAGCCAACCATTCTGGCTCTCACTTCTTCGTGATGTTTATGGTGTTGAACAGCCTGAAAAGTTGATAACCTTTGAAGAACAGGTCAAGCTCGACCACACAAGCTTTATAGACGGTCATATTGCCGCCACTCATGTGCTTATCGAACAGAAAGGAAGAGGCAAGGATTTAAGAAAGGCTATACGTCAGTCTGACGGTTCACTTCTCACACCTTTTCAGCAGGCTCAGAGATATTCTGCTGTTCTGCCTTATTCGCAGAGACCCCGTTGGATTGTCACCTGTAATTTTGAAGAGTTTCTTGTTTACGATATGGAAAAGCCTAACGGTGAGCCTGAACAGATTTTGCTCAAAGATTTAGAGAAAGAGTATTACCGTTTGCAGTTTCTTACTGATACAGGTGATGAAAACATCAAGCGTGAAATGGAAGTGTCCATTCAGGCTGGCAATCTTGTCGGCATACTTTATGATGAGATTTTAAAGCAGTACATAGACAAGACTAACCCTCGCTCACTTCAAAGCCTTAATATGCTTTGTGTACGCCTTGTTTTCTGTCTGTACGCAGAGGATGCAGGTATCTTTGGCGGTCACAACAAGTTTCATAATTACATCAAGTCTTTTTCCAGTAAGGATATGAGAAAGGCTCTTATTGAGCTGTTCAAAATTCTTGATACCAAGCCGGAGGACCGTGACCCATATGAGGAAGAAATGCTTGCTTCATTCCCCTATGTAAACGGCGGTCTTTTTGCTGATGAAAATATTGAGATCCCGCAGATGAATGATAATATCCGTGATTTGCTTTTGCGCAAGGCAAGTGAGGATTTTGACTGGTCTGCTATCAGTCCCACTATTTTCGGTGCTGTATTTGAGAGTACTCTCAACCCTGAAACCCGTCGTAGTGGCGGTATGCACTATACCTCTATTGAAAACATTCACAAGGTTATTGACCCTCTTTTCCTTGATGAGCTTCGTGAGGAATTAGCTGAAATCAAAGAAATCAAGGTTGCCAAGACAAGAGAAACCAAGATTACACAGTTTAGGAAGAAGTTAGGCTCACTTACCTTCTTTGACCCTGCCTGCGGTAGCGGTAACTTTCTGACTGAAACATATATTTCACTTCGTCGCCTTGAAAATGAAGCTCTTGAAGCAACCTTTAACGGACAGATTTCACTTGACTTCGGTAATGTTATTGAGGTTTCTATCGGTCAGTTTTATGGAATTGAGATTAATGATTTTGCCGTTACTGTTGCCAAGACTGCTCTTTGGATTGCTGAAAGTCAGATGATGAAGGAAACAGAAAACATCATTCATATGAACCTTGATTTCCTGCCTCTTAAGTCTTATGCAAATATCGTTGAGGGTAACGCTCTGCGTATTGATTGGGAAACTGTTGTACCAAAGGACAAGCTCAATTATATTATGGGTAATCCTCCGTTTGTTGGTTCGAAATTTATGTCTGCTGAGCAAAGAGAAGAAATAGCAAATGTATATTCAAACAGCAAGAATAGTGGCGTTATAGATTATGTATCAGGCTGGTTCTATAAGGCAGCAGAATTTATTATGAATTCAAAAATCAAAGTTGCTTTTGTGTCTACCAATTCCATTACTCAAGGTGAGCAGGTTGCTGCGGTATGGAAACCATTGTACGAAAAATTTAAAATTAAAATTCATTTTGCACGCAGAACTTTCAAGTGGGGAAATGAAGCTACCGAAAAAGCATTGGTATATTGTGTTATTGTAGGTTTTGCTTCATACGATATATCATCCAAGCATATATACGAAAAAGGAGCAATTAAATCAGTTGTAAATATAAATGCATATTTAGTAGATGCTGATGATGTTTTCGTCGAAAGTAGAACAAGGCCAATATGCCAAGTACCTGAAATTGGAATAGGAAACCAACCAATCGATGGCGGATTCTACCTGTTTAGTGAAGAAGAAATGGTAAGCTTCGTTGCAAGCGAGCCCAAATCAAAAAAACTGTTTTACCCTTGGTGTGGAGCAAACGAGTTTTTATATAACAAAAAAAGGTTCTGTCTTTGGTTAGGTGATTGTTCTCCCAAAGAATTACGTGAAATGCCAATGTGTTTGGAAAGGGTTAAATCGGTAAGAGAATTTAGGCTTTCTAGCAAAAGAAAGTCTACTTTGAAACTTGCAGATTCGCCTACAAGATTTCAAACAGAAGTCTTTCCTGATAATAGTTACATTGTCATTCCAGAAGCAACCATTTCAACGAGAAGATATGTACCAATGGGATTTTTAACACCGGATGTAATTTGCAGTAATCTAGTTAAGATAATCCCTCAAGGTCAAATATATCATTTCGGTGTACTGACTTCAAATGTTCATATGGCGTGGATGCGTTCGACTTGTGGATATTATGGTCCAAGTTATAGATATTCTAAAAATATAGTTTATAACAACTTCCCTTGGCCGACACCAACAGATGAGCAGAAAGCCAAGATAGAACAGACAGCACAAGCAATCCTTGATGCAAGAGCTCTTTATCCTGATTGCTCTCTTGCCGACCTTTATGATGAGCTTACAATGCCTGTTGAGCTCCGCAAAGCACATCAGGCAAACGATAAAGCAGTTATGCAGGCTTACGGCTTTTGGGGTAAGCTCAACACCGAATCAGAGTGTGTGGCAGAGCTTATGAGGATGTATAAGGAGTTGGTGGAATAATGGATAAAAATAGTTTTATGAATCCGTTTTTTGATACTAGGGATCTGATTTATCATTATACTTCAGTTGACACCTTGATAAAATATATCTTACCACAAAATTCTTTGCGTTTTTCTCATTTGTTATCTACCAATGATCCCGAAGAATCAAAATATCATGTTATGCAATATATTGACGATGTAAGCATAGGGCCTGATTATTTTATGGATAATTTGAATAAAATAAAGGATATTTCAAAGAGAATCACTCAAAACGTCAGATTAATTTGTTTTTCTCAGGATGATGCTGATTCTTATATCGGAAATGGTTTATATTCAAATAAAGGATATGCTCGTCCAAGAATGTGGGCTCAGTATGCAAACAATCACCAAGGAGTTTGTTTGGCGTTTAATAAGGAAAGAATTATAGATATTTTCAAAAATAGTTTTTCTGACAAACAAACTTTTTATGGTGATGTATCATATGAACCGTTGGTACAACTATTAAATGAAGAGGAAAATGCTTATGCACAGTCCGGTTTTGCAAGTGAATTACTAAACAAAACAGTGGAAGAAATTGTAATGGAAAGAATTATAAAGTATAACAAAATATACTTCTTTTCAAAGCACAAAGATTGGAAAACAGAAAATGAATTTCGGTTGGTTTTAAGAGAAACCTCAGAGAATGAAACTTACATGAATATCGATGGTTGTTTAGAGTATATAATACTTGGACATAAATTTGACGAGAATTTGATTAAACCAATAAAAATACTTATTGATTCTTTAAATAACAAACCTGAAATTTTAAAGTTTGGTTATAATGGAAACAGTTATTGTTTTACCCCCATAGATTTTGAGATGAAGGAGAATCCTTATGATTTATGAATCCTTACCCCAGCTCATAGGTAAAACACCTTTACTTGAGCTGAAAAATATTGAGAAAGAGCTAGGTATTTCCGCAAGAATACTTGCTAAGCTTGAATACTTTAATCCCGCAGGAAGTGTTAAGGACAGAGTTGCCCTTAATATGATTGAACAGGCCGAGGAAAAAGGCTTGCTGAAGCCCGGTGCTACGGTTATTGAGCCTACAAGCGGTAACACGGGAATCGGTCTTGCCGCAATCTGTGCCGCAAAGGGATACAGGGCAATTTTTACAATGCCCGAAACAATGAGCATAGAAAGAAGGAAGCTTCTCGCTTCATACGGAGCTGAGATTGTGCTGACAAGTGCTGAAGAAGGTATGCTCGGTTCAATAAAAAAGGCAAATGAGCTGAAGGAAGAAATTCCGGGTAGTTTCATTCCTTCGCAGTTCGATAACCCGGATAATCCGCAGTCGCATATTCTTTCAACCGGCCCAGAAATATGGGAAGATACCGAGGGAAATATTGATGTCTTTGTTGCAGGTATAGGTACCGGAGGAACAATAAGCGGTACGGGTAAGTTCCTGAAAGAAAAGAACACTAATATCAGAATAATCGGCTTTGAGCCTTACGATTCACCTCTTATTACCGAAGGTAAAGCATCGGGTCATAAGCTTCAGGGAATAGGTGCGAACTTCATTCCCGAAACCTATAATCCTGATGTTGTAGATAAGGTTTACACGGTAAAGTGGGAGGATGCTTATGCTATGGCAAAGCTGATTGCAAGAAAAGAGGGAATACTTGTGGGTATAACCTCAGGTGCATCAATGTGGCTTGCAACAGAGATTGCAAAGACTGACGGATATAAGGACAAGACAATAGTTGCACTTCTTCCCGATTCGGGAGAAAGATATATGTCAGCTGGTTTGTTTGATTAAGCTATAAGAGAGGTTGTTTAAAATGAAGGACAGAAAGAAAATTATTGTTATATTGGTTGCTGTTGTTGTAGCTGTTGCGGCAGCAGTGGGATATTTTGCTTTCGGCTCAGGTCAGGATACTGAGGAAGGCAGTAAAACAATAACGTTTACGGTAATCAACGGAGACAGCAAGCAGGAATTTACAATCAGAACAGATGAAGCCTACCTCAGAGGTGCACTTGAGCAGGAAAATCTCGTAAAGGGAACGGAAGGTGAGTTCGGCTTATTCGTTAGTGAAGTAAACGCCATAGCTATCGACTCGGCAAAAGAGGAATGGTGGTGCTTTACAAAAGGCGGTGAAATGCTCAGTACCGGTATCGAGGCAGTAGCAATAGCCGACGGCGAAGCCTATGAAGCAACACTTAAAACAGGATATGATTTTTGATAAAAGCAAGAAACCCCGGACTTGGTCTGAGGTTTCTGTGCTTTTTATCGGAATAAGCCTTCAAATATATTTTTCTTTTTAATGTGCTCGGCAGCCGGAACATCAATACAGACAAGAATGGTTTCATCACCGATTACGTTAATATCGTTCCAGCATATTTTTATCGTGTCGTCCCTGCAGAATAAACCGAGCAAGCCGTTCCTTCTTGTTACAATAATATTTACTATGCTTCCTGAGCAGCTGTCTATTTCAACATCACATACATTGCCGATAAGACAAGCATTTTTTGTATTGATAACCTTTTTGTCCCTTAAATCCGTTACGCAACAGTTCATAATATCGCCACCTTAAAAAATATCAAAATAAGTATATGATTAAAACTAAAAATATGTTACAATATAAACATATTATTCCGACGTAAGAAGGAGAGAATTATGCTTCATTTTATTTTAGGACGTGCAGCGTCAGGTAAAACAACCTATTTACATAAAAAGCTCGGTGAAATTGTGAGTGCAGGTGCAGAAAATACGATTCTAATTGTACCTGAGCAGTTTACATTTGAAACCGATAAGGGTATTCTTGAGGCTCTGGGTGCGGTAAACTCAAATAAAATAGAGGTTCTCAGCTTCACAAGACTTGCTGAAAGTGTTTTCAGCCATTACGGGAAGATATATAAGGAGACACTCAGTGACCAGGGAAGAATTTTATATATGTCCCTTGCCCTTGAGAGTGTTCAGGATAAACTTAGTATTTACAGAAAGCACGTAAGCAATTCTGCCTTTATACAGAATATGCTTCTTGTTGTTGACGAGTTCAAGCAGTCCTCATCGGAAAAAAGCATTGATGAGGTTATAAACAGCCTTGAAAACAGCTTTCTCAAAAGCAAAATGAGTGAGCTCAAGCTGATTTGCGATGCCTATGATGCCATTGTGAGTGTAAACTACAGCGACGCAGGCGACAGTATTGCAAACCTTAGTGAGCTGCTGAAGACCGAAAATTATTTCAAAGGTAAAACTGTTGCCGTTGACGGCTTTACCAGCTTTAACGGGCAGGTTATGAAGCTTCTTGAAAGGATAATCGCTCAGGCAGACGATGTTTATGTAAGTATCTGCGCTGACAGTATCAGTTATAATGAATACAGAAACGATGTGTTTGCATTTACTTCAAGAACAGTCAACAGACTCAGACGAATTGCCGAGAAAAACTGTGTCTCCGTTGCTGAGCCGATAGTAATTAATGAAAGCCTGACAGGTTATAGCAAATACACGGCTGACGGAATGGAGACTCTCGATAAAAATCTTTATAAGCCTGATTCTGATGTGTATGACGGTGATGTTGATTTTATCAATATTTACGGAGCATCAGATGTTGATGATGAATGTGGCTTTGTTGCCCGAAAAATCCGTCAGCTTCTCAGGTCGGGTTATCGATGCCGTGATATTGCGGTAATATACCGTGATGCAGATAAGTATGAAACAGAGCTTCGCTATGCCTTTCGAAAGTACTCGATTCCTGTATTTGAAGATGCAAGACAGCCGATTAAAAATCAGCCTCTTGTTCTTTTTATTCAGAATGCTCTTAAAATATGCGCTGACGGTTTCAATACCGAAAATATACTGCGTTATATGAAAACGGGTATTACGGGTGTTTCTGTTGACGATGTTTCTCTGCTTGAGAATTATGTATATATGTGGGGAATTGACGGCGTAAAATGGAAAACCGACTGGGAATTCAGCCCATATGCCTTTAGGGAAAACAAGAACAGGGACGAAGGGGAACTGCTTGAAAAAATTAACGGTATAAGAAGCAGAATTATTCAGCCGCTTATAAATCTCAGAGCAGCCTCTAAGGGCAAAAATGCAAAGGAAATATCTGCGCTGGTTTATGATTTTCTGATAGAAACGGATACCGCACAGCATCTAAAGGAGCTCGCAATTAATCTTGAAAATGACGGCGAATTCAGCCTGGCTCTCGAGCAGGAGCAGATTTGGGATATGCTTATGGAAATTCTCAATGAAATCGGAGTTTCACTTGAAAACAGTTATCCCGATATGAAGAAATATCTTGATTTCTTCAATCTTTCCCTTTCAGTCAGATCTCTGGGAAGAATACCGACGGGTATAGATGAGGTTATTGTCGGCTCAGCAGACAAAATACGTTCAAGGAATATCCGAGCCGTATTTGTTGTCGGGCTTAATGCAGGTGTATTTCCTAAGCTGAATGCTTCGGGCGGTCTGATTACCGAAAGGGACAGAAACAAGCTGCTTGAAACAGGACTTGAGCTTTACGATATAAACAAATATAAAACTCTTGAGGAGAGGTTTATAGCTTATAATGCCGTGTGTTGTGCAAATGAAAGGATATTTCTTTCTTATGCGCTTACGGGTAGTAAGGATGAAAAGCTTCTGCCCGGTGAAATTATAACAATGGTAAAAAAGATTTTACCCGGCTGTAAGGAGACGTTCAGGGACGATATAAAGCCGGAGGAATATATTGAGGGTGAGGCTGCCGCCTTTGAGCTTTATGCCGGTCTTATAAAAGAAGGCGGCTATTACTGCGATAATCTGTGGGCTTACTTTGCAAACAATCCGGTTTACGGAAGCAGAATTGAGTCGCTCAGGCGTGTAAGCTCGGACTTCAGGTTTGAAATTGCCGATAAAGCTGTTTCCACAGAGCTTTTCGGCAAGAGAATGTATCTGTCTGCAACGAAAATAGAAGACTACGAAAAATGTCCGTTTCTTTTTTATTGCAAATACGGAATAAGAGCTTTGCCCAGAGACAAGGCGGAGCTTGATCCGTCACAAAGCGGAACGATTGTTCATTATGTTCTTCAAAAGCTCGTTGAAAAATACAGTGCAGATTCAATGAAGAGGGTTGATGAAGAAGAGTGCCGTAAGGACATCAAAGCTGCACTTTACAGCTATGCTGATTCCATTATGGGAGGTATGGATGATAAGGAGAAACGGTTTGCTTATCATTTTGACAGACTTGCAAAAACTATTTTTGTGGTGCTCGAAAGAATATTTACCGAGTTTGAAAATTCTGATTTTCTTCCGTGTGATTTTGAGTTAAAAATCGGTAATGACGGAAAAATAAAGCCCTATCGTGTAGAGCTTGAAAACGGTGGAGTTGTTGAAATTATCGGTTCCGTTGACCGTGTAGACATTATGAAAACCGATAGAGCCGATTACCTGAGAGTGGTTGATTATAAAACAGGAACAAAGGAAATGTGTTTGAGTGACGTTATGAACGGTCTCAATATGCAGATGCTTATATATCTTATGGCGATATGGAAAAACGGAAAGACATATTACGGTGATAAGATTGTTCCTGCCGGTGTTTTGTATCTTCCCGCAAGCTTTACTCACCACAAGGCGGAAAGAGGTGCCGATGAGGATGAAATTAACAGAACCGTTTTGAAAAACGGCAAGATGAACGGACTGCTGCTTGACGATACGAGAGTTATCAAGGGTATGGATTGCAGCGGCGACAGTCTGTTTATTCCTGCAAAGATAGACGAAAAAACAGGAAGAGTCAAGGGTAATGTCATATCACTAAGGCAGCTTGAAGCGTTAAATAAAAGAATTGACGGAATAATAAGCGATATGGCAATAAGCCTGCATAACGGTAAAATATGGGCAAATCCCGTATACGGAAAGAAGCATGATAATACCTGTGAATACTGTGATTATCATAGCGTTTGCTGTTATGAAAATAAAGGATACAATTTCAGGTATGCAGAGTTTTCGGACCATGCAGAATGTCTTGAAATATTGAACGGAGGTGAAAACAATGGGAAGAAACTGGACTGAGCAGCAAAAAATGGCTATTGAAGCAAGAGACGGTTCCATACTTGTAAGTGCTGCGGCGGGTTCGGGTAAAACGGCAGTCCTTGTTGAAAGAGTTATCCGCCGTATTACCGATGATAAAAAGCTGTGTCCCGCAAACAATCTTCTCATTGTTACCTTCACAAAGGCAGCAGCTAACGAAATGAGGGAAAGAATAAATGAGGCTCTTGATAAAAAAATCAAGGAAAACCCCGAAAATTCTTTTCTCCGTGAGCAGCAGATGCTTCTGCCCGATGCACAGATATGCACGATTGACAGCTTTTGTAACTCTCTTGTAAAGGAAAACTTCCACTTTCTTGATATTTCACCTGATTTCGGAATAATTGATGACAGTCAGCATTCAATTCTGATAAATCAGGCCGTTGACTGCATTCTTGAGAAAAAATACGCTGAAAAGTCTCCTGCTTTTATGTTGCTTACGGAAACGTTCTTTGCAAACAGAGATGACCGTGAGCTTGCAAACAGTATTGTTCAGCTTTACCGCTATTCAACAGCATATCCGTTTCCGGAAAAGTGGCTTGACAGCATTATTGATTCGTATAAGAATACTGAAAGAGTTATTGATAATCCCTGGGGCGAAAAGATTGCCGAATATCTGATGACGGCAGCTGACTATTGCCTTGAGCTTAATACTCAAATGCAGATGCTTTATGAGGATGATGATGTGTTTGCCGCTTCGTACGGAGAAGCATGTAACAGTGACAGAGAAAAGCTTTTATCCTTCAGAAAAGCTTTGGAAGAGGGCTTATGGGACGAAGGAATGATTATCCTCCAACAAAGCTTTGCAAAGAGAAAGAACCTTCCCAAAGGTGTGAATAAGGAGCCCTTGGCAATTCTTCTTGAGGAGAAGCGCAATATTATCAAAAAGACAGTCAAGGACAGAATTTTAAAATATATGTGCGTAAGTCAGAATGAAAACCGTGAGGATTTTGAATATCTTGAGCCTATTGTAAGGGAGCTTGCAGAATGCACAAAAGAGTTTTCTTCAGAGCTTTTCAGACTGAAAAAAGAAGCCAACACATATGATTTTTCGGACATAGCCCGAATGGCATTGAGTCTGCTTGTAAAGGAAACGGATGACGGTTATGAAAGAACCGATTTTGCCGCAGAGATGTCCGAAAGATATGCGGAAATACTTATTGATGAGTATCAGGATACAAATAAGCAGCAGGATATGTTTTTTGAAGCGCTTTCAAAAAACGGCAGCAATCTGTTCCGTGTCGGTGACGTAAAGCAAAGCATCTATTCCTTCAGACAGGCTATGCCTGAAATATTCATTGCTTTGAGATCGGCGCTTGAGCCGTATAAAGATAATAACTATCCGGCAAAAATTATTCTCGATAAAAACTTCAGAAGCCGTAAAGAAGTTACTTCATATATAAATTTCCTCTTTTCTCAGATGATGTCTGAACAGTTCTGCAATATTGATTATGACGAACAGGAGCAGCTTGTTCCCGGAGCTGATTATTATAATGAAACTCCGATACCTAAGGCTCATTTGCATCTTATCGACCTTGAATCAGACGACCTTTACGATTCGGATTCTTTGGTTTGTCAGGCCAAGCACGTTGCAGGGCTTATCAAGGATATGATAGCCGAAAAAAGACCTGTTCAGGATAAAAACGGGCTTCGTCCTGTCAGGTATAAGGATATCTGCATTCTGCTTAGAAGCACGAAAAATGCCGGCAAGGTGTTTGCAGATGAACTGCGTCAATGGGAAATTCCCTGCTATACAGAAGTGACGGGAAACTTCTTCTCGTCAACGGAAATCTCTCTCATGCTTTCAATGCTCAGAGTTATAGATAATCCTCTTCAGGATATACCCTTGCTTTCCGTACTTCATTCGCCCATATTTTCATTCACGCCGGATGACGTTGCCGGCTTGAGAATTAAAAACAGAAGCGGCAGTCTGTATTCCTGTCTTATTGCCGCCGAAGATGAAAACAAAAAGGTTGCAGATTTCCTGATGTTTTTCAGAAAAATACGTTATATTGCTTCAACCTCTACGGCAAGTGATCTTATAAGGCGTATATATGAGGATACTTCATTTCCTGCAATATGCCGTGCAATGGACGGTGACGGAGACTTCAGGCGTTCTAATCTTATGCTTCTTATTGATTATGCCGATGTATACGAAAAATCGGGATACATAGGTGTTTCAGGTTTTATACGTTTTATCGATAAGCTGGCTGAGGGAAATAAGGAGCTTGATGCATCAAACCCCATAAGCGAAAATGCCGATGTTGTCAGAATAATGACAATACATAAGTCAAAAGGACTTGAATTCCCGATTTGTATTCTTGCAAACGCTAACAAGCAATTCAATGCCGAGGATGAAAAGAAGGGGATGGTTATTACTTCGGATCCGGGTATCGGTCTTGTAAGGCGTGACGTTGATACTCTTGCCGAATATGAAACGCTGCCGCACAGTACTGCAAAGCTGATGAGAAATATGGCTTCAAAGGCTGAGGAAATGCGAATTCTTTACGTTGCTCTGACAAGAGCAAAAGAGGATCTATTTATTATCGGCAGCGTCAAGGGTGCAGAAAAAACGGCTGTCAAACTCTTTGCCGATATGAACATAAATAAAACAAGGCTTGATCCGTTTTCCATGCTTATAAGAAATTCTTACAGCGATTGGATTATCAAGGCGGCATTCAGACATCCTGACTGCCGTGAACTGAGGACTCTTGCCGATATTGATGAAAGTGTTGTTATTGACAGTAACTTCAGACTTGATTTGAAAATAATTAACAAGCTGCGTGATTTCCGTAATGCTAAGGTTACCGGCAGGACCGAAGGCAGGATAGACGAAGCCTTCCTTCAGGTTATAAAGGCAGGAGTAGAATATAAATATAAGTATTCGGATTTGACGGGAATTCCGACAAAGGTTGCTGCATCGGGCTTAGGAAAAGCAGCACTTGATACCGAGTATTTTGCAACCTCCAAGCCTGCCTTTATGAGTGAGAGCTCAGGTCTTACGGCAGCTGAAAAGGGTACGGCGATGCACAAGAGCGTTCAGTATATTGATTACGCAAGGGCAAGAGTTGATCTTGACGCCGAAATCAGTCGTCTTGTTGATAATAATCTGATGACTGTTCAGGAGGCGGAAAGCCTTGACAAAGCCCGTCTTACTAGCTTCCTTAACGGAGCGCTTGCCGACAGAATTATAAACAGCAATACTGTTTTCAGAGAAAAGAAATTTACGGTTGATATTCCTGCAGGAATGATATATCCTCAGCTTGAGGACGACTTCGGAGAAACTGTAATGATACAGGGTATTGTTGACTGTGCCTTCATTGAAAACGGAAAAATGATAATCGTAGATTATAAGACTGACCGTGTAAGAGATGAGGAAAGACTTGCTGATATGTATTCACACCAGCTGAGAATATATAAATATGCAATGGAAAAAATCACAGGATATGAAGTAAGTAAAACATATCTTTATTCATTCTATTTGTCAAAAGAAACAGAAATCTGAAATTAATTTATATTTCAGGCAAAAAAATATAAAAAACACTTGCATTTTAAATACTCTTGTGATACAATTATCGGGCTATATAACTAAAGATATGTAATTTTGCGAAAGAGGTGACTATAGAATGAAAGAAGGACTTCATCCCAAGTACGCACAGACAACTGTAAGATGTGCATGCGGTGCTGAAATCGCTACCGGTTCAACAAAGGAAGGTATGCGTGTTGATATTTGCTCAAACTGCCACCCGTTCTTTACAGGTAAGCAGAAGTTTGTTGATGCAGGCGGCCGTGTTGACAGATTCAACAAGCGTTTCAATCGTAGCAAGTAATTATCAGATACTTCAGGTAAAAAGACGGTGTTGTATATGCCTCGGCATAAGCACCGTCTGTTTTTCTTTTCACGGAGATAAACTATGAATGAATACAGAACAATAAAGTTTGAGGCTGATGACAGCTTTGTTGAGAGAAGATCACGCTTTATCGGCTATGCAAAGCCCGTGACAACGAACGAGGAAGCTGTTGCGTTTATAAATGAAATCAAAGCAAAGCACTGGGATGCCACCCATAATGTTTATGCCTATGTGTTGAGGGACGGTCAGATACGCCGTTACAGCGACGACGGCGAGCCCCAAGGTACGGCAGGCATACCTGTTCTTGATGTGCTGCTGAAGGAAAATCTGACAGACCTTGTGGTTGTTGTTACAAGATACTTCGGCGGTGTTCTTTTGGGGGCAGGAGGTCTTGTAAGGGCTTATTCACACGGCGCAAAGATTGCGGTAGTTGCAGCCAAAATGATAAATATGACCCTTTGCAGCGTCGTTAAGGTGAAAAGTGACTACACATTTTACGGAAAGCTGAATTCTCTTATTCCCGAAAATGACGGCATAATTGAAAATACAGAATTTACCGATTGTGTTGAAGTTACATTCGTTATGGCGACGGATAAGGTGGACGGATTTAATAAAAAGCTCATAGATGTCAGTAACGGAAGATTTTTCTGTGAGGTAATCGATGAAAGATTTTGCGAAACCGGTTGATTTATGATAATTTTTAAAGGGTTAACGCTCTTTTTGGTGTATAAATATATGTAATGATATTTAAAAAGGGGAGATTGTGTTATGTCTGAAATCAGAATGAGAGCTCTTGAGTATGAAAAACAGACTCTTTCACCCTATGCGGCACTTTGTGCTGACACCAAAGGACGTGAAAAAGAAGAAAAAGAGTGTCCCATAAGAACTGCGTATCAGAGAGACAGGGACAGAATTATACATTCAAATTCCTTTCGCAGACTCAAACACAAAACTCAGGTTTTTCTTATGCCCGAAGGAGCCCATTACAGAACAAGGCTTACCCATACCCTTGAGGTTTCACAGATTGCAAGAACTATTGCAAGAGCTCTGAGACTGAATGAGGACCTTACCGAGGCTATTGCATTGGGACACGATCTCGGACACACACCCTTCGGTCATGCAGGAGAAAGGGCACTTGATGCTGTTTATCCTTATGGCTTCAAGCATTATGAACAGAGCCTGAGAGTTGTTGATAAGCTTGAAAAGGAGGGCACCGGGCTTAATCTTACCTTTGAGGTAAGAGACGGTATTGTCTGTCATACGAGAGGTGACGAAGCAGCAACTCTCGAGGGACGTATAGTAAAGCTCTCTGACAGAATAGCTTATATCAATCACGATATCGATGATGCAATACGGGGCGGAGTTATGACGGAAGAGGATATTCCCTTGGAAATAAGAGAAATTCTGGGCTTTTCAAAATCACAAAGAATAAACACTCTTGTGCTTTCTGCAATAAACAATACTACCAACGAGCTTACGATACAGGCTGACGTGAAAAGAGCCTTCGATGAGCTTCACGACTTTATGTTTGCAAACGTTTATACAAATCCTGTTTGCAAAAGTGAGGAGACAAAGGCAATAGCACTTATTCAAAAGCTGTATGAATATTTTTCTCAGCGACCCGATAAATTACCTGATATATATAAGAAAATTGCTGACAGAGAAGGCACTCAGAGAGCTGCCTGCGATTACATAGCCGGCATGACCGACGGATATGCCCTGACAGTTTACAACAATTTGTTTATCCCTAAGGGCTGGCTTGAATAAATAATAAAAAGGAGGGTGAAATATGGCGAGAATCAGCGATGAGTTTATTGAACAGCTAAGAATGAATAATGACATAGTTTCCGTTATTTCACCCTACGTTGACCTGAGAAGGCGTGGAAAGAACCTGATAGGGCTTTGTCCCTTTCATAATGAAAAGACCCCTTCATTTACCGTTTATCCCGATACACAGTCGTTCTATTGCTTTGGCTGCGGTGCAGGCGGCGAGATAATTTCTTTTGTCAGGCGCATAGAAAATATTGACTATATCGAAGCAGTCAAAAGTCTTGCTGACAGAAGCGGTATGCCTATGCCTGAGGACGGCTATGATGATTCTCTTATTATAAAGCGTAAGAGAGTTTATGAAATGAACAAGGAAGCGGCTAAATTTTTTCATCAGACACTTATGAGCGAAGAAGGCAAGGTGGCACTTGAATACTATCTTTCAAGAGGTTATACAATGTCTACCATACGCAAATTCGGCTTGGGATATGCTCCTGACAGCTGGGATTCGCTTCTCAGGCATCTGCGTAAGCTGGGATATTCTAATGAAGAGGTATATGAAGCCGACCTTGCAAAGAAAAGCACCAAAACCGACAAAACGAGTTATTACGATAATTTCCGCAACAGAGTAATGGTTCCCATTATCGATGTCAGAGGAAGAGTAGTCGCTTTCGGCGGACGTGTTCTTGATGACAGTAAGCCGAAGTACGTCAACAGCTCAGATACCTTGGTTTATAAGAAAAGTCTCGGTGTATTTTCTCTTAACAACGCAAAAAACAGTAATGACGGTCAGCTTATGGTTGTTGAGGGATATATGGATGTAATCGCCTTATATCAGGCAGGCTTTACAAACACCGTTGCTGCTTTGGGAACTGCATTTACCCCCGAAATGGCAAAGCTGCTTTCACGGTATGCAGATGAGATTCTTCTTTGCTTTGATAATGATGAGGCGGGAAGAAAGGCTACCGAAAGAGCGATACAGGTTTTTGGCTCTGTGGGACTTAAAGTTAAGGTTATCAAGATGACCGGCGGAAAGGATCCTGACGAAATTCTTAAAAAATACGGACCTGAAAAATTCAGAAGCTTTATAACAGGTGCCGCAAACGATATCGAATATAAAATAATTGAAGAAAAGAATAAATATGACATTGAATCCTCTGACGGTAAGCTTAATTTTATCAAAGCTGTTGCTCAGATCCTGAGTGAGACGGACGATATTATTGCAAAAGACGTTTATGCCACCAAAATATGTAACGAGCTTTCTTTCAGCAAAGAAGCTCTGATGAGTCAGATTGAATCGTTAAGCAAAAAACGGAATTTCCGTAAAAGAACCGATAAATTCAGAGAAATCCAGAAGGAGATATCGGGTCTTAATAATAAAGTAAATCCGCAGAAGAGCAAGAATCTCAGAGGTACAAACGCTGAGGAAACACTTTTATCCTCCCTGATGCGCAACCCTGATTTCTGGGTAAAAGTCAAAGGAGAAATCTCTGCTGAAGATTTTATTACCGATTTTAACCGACGGTTGTTTCAGATTATTACGGAAAGAATTGATAAGGGAGCAAATATTGATTTGAGCCTTATTGCCGATTCGACTTTTTCTGTTGAAGAAATTGATGCTGTCAAGTCGATAGAAATGAAATCGGAAAATCTTAATCATTCAGTGAAGGAATGCAGGGATTGTATTAAGGTCATTAAGGAAGAAAAAGAAAAATCCGTTAAGACCGATATGAATTTCTCCGAAATGGGAGACGATGAGTTTATGAAATTATTTAAAAGAAGTAAAGATTGAAAGGAAACAGAAAATGGAAATTAATGAAAAGAAAAATTCGGTAAATCTTCTTATAGAAAAAGCCAATAAGAATGGCGGCAAGATTTCCTCCAGCGAAATTGATAACCTGATAATCGACGGGGATATTGATATCGATGAGGTTGAAAAAATTTATTCTATGATTGAAAGCAACGGTATTGAGATTATTGATGATCTTGACAGAGATATCATTGAAGGTCTTTCCGTTGAAATTGATAACCCCAAGGGTTATATGACAGATGATTACGCTGACGATGTTAAAATTAATACGGTTGATGATCCCGTTAAGGTTTATCTTAAAGAAATCGGCAATGTAAAGCTTCTTACCCCTGAAGAGGAAATTGAGCTTGCGGTAAGAATTGCCGATAATGATGTTGAGGCAAAGCAGAGACTTACTGAAGCAAACCTGCGTCTGGTTGTAAGTATTGCAAAGAGATATGTAGGCAGAGGTATGCAGTTTCTTGACCTTATTCAGGAAGGAAATATGGGTCTTATCAAGGCTGTTGAAAAGTTTGACTATTCAAAGGGCTTCAAGTTTTCAACCTATGCAACCTGGTGGATAAGACAATCCATAACAAGAGCCATTGCTGATCAGGGAAGAACAATCCGTATACCTGTGCATATGGTGGAAACAATTAATAAGGTTAAAAAAGCAAGCAGTCTTTTACTTCACAGAAACGGTCACGAAGCAACTGCCGAGGAAATCGCTGAGGAGCTTAATATGCCCCCTGAAAAGGTGCGTGAGGTTCTCAGAATTTCTCAGGAGCCCGTTTCTCTTGAAACTCCCATTGGCGAGGAGGAGGACAGTCATCTCGGCGACTTCATTCCGGATGACGAGGCACTTTCACCCGATGATGCAGCATCACGTATGATGCTCAAGGAGCAGATTAAAGAGGTGCTTAATAACACACTTACACCCAGAGAAGCAAAGGTTATCATACTTCGCTTCGGACTGGACACAGGTGTTCCTATGACACTTGAAGACGTAGGCAAGGAATTTGATATCACACGTGAAAGAATCAGACAGATTGAATCAAAGGCATTGAGAAAAATCCGCCGTCCCGGAGCAATTAAATATCTCACCGGTTTTTAATCGGAAATTTTAAAAATTGTGATTCTGTAATACAGGAAAGGAAAATCATAATGGAAAACAAAGATAAAAAAAGCCTGATTGACGGTCTTATAGAAAAGGCCTCAAAAAACGAGAATAAGCTTTTTTCAAACGATATTGATATGCTTCTTGTGGAAAACGATATCGATTTTGATGAAATGGAAAAAATCTATGCCGCTATCGAGAGCCGCAATATTGAAATTGTTGATGACCTGAGTGATAATCTGTTGGATGAGCTTTCCATCGATATTGATAATGTCAAGAATTACGATACAGATGAGGCAACCTTTACTGATGCACAGTCTGCCATGGTAGATGATCCGGTTAAGGTATACCTTAAAGAAATCGGTGTTGTTGAGCTTCTTTCTCCCGAAGAAGAAATTGAACTGGCAATAAGAATTTCGGAGGATGACCCCGAAGCAAAGCGCAGACTTACGGAAGCAAATCTTCGTCTTGTTGTAAGTATTGCAAAGAGATATGTGGGCAGGGGAATGCAGTTCCTTGATCTTATTCAGGAAGGTAATATGGGTCTTATGAAGGCAGTTGACAAGTTTGACTATTCAAAGGGCTTCAAGTTTTCAACTTATGCCACCTGGTGGATAAGACAGGCTATTACACGTGCTATTGCAGATCAGGGAAGAACAATACGCATACCCGTTCATATGGTCGAAACTATAAACAAGGTTAAGAAGACAAGCAGTCTTTTGCTTCACAGAAACGGCCATGAGGCTACTGCTGAAGAAATTTCGGAAGAGCTTGATATGCCCATTGATAAGGTCAGGGAAATTCTCCGTATTTCTCAGGAGCCCGTTTCTCTTGAAACTCCCATTGGTGAAGAGGAGGACAGCCATCTTGGCGACTTTATTCCTGACGATGAAGCACTTTCTCCCGATGATGCGGCAGCAAAAACACTCAGGAGAGAAAAAATAGGTGAGGTTCTGAAGACACTTACTCCCCGAGAGGCTCGTGTTATCGCAATGCGCTTCGGACTTGACAACGGAAAGCCGATGACTCTTGAGGAGGTTGGCAAGGAATTTGACGTTACAAGAGAAAGAATAAGACAGATTGAGGCTAAGGCTCTGAGAAAAATCCGTCATCCCAGCAGAAGCAAATTCCTGAAGGATTTATAATATTCAAAAGGCGGTACCTTGTAAAAAAACAATGTACCGCCGTTTCTTTATAGAAATTTAGCGGTTTAAAGCAAAAATTTGATAAAATGTATTGACAAAAAAACAATTGTGTTGTAAAATACACAAAAATCACAAATGCAGTGAAGATATTATGTTTTTCAGCCTGCTTTCACAGAGAGTTACCGTTTGGTGTGAGGTAATAAAGAATCTGAAAAACAGTCTCGTATCGGAGCAGAACCTCAGAAAACAGTAAGAGGTTACGGGGGATCCCGTTACAGATCAAAGGCTTATCAGAGCTTCAGAGTGGTTGCGAAAGCAGCAATACGGGTGGTACCGTGGTTATTCAGTTAATCATCCCGCAGAAATCCTTTGTGATTTCTGCGGTTTTAATTTTTTCAGAAGGTGGAAACAAAAATGAAAAAAATATTTGTAGCAGATTATACCTTGAGAACACTTGCTCAGGATCGTGCAGTATCACTGCTTTTCAGAGAAAAGACTGCATTGGCAAACTGTATAGATTCTTTGGGTGTCAATGCACTTGAGCTTGCACCGATAAAAAACGTAAAGGAAGACACTATCATAAACAGAACGATTGCAACTGTTGTGAAAAACAGCACTCTGTGTATTCCCGTCGGATTTACGGCAGAAAGTCTGAATGAAGCGTGGGAGAGCATCAGATCTGCGGCAAAGCCCTGCCTTCAGGTTATACTGCCCGTTTCAACGGTACAGATGGAGTATATGTATCATTATAAAGATGTTAAAATGCTTGGTAAAATTGAAGAGCTTTGCAAGGCTGCGAAGGAAAAGTGTGAGTGCGTTGAATTTGTTGCAACGGATGCAACGAGAGCAGAAGCTGATTTCGTTGTAAATGCTTGTAAGAAGGCGGAAGAAAACGGTGCAACGTCAGTTACACTTTGTGACGATGCAGGTGTATCCCTTCCCGGCGAATTCGCAAAAATCGTTACCGCTGTTAAGAAGGAATGTAATATACCCGTATACGTTCAGGTTTCCGACGCAATCAGTATGGCAGTTGCCTGTGCAATCGAAGCTATAAGCAGCGGTGCTGACGGTGTGAAAATTGCAATGTGCGGAAAAGACACACTTCTTGCCGATAAGTTTGCCGATATTATCAATGCAAGAGGCGAAAGCATAGGCGTTTCCTGTGACCTTCTTACAACTGAAATTCACAGAGATATTGCCGTTATGATGAAAAAAATTAATACCGAACACGATATGCAGAATACCGAAAATGAGACTTCTGCGGACAATATATGCCTTGATGCAGACAGCTCCTTGTCTCAGACCTGCGAAGCTGTAAGGGTTCTCGGATACGAGCTTTCCGACGAGGATAACGGAAAAATCTTTGAGGCTGTTAAGCACGTGTGCACAAAGAAAAATTCAATAGGCGCAAAGGAGCTTGAGGCTCTTGTTGCAAGCTATGCAATGCAGGCCCCCTCAACCTATCATCTTGAAACATATATGGCAAACAGTAACCACAACACAACTGCTATGGCAAACGTAATACTCATAAAAGACGGAGAAAAGCTCAGCGGTGTCAGTATAGGCGACGGCCCCATAGATGCCGCATTCAGAGCAATAGAGCAGAGCATAGGTTATCACTATGAGCTTGACGATTTCCAGATTCAATCGGTTACCGAAGGAAAAGAGGCTCTCGGTGCGGCTCTTGTAAGACTGAGAAGTAACGGAAAGCTTTATTCCGGAAACGGTCTTTCAACCGACATCGTGGGCGCAAGCATCCGTGCTTATATAAACGCACTCAATAAAATCATTTTTGAGGAGAACTGAAATGAAACTCGCTTTTTCAACCTGTAACGTAAGCAGAAATTCCTTTCTCAGCTTATGCAAATTTGCATATGATTACGGTTATTCAGGTATAGAAATATATGATGCTGAGGCAGAAAGACGAAATCATGCCGACAGCATATTGAAAAATAATAATTTATCCGATGCAAAAAGAAAGCTTCGTAACAGAAATCTTTCGGTTTCTGCCCTTACTTACCCGTATGCGGTTGACAGCGAAAACGCATCGGCCTCAGCTTTGGAAAAATACATAGATATGGCTGTAAGTGCTAATATTTCAAGTGTTATTATACGTATTGACAAAAAAATTGAAACCGATCGGCTCAGAAATATGCTGACTCCCGCAATAAAAAAGGCAGAAGCGGGAGATGTGGAAATACTGCTGGAGACCTCCGGCTGTCTTGCTCACACAATGAATGTTGTTGACATTATCAACAGCTTTGGCACAGTAGTTCTCGGTGCTGCGTGGAATATAAGAGAAACCTATTTTTACGGTGATGAGAATGCCGAAAAAACTATTCAGAACCTTGGGGCATACATAAGATATGTGCGTATCGGTGACAGAAAAGGGGATACAGATGTGCTCATCGGTGAGGGAGAGCTTCCCGTTAATGAGTTTATGGATTCTCTGCGTTCTCTTAATTTTGACGGCTTTATCTGCGCTGACTGGAACGATGAAATTAATGACGCTGATATAGTACTGACTCATTTTGCCAGCTATATTGCAAACGAAACGGCGAAAATCAGTGATGTCAGCAGCCTTTATTATAACCGTTCAAGAACAGGTACGCACCCATGGAAAAAGTTTGATGTTATTGATAAGACATTTTCTCAGGTGCTTGATGTTATGGCTGAAAAGTATCCTGATCAATATGCTTTCAAATACACCACTCTTGATTATACGAGAACCTATGCACAGTTCAGACGTGATGTTGACGAGGTTGCAGCTTCACTCATATCACTCGGTGTAAAGCCCGGTCACCATGTTGCTGTCTGGGCAACGAATGTTCCTGCATGGTTCCTGACCTTTTGGGCAACAACAAAAATCGGTGCAGTTCTCGTGACAGTTAATACAGCATACAAAATACACGAGGTAGAATACCTGTTAAGACAGTCCGATACGCATACTCTTGTTATGATAGAAGACTGCAAGGATTCGAATTATAAGGAAATTATGCAGGAGCTTTGTCCTGAGCTTGAAACACTTGAAGCCGGCAAGCCTCTTTACTGTAAAAATCTTCCCTTCCTCAGAAACATTATAACGGTTGGTTTTTCTATGAAGGGCTGTCTGACCTGGGAACAGATGCTTGACAGAGCATCCCTGATACCTCAGGAGGAGGTAAGACGCAGAGCCTCAATGGTAAAGCCTGATGACGTATGCAATATGCAGTATACCTCAGGCACAACGGGCTTCCCCAAGGGTGTAATGCTTACTCACAGCAACATTATAAACAACGGTAAGATAATCGGTGACAGAATGGATCTTTCAACGGCTGACCGTATGATGATTCAGGTGCCTATGTTCCATTGCTTCGGTATGGTGCTTTCTATGACGTCAATGATGACCCACGGTGGTACTCTTTGTCCGCTTCCGTACTTCTCACCGAAATCTTCACTTTCATGCATAAATAATGAGAGAATTACCTGCTTTAACGGTGTTCCCACAATGTTTATTGCAATGTTTAACCACGCTGACTTCGCAAAAACCAACTTCTCATATATGAGAACGGGTATTATGGCGGGAGCAAACTGCCCTGCAGACCTTATGAGAAGGGCTGCTGATGAAATGAATATGAAAGAAATCATCAGCGTTTACGGTCAGACGGAAGCATCGCCCGGATGCACTATGGGTGAGGTAAATGAGGATATTGACCACAGAGTCGAAACCGTCGGAAGCGCTTTCCCCGGTGTGGAATGTAAGATTATTGACCCTGAAACCGGCGAGGATTTACCTGACGGTGAAAACGGTGAATTTGTTGCAAGAGGCTTTAACATTATGAAGGGATATTACAAAATGCCTCAGGCAACAAATCAGGCAATTGATAAGGAGGGCTGGCTCCATTCGGGAGACATAGCCTGCAAAACTGAGGACGGATATTATAAAATAACGGGCAGACTAAAGGATATGATTATCCGTGGAGGCGAAAATCTTTATCCCCGTGAAATTGAGGAGTTTTATCTCACACATCCTAAGGTGCGTGATGTACAGGTTGTAGCCGTGCCCGATACACGCTACGGTGAGGAAGCCTGCGCATGGATAATTCTTCATAAGGGTGAGGAAGCCGATGAGAATGAGATGAGAGAATACGGCAATTCACATATGGCAAGACACAAGGTGCCGAGATATTTCATTTTTACAAAAGAATTTCCCATGAATGCTGCAGGTAAAATTCTTAAATACAAAATGAGAGAAGCCTCTGAGGAAATGCTCGGATTAAAATAATAAAAAAACTTTGAGAAACTCTTGACAACGGGTTTTATTGGTGCTAAAATACAGAAAAATAAATATTCCAAAGGCTGTGACGAAGACGGAAATAGCAGGGTAGCTTACAGAGAGTCGGGGACGGTGTAATCCCGATAGTGAATGTTTTCTTCCTATCACTTCTGAGCCGGAGATCCGAAAGTCAGTTATGATCAGTAGATATCTCTCGTGATTGCTGCGTGAATGCATAAGGCTTGTCAGAGCCTGAGTGGTGCGGATTTTCTGCACAATTTGAGTGGTACCGCGGGAATAAACCTAAGTTGTTTATACTCGTCTCAAAGAAATCTTTGAGACGAGTTTTATTTTTTGTCAGGAAGGAGTTTTCAACATGGGAACACAGACTACGATTACACAATTAGCAGAGATTGCCGGACGTATCAAAGAAATGCGTGAGATTATGGGTTGGTCAGTAGCCGAGATGGCTGAAAAGACCGAGGTTTCTGTTGATATGTATTATGAATATGAGGGCGGACTGACAGATCTTCCGTTCACCTTCATACACAAGTGCGCTGCTGCATTTGACATTGAAATTACTGAGCTTCTTGAGGGTAAAACAGCTCTGCTGACTTCATATACCGTTACAAGAAAGGGCAAGGGTCAGAGAACAGCCAAGGAGGAGGGTATTGATATTCAGAACCTTGCTCCCAAATTTAAAAACAAAATTGCCGAGCCCTATTGGGTAACATATGAGTATTCTGAGGATTTACAGGACAAGCCTATACATCTTATCAAGCATAGCGGTCAGGAATTTGATATAGTTATCAAGGGTAGCCTCAAGGTTCAGGTTGGTAAGAATATTGAAATTCTCAACGAGGGTGACAGCATTTATTATAATTCCTCAACACCTCACGGTATGATTGCTGTAGGCGGACAGGATTGTACCTTCTGTGCAGTTGTTCTTCCCGGTGAAGAAACCGAGGAAGCTGAAATCAGAAAGAGTGTTGCACCCGCCAGACCCGCAATCAAGCTTGTTTGTGAAAAGTTTGTTGATACAACAGAAACTCCGGAAGGCGCTCTCGAGTCTATCAGATTCAAAAATGACGAAACATTCAATTTCGGTTTTGATATTGTTGATGAAATTGCGGATAAGTATCCCGATAAGCTTGCTATGCTTCATCTTGACAAAAACAAGACGGAGAGACGCTTTACTTTCAAGGATATCAAAAAGGCAAGCAATCAATGTGCTAACTATTTCAAGTCACTTGGTATAAAGAAGGGTGACAAGGTAATGCTCGTTCTCAAGCGTCATTATCAGTTCTGGTTTGCTATGGTGGCTCTTCATAAGCTTGGCGCTATTGCTATTCCTGCCACAAATCAGCTTAAAGAACACGACTTTATTTACAGATATGAATCTGCAGGCGTTACAACAATTATCTGCACAGCTGACGGAGATACAGCTGAAATTGCAGAGAAGGCTGCAGAAAAGTGTCCCACCGTTGTAAATAAGCTTCTTGTCGGCGGAACACGTGACGGCTGGAGAGATTTCGACAGTGAGTATACTCTTTATTCAACTCATCACGAGCGAGCAGAAGATACCTCCTGCGGTTCAGAGCCTGCACTTATGTTCTTCTCATCAGGCACAACAGGTAATCCGAAAATGGTTGAACACAAACACACATATGCTCTTGGCCACTTTGTTACAGCAAAGTATTGGCACTGCTGTGAAAGAGACGGATTGCATCTGACAATTTCTGACACGGGCTGGGGCAAGTCTCTTTGGGGCAAGCTCTACGGTCAATGGCTTTGTGAGGGTGCTGTGTTTGTTTACGACTTTGACAGATTTGATGCTGCCGACATTCTTCCTATGTTTGCCAAGTATCAGATAACAACATTCTGTGCGCCGCCCACAATGCTTCGTATGATGATTAAAGAGGATCTTTCAAAATATGACTTCTCTTCAATCCACCATATGACAACTGCAGGTGAAGCAATTAATCCCGAGGTTGCAAGAAAGTTTGAGCAGGCAACGGGACTTACAATTATGGAAGGCTTCGGCCAGACTGAAACCACCCTTACGATCTGTAATCTTTACGGAACTACTGCCAAGCTTGGCTCAATGGGTAAGGCATCTCCCCAGTATGACGTTGATATTGTTGACAGAGACGGTAATTCTGTGCCTAACGGTGAAGTCGGCGAAATTGTTATCAGATTTGAAAACGGTGTACCTCTCGGCTTATTCAACTGCTATTATAAGGATGAAGAAAAGACTGCTGAATGTATGCGTGACGGTGTTTATCATACCGGTGACACTGCTTGGAGAGATGAAGACGGTTACTTCTGGTATGTCAGCCGTATTGACGACGTTATCAAGTCATCGGGCTATCGTATCGGACCCTTTGAAATTGAAAGTGTTATCATGGAGCTTCCCTATGTTCTGGAGTGCGGTGTTTCAGCGGCTCCTGACGAAGTAAGAGGTCAGATTGTTAAGGCAAGCATTGTTCTGACAAAGGGAACAGAGCCCAGCGAAGAGCTTAAAAAGGAAATCCAGAATTATGTCAAGCAGCATACTGCTCCTTATAAGTACCCGAGACTTATTGTGTTCAGGGATGAGCTTCCTAAGACAATAAGCGGTAAGATTCAGAGAAACAAGCTTTAATCGGATGGTTTCCTTATGAAAATTTCGTGTATACAAATGGATATGGAGTTCTGTCAGCCTGATAAGAATTTCGAAAAAGCAAAAATGCTTATAGAAAAAGCTACTGAAGACAGGGTTGATGTGATAGTTCTTCCCGAAATGTGGAATACGGGCTTTTTCCCTGTTGAAAACCTTGAAGCACTCTGCGATGTAAACGGTCAGAGGGTGAAAAGTGAAATAGGTGCTCTTGCAAAGCAATACAATGTAAATATCGTAGCCGGCAGCATTGCAAATCTTTGCGGTGATAAGGTATACAATACTGCATATGTGTTTGACCGAAAAGGCGATTGCATTGCAGAATATAACAAGACGCATTTGTTCACACCTATGAAAGAGCATGAATTTTTTGAAAAGGGTTCTCATTTTTGTAAGTTTACTCTTGACGGAAATTTGTGTGGTATAATAATCTGCTATGATGTTCGCTTCCCCGAACTGACACGAAGTATGACTGTTGACGGACTTGACTATCTGTTTATTGTTTCACAGTGGCCAAATGTCAGAATACCTCATTTAAGGGTTCTGACACAGGCGAGAGCAATAGAAAATCAGATGTTTGTAGTTTGCTGTAACTCTTGCGGAACAGCAGGTGAAACAGCTTACGGCGGTAATTCTGCGATTATTAATCCTTGGGGCGAGACTCTTGTACTTGCCGGTGAAAACGAAGAAATAATTACTGCTGAATGTGACAGCTCAATATTAAGAAACATCAGGAAAACAATTAACGTATTTGCTGATCGTAGAGCAGAAATTTACAAATTAAAATAATTGATATAAAGGGATGAAAAAGATGAATTACAATTTTCCGGTAACCAGAACAAAGAATCCCAAGCCACGTCCGCAGGACGAAACAAAGCTTGGCTTTGCAAAATATTTCACGGACCATATGTTTGTTATGGATTATGATGAGGGTCAGGGATGGCACGACGGCAGAGTTGTACCTCACGAGCCGATTCTCATTGAACCTGCTTCATGTGTTCTTCACTATGCACAGATGATGTTTGAAGGTATGAAGGCATACCGTAAGCCCGACGGAACAATTCAGTTATTCCGCCCCGATATGAATGCAAAGAGAATGGCTCGTTCAGGTGAGCGTATGTGTATTCCCGAACTTCCCGAAGAGCTTTTTATTGCAGCAGTTGAGGCTGTTATCAAGGAAGATATTGACTGGGTTCCCAGTGCACCCGGAACTGCACTTTACATTCGCCCCTATGTTTTTGGTGATGACGTATCATTTTCAGTGCTTCCTGCTCAGCATTATCGCTTTATGGTTATCCTAAGTCCCACAGGCTCATATTATGCAGCTAATGACGGTGGTTTGAGTACAACAAGGATTTTTGTTGAAGATGAATACATTCGTGCAGCACCCGGCGGCACAGGCTTTGCTAAGTGTGGCGGTAACTACGGCGGCGGTATGCGTGCTTCAAGGAAGGCACAGAAGTATCAGTGCAAGGATGTTCTCTGGCTTGATGCATATGAGCATAAGTATGTTGAAGAGATCGGCACATCAAACGCATTCTTCCGCATTAACGATGAAATCATCACAGCTCCCCTTAACAGCGGCACAATTCTTCCCGGTATCACAAGAGATTCTGTTATTCAGCTTCTCACAAAATGGGGTATGAAGGTAACACAGCGCAAACTTTCTATTGACGAAATCTGCGCTGCATCAAAGGACGGCAGCTTGCAGGAAATCTTTGCAACAGGTACTGCAGCGGTTATTTCACCCATCGGCTGTCTCAACTATATGGGTAATGACTATCAGGTTGCTGACGGTGAAGTAGGCCCTGTTGCTCAGAAGCTTTACGATACACTTTACGGCATCCAGACAGGTACTGTTGAAGACTTTATGGGCTGGACGCATACGATTGATATAAAGAAACAATGAAAAGACTATCACTTTTTGCCGGTCACTACGGCAGCGGTAAAACAAATATAGCAATTAATTATGCGCTTGATTTAAAAAAGAGCGTAAACGAAGTTTATATTGCGGATATGGACATTGTCAATCCTTATTTTCGCACAAAAGACAGCGAAAAGGAGCTGAATGAAGCCGGTGTTAAGCTGATTTCCCTGAAATATGCTAATACCAACGTGGATTTGCCGTCTTTGCCTCAGGAAATCTACGGCCTTGTGCAGAGAAGAGACTGCCATGCAGTTATGGATATAGGCGGAGATGACAGAGGAGCATATGCGCTCGGAAGATATGCACCGTATATACTTGAAGAAAATAACTACGATATGTTTTTTGTGGCTAATTTCTTTCGTCCGCTTACAAGAACGGCTGAAGAAGCCTATGAGGTAATGAGAGAAATTGAAAATGCCTGCGGTATACCTTTCACGGGCATAATCAATAACTCAAACGTGGGACGTGAAACAACTGCAGAAGACGTTGAAAGTACCTTCGGTATTGCTGATGATCTCAGCAGACTCTCATCGTTGCCGGTTGTAATGACAACGGTAACTGAGGAAGTAGCCTCAGGGCTTGAGTGTGAAAACAAGTTCATTTTGAATTTGCAGAATAAAATTTTTTAACATAAAGGAGACATAAGAAATGGCTAAAGTAACCTTTGCGACAGATTTGTGTAAGGGCTGCGGACTTTGTGTCAGCGCTTGCCCAAAGAACCTTATCGTAATTGCAAAAGAAAAAATTAATAAAAAGGGACATTCTCCTGCTGAAATAACAGACCAGGAAAAATGTATTGCCTGTGCATTCTGCGCAACAATGTGTCCCGACTGTGTAATCAGAGTTGAAAAGTGAGGTGTAGGAAATGTCAGAAAAAGTATTAATGAAGGGTAATGAAGCAATAGCTGAGGCTGCAATCCGTGCAGGTTGCCGCCATTATTTCGGTTATCCCATCACACCGCAGACAGAGCTTGCAGCATACATGGCTAAAAGAATGCCTAAAATCGGAGGTGTTTTCCTTCAGGCTGAAAGTGAAGTTGCTGCAATCAATATGGTTTACGGTGTTGCAGGTACAGGCTTACGTGTTATGACATCGTCATCAAGTCCCGGTGTATCGCTTAAACAGGAGGGTATTTCCTATATTGCAGGTGCAGACCTTCCTGCACTTATTGTAAACGTTCAGAGAGGCGGCCCCGGTCTCGGTGGTATTCAGCCCTCACAGTCTGACTATTTCCAGGCAACAAAGGGCGGTGGACACGGTGACTATCACCTTATTGTTCTTGCACCTTCATCAGTTCAGGAAATGGCTGATATGACGGTTCTTGCATTTGATCTTGCCGATAAATACCGTATGCCCGCAATGCTTCTCGCAGACGGCACAATGGGACAGATGATGGAACCGGTTGTTCTTCCTGAGCCTTCAACCTCAACAGTTGAAAAGCCCTGGGCAATCACAGGCACAAAGATGCAGAGAGAGCATAACTGCATTAACTCACTTTATCTTCAGTCAGGTGATCTTGAAAGAACAAACTTTGAAAGATTTGAAAAGTATAAGGTAATCGAAGAAAACGAAGCTCTCTATGAAGAATTTATGATGGATGATGCAGAATACTGCGTTGTAGCATTCGGTATTGCTGCCCGTGTTTCAAAGAATGCAGTTGTTGCTGCAAGAGAAAAGGGTCTTAAAGTGGGTATGATAAGACCGATTACACTCTGGCCCTTCCCGAAGAAGCCTTTGGCAGCAGCCGCTGATAAGGTAAAGGGCTTTGTAAGTGTTGAGCTTTCAATGGGACAGATGATTGAAGACGTCAAGCTTGCAACTGAATGTAAGAAGCCTGTTGTACTTTGCAACAGAGCAGGCGGTATGATTCCTTCGCCTGAAGAGGTTCTTGCATCAATCGAAAAAATGGCAGGAGGTAATAACTGATGGTAGTTTTTGAAAAACCCAAGAGTCTCACAGACGCACCCCTTCACTATTGTCCGGGTTGCACTCACGGTATTATACATACACTTGTAGCTCAGGCTATTGATGAGCTGGGAATTGAAGGCACAACAATCGGTGTAGCACCTGTTGGCTGTTCGGTTCTGGCATACAATTATTTTAAATTTGATATGGCTGAGGCTGCTCACGGCAGAGCTCCCGCAGTAGCAACAGGTATTAAGCGTGCTTTACCCGAAAATATTGTATTCACATATCAGGGTGACGGCGACCTTGCATCAATCGGTATGGCTGAAACCGTACACGCTGCAACAAGAAACGAAAATATCACGGTTATCTTTGTAAATAACGCAATTTACGGTATGACAGGCGGTCAGATGGCTCCCACATCTCTTCCCGGTCAGGTTACACAGACCTCTCCCTACGGCAGAGATACAAGCACAGCAGGCTTCCCCATAAGAGTAAGCGAAATGCTTGCCACACTTGACGGCCCCGAGTATATCACACGTGTTGCCGTAAACAACGTAAAGAACGTAAGAAATGCTAAGAAGGCCATCAAAAAGGCTTTTGAAAATCAGATTAACGGCAAGGGCTTCTCACTTGTTGAGGTTATTTCATCCTGCCCCACAAACTGGGGTATGACACCGCAGAAGGCTCTTGAATGGATTGACGAAAATATGATTCCTTATTATCCTCTTGGTGTATATAAGGACAGAAGTGCCGAAAAAGGCGAGGAGGCTTAATTATGACAACACAGTTACTCATTGCAGGCTTCGGCGGTCAGGGTGTTTTATTTGCAGGTAAGTTTATTGCATACAAGGGTCTTCTTGAAGGCAGACAGCTCAGCTGGCTTCCCTCATACGGCCCCGAGATGCGTGGAGGAACTGCTAACTGCAGCGTAATCCTCAGCGATGATCCCGTCGGCTCTCCCATTGTTGCAAACCCTGACGTACTTATGGCTATGAATCTTCCCTCACTTGATAAATATGAAAATGACGTTGTAAGCGGCGGCGTAATTATCGTTGACTCAACTCTTATTGAAAGAAAGGTTGAAAGAGACGATGTTAAGGTATGCTATATTCCTGCAACAAAGCTTGCACAGCAGGCAGATATGCCCAAGCTCGCAAATATGATTATGGTCGGTAAGTTTATCAAGGAAACAAACGCTGTTTCTTATGAGGGTATAACAGAAGCTCTCAAAAAGGTTATTCCTGCAAGAAAGGCAGAGATGCTTGACATTAACCTTAAAGCTATTGAAATCGGCTATAATGCTGAATAATCTTTCGGGAGTGTTATAAATGAATTTTGAACTTTCAACAAGGATGGGTGCAGTCGATTCCTCGGCTGTTGCTGAAATCCTCAAAAGCAGTGTAAGTCCCGATGTAATTTCTCTTGCCGGAGGAAATCCCGATCCCGCACTTTTCCCGAATGATGAGCTTGCCGATATTGCAGGTGAAATTCTTCGCAAGATGCCGATTCAGTCGCTTCAGTACGGAAAAACCGAGGGCTATCCGCAGCTTATTGAAAAGATTGCGGAAAGGCTCAGCAGGGTAGAGGGTATTGACTGCAGTAACGACAGTATTATAATAACTGCCGGTGCCACTCAGGCAATCGAGCTTACCACCAAAGTTCTTATCAACGAAGGCGATACGGTTATTGCTGAAAACCCCAGCTTTCTTGGTGCATTCAACGCATTCAGGTCATACGGTGCAAATATTATCGGCATAGATATGCATGATGACGGTATGGATCTTGATGCCCTTGAAAAGGCAATACAGGAAAATGAAAACGTGAAGATGCTTTACGTTATTCCGTCCTTCCAGAATCCTATGGGTACAACAATGAGCCTTGAAAAAAGAAAGGCTCTGTATGAGATAATCAGGAAGTATAAGCTTGTTACTATTGAGGATAATCCCTACGGTGATCTGACATTTGACGGTGAGCGTGTACCTACACTCAAGAGCATGGATACTGAGGATCTTATCGTTTACTGCGGTTCTTTCTCAAAGATTGTTGCCCCCGGACTTCGTGTGGGATATGCTCTGTGCAATAAAGAGCTTGCTGAAAATATCTCGGCGGCAAAGCAGCTGGCAGATGTTCATTCTCCGCTTCTTCCTCAGATTATGGTCAGCGACTATATGGAGAAGTACGACCTTGATGAGCTGATTGACAAAATGCGTCACACATATGCTCACAAGTGCAGAACAATGCTTGATGCCATCAATGAATATTTCCCTGAAGGTGTAACCTGTACAAAGCCCAATGGTGGTTTATTTATCTGGTGTGACCTGGGTCACGGTATTGATACCTACGCTCTTGCAAAAAAAGCATCTGAGCACAAGGTTTCGTTTGTACCGGGTAATGTGTTTATGGTGGACTCAGCAAAGAAAACAAGCACCCTGAGACTCAATTATTCAACAATGTCTGACGAGAATATTGTTGAGGGAATAAAGAGATTAGGTGCGCTTATTAAAAGTGAGATATAACCAAGCAAAAAACACGGCGGTTTTCCGCCGTGTTTAAATTTATGCCCCTATCGTCAAATGCTTCGCATTTGCCACTTCCCCCTGAAAGGGGAAGCTTTTTTTGTTTTGACCCGAATTATATGAATTAAAGCCGTCCCCCTTCAGTGGAAGGTGACTTCGGCACGCCGAAGTCGGAAGGGGTTTTTTAAAATTTTCAGCAAAAACGACCGTTCATTCCGTTTAAACGACCGTTCGTTCCTGAAATATTGAAGTTATGTGATGAAAATTATAAAATTACATTGCAAATAATTTATATGGGATTGATTTTTGAATCAATTTATGTTAAATTATTTTTGCGACATAAAAACTAAAGATTGCTGAACATATAAGTGTGTATTTTTATGTAAAAAATACATGCTCATTTTCGCATACTTGTATGTTTAGCAAAATAGTTTTGTGTCGCAGCAAACCGAGCAATGTATTTTTAGTGCGTTGACTTCGGTTGGCGCACTTTTTTAATTTTATGGAGGAAAAAATTATGAAGCTTTTCAAAAAAATCATCAGTGCAATTATGGTGGCGGTAATGCTGATTTGTTCAGCTCCGCTCGACGGATTGGTCGGGCTTGATATTGATTGGTCGGAGTTCGGCTTTGAAGCGAGTGCCGCTGATGAGCTTGCAACTATGGGTCAATGCGGTGATGATGTCTGGTGGATGTACAGCAAGGACACCGGCTCACTTGTTATTGCAGGACAGGGCGATATGTGGAATTATGAATATGACTCCACACCGTTTCGCGAAAAATATATTCTTGAAGTGGAAATCGATAACGGAGTTACAAGTATTGGTGATTATGCATTTTATTGTTGTTCAAAGTTGTCTCGTGTTGAGATTCCCAACACAGTGACAAGCATAGGTGATTGTGCGTTTTTTTATTGCCGCAGCTTAACAAGCATAGAAATTCCAGACAGTATAACAAGTATAGGCGGAGACACGTTTTATGGTTGTGAAAGTTTAACAAGTATAGAAATCCCTGACAGCGTAACAGATATTGGTGTTTATGCTTTCAATGGGTGTACGAAACTTGAAAGCATAACAATCTCAGACGGAGTAACACACATAGGACATAGTGCGTTTGCTGAAACCAAATACTATACGAACAATGAAAACTGGAAAAATGGCGTTCTTTATATAAATAATTATCTAATAAAAGCTACAAACAAAGTACCAGCGGTTTATGAAATAAAGGAAGGGACAAAGATAATTGCTGATTATGCATTTGAAGAATGTGCGAAATTGGAGAGCATAACAATTGTTAATAGTGTAACAAGCATAGGTACTGGGGCATTTTATGGTTGCGGAAGACTTTCAAACATAACAATACCTGATAATGTAACACAAATAGGAAGCAGTGCGTTTGCTGAAACCAAATACTATACGAACAATGAAAACTGGGAAAATGGCGTTCTTTATATAAATAATTATCTAATAAAAGCTACAAACAAAGTACCAGCGGTTTATGAAATAAAGGATGGGACAAAGATAATTGCTGATTATGCATTTGAAGAATGCGCAAAATTGGAGAGCATAACAATTCCGGATGGAGTAACGCACATAGGTCTTAGTGCGTTTTATGATTGCACTAGTCTAAAAAGCGTAGAACTCCCTCGTAGTGTAACAAACATTGGCACATATGCGTTTCTTTGTTGCTGCAGGTTAGTAGGAGTAGAAATCCCTGATAGTGTGACTGCCATAGGTGATGGTGCATTTTCGCAGTGTAACGACTTAATAAGTGTTGAGATCGGAAACAGCGTAACACATATAGCACGTTCTATGTTTGCATGGTGTGATAGCTTAACAAGTGTGGTGATTCCCAGCAGCGTAACAAGTATAGATGCATATGCGTTTGAAGGGTGTGACAGCTTAACTGACGTTTATTATAGCGGTTCTGTAAAAGAATGGAATAAAATTATGATTAATAGTGGTAACGAATCTTTAACCGACGCTACCATTCATTTCAACTCTCAAATGCCTGAAGAAGAACCTGAAGTATTAAAACTTAACCATAGTGAGTTGACAATTAAAAACAACGCAACACCATATTTAATTGTATCTCAGTATCCTGATGGTGTGACAGAAGATGATATTGTATGGACTTCATCGAATGAAAGGGTTGCGTGTATTTACAATCATATAGTTCACCCGATTCAGTATGGTAAAACTTTAGTTACTGCTTCCACAATGGACGGAAAATATTCTGCTTCTTGTGAAGTGACCGTTCAATCCTCTTTCGTAATCACTTCTACAACCAATTCTTTGCACAGTATAGAAAAAGGACAACAAGCAGAATACAGCATAATGCTTCTTAACTATGAAGGTAACAAGCTGCCTGTCAAAGATGTTGAAATATCAAACGGTGACAGCAGTATTGCAAAAATTGTTAAAGAAGAAAGAACCGAAACTGAAATCAAGCTGACGATTGAAGGATTAAAAACAGGTACGGCAATTTTTAGTATAAAAAATGATGAACCGTTAACTTTTAATAGGTTTGTTTTTGAGGTTTATCCGAAGTCTGTTACTTACAGAGCTGACAAAATTCCAGTAACAAACAGCAAACTCGGAACAAATTTCAGCCGTTCGGGAATGTATGTTGAAAACTTTGAATACTCTTACAGTGAGCTGGCTGATTGCTATTTTGCAAATATGACCGTTTATAATAAAAACAGTACCCCCGGCGTTATTGTCTCATATACGCAAGACGGAGAAATATATGAGATTGTTTCGATAAAAGAGCATCAGACTTTACCGACTGACTATTTTGATTTTCTTACTGTTTTAGGTAAAGGTGCGGTAGATATAGCGACCCTTAATACATACAACTACCGATATTCTGTTGAAAGCACAAAATCTGAAATAGAAATAAAGGTTCCTGAAAACGGTTATATAACGTTCTCAAATGATATATTATCTTGTCCTGTTGCTTTGGTTTACGGAACAATTTCGGTTGCTGTTGATACTGCATTTCAGCTTCTTGGCGATGTGACCGATGTTATAAATTATGACAGAAGTAAAAAGAATGATGTTGTTAAGGAGTTAACTAAGAAGGTAACAGACTACTTTAAAGAAGAAACCGAATTTCTTGAAGATTTAGTTAAAGAATACGCAAAAGAAATCGTTAAGAAGACATCTAAACAGAATATAGTTGATATAGGCAAGTTTTCGTTAGATGTTGCTGAAAAAATATATAAAGAAGCCGGATTGGATTTTGAAGAAACTTTGATAACGGTTTTGGAAAAAATGTATAAAAGCAGTGTCAGAGAGTTCCTTGAAAATTCAGCATTAAAATACTTTATTGATAAAAAGGCAATCGCATCGTCGGTTGGCGGATACATAAAAGCCGGTGAAATTATGTTTAATGTTGCCGAGCATGTGAATGTAACCGATCAGATAATAGATTTGATGCATTCTTCAAAATCAGGTGTAACAACAATAACATTCGGCAGGTGCAATGAAGGCGGTTTTGTTTGCAAGGATGTTGTTTCGGTTAACCTGAAAGAAGAAAAGGAAATTCTTGATTCATTATATCTTCAGCATTATCAGATTTACAGTGAAAACAAAAACGATTTGTTATCAAGACCGGGATTGAAGGAACTGAATCTGAAGGAAAACGCCGAAATAGAAGTGCACGAAATTACAATAATGCGAGACGGTGTTCCTTATGAAATTCAGCAGACTGTTACAGTTGAAATTGATTTACCTGCCGGTTGGGCTCCGTTTAATTTCAGAATTTATCGTGTTGAACCAAACGGTAAATTGACAGATATGCATGCAGTTGTCGTGAATGGCAAAGCGATATTTGAAACTGATCACTTCAGCGAATATATTTTTGTTGGTGAGATTTTAGATGAACACACACATGATTACGAAGAAACTGTAACTAATCCCACCTGCACAGAAGGCGGCTACACAACATATACATGTGCTTGCGGAGACAGTTATATCGCAGACGAAACACCTGCTCTCGGTCACACCGAATCAGTTTGGATTACAGACAGCAATCCGACCTGTACAACAGAAGGCTCAAAACATATTGAATGTACAGTTTGCGAGGAAATCCTCAGAACAGAAGCAATTCCCGTAATTGAACATTCATACAATGCAGTTGTAACAGCACCAACCTGCACGGCAAAGGGCTACACAACATATACATGTGCTTGCGGTGATACATATGTAAGCGACTATGTTGCCGAAACTGACCATAATTACAATAATAGCGGAATATGCACAGAATGCGGTGCTGACAGAGCAGAAAACTGCTTCTGCAACTGTCATAAGGACGGCTTTATAGGTTTTATCTGGAAGATTTTACGCTTCTTTTATAAGATTTTCGGAACAAACAGGATTTGCGATTGCGGTATTGCACATTATTAATTAAACCACACAACAAAAAACACGGCGAGAAATCGCCGTGTTTCATTTTCCACTTTCCATTTTCAATTTTCCGTTTAAAAATTGTTCCCGTTCCAGCCCCAATTGTCAACTTCCTCGTATTTTACATAAATACAGTCGGTGCTGATCGAAAGCTCCTGAGAGAGAATTGTTGTGAGCTGCTTTGTCATATCGTTGTAGGCACTTTCGTTAGCTCTGCCGAAAAGGCTGATTTCAACCATAGCAATACTCTTCTTATTGTCGCCCTTGAACCAGAGACGGCAGTTATCCTCAAAGTTAAGCATAAGCCAGCCTTCGCTTTTGCCAAGGGTGCGGATTGCATCACCGAGCTTTGCCTTGATTGAGGCTTCCTGCTCGGGTGTGATTGCGGTGTTGGTTCTTGTGTTGATAAACGGCATAATATTTCCTCCTCAAATTAATTTATATAAGTTCGCCTGTACAGAAATCATCGGAAACCGATGTAATTTTTACTCTGTGAATTTCGTTGCACAAATCCTTATCGCTTTTTACCTTGACGGGCGTGTAGTTTTTTGTGTAACCGTTGATATAACCGTCCTTTGTAGTGCTTTCAAAAAGAACATCAACCTTTTTGCCGATCTGTGATAAAAGGAAGTCTCTGCGGATTGCTTCGGTTTCTTTTATCATTGTATGCGCTCTTTGTTCTTTAACCCGCTTTTCAATCTGCGGTGAGAAGGTTGCAGCCTTTGTGCCGGGCCTTAGGGAATAGGGGAATACGTGAACCTTTTCAAAGGCAATGCTTTTTACAAATTCAAGGCTTTCATTGAAATCTTCCTCTGTCTCCATTGGAAATCCCACCATAACATCTGTTGTGAGGGTGCAGTCATCAAAGCTGTTCCTGAGATTATTGCAAAGCTCTCTGTATTCCTCAGCAGTATAATGACGGTGCATATCTTTAAGAGTCTTGTTGCAGCCGCTTTGGAGAGAAATGTGAAACTGAGGGCAAAGCTTAGGAAGCCTTGCGAGCCTTGCGATAACATCTTCGGTAAGATGGTCGGGCTCAAGTGAGCCGAGACGGACACGTTCAATTCCTTCAGTGTTACATGCAAGCTCAACGGCATCGGGAAATGTTGCACCTATATCCTGACCGTAGGATGAAAGATTGATGCCAACAAGAACAACCTCGCAGTAGCCCGACCTTGCAATCTGCTCAAGCTCGGTTTTTAGCTCGCCTAGAGGCTTTGAGCGCACTCTGCCACGTGAAGTAGGAATTATGCAGTAAGTGCAGAATCTGTTGCAGCCGTCCTGAATTTTGATATTTGCACGGGTTCTTTCGTCGAAGGTGCTGATGTTAGTATTGACGTATTCATCGCCGGTTTTATGGGCAATAACATTGAAGATTCTTTTTCCGTATGTGCGGAAATCTTCTATTAAATCAGTAACAGAGAAGTTGTTTCTGTTGCCTATGACAATGTCAGCCTCAATCAGCTTTTTCGCATCTTCGGGATAAGCCTGAGGCATACATCCCGTGAGAATTACGATTGAATCGGGGTTGTTTCTTTTGAATTTCCTGACAGTCTGTCTTGTTTTCTGATCTGCACCTGCAGTTACTGTGCAGGAATTTATTATAAATATATCGGCGTTTTCGTTGTTTGAAACGATTTCGTGCCCTGCATTTTTAAACTGCTCACTCATAGCCTGAGTTTCGTATTGATTAACCTTACAGCCGAGCGTGTAAAAACTTATCTTCATATCTACCTCTGTTAAATATCCTTTTATGCTTTTATTATAAGATAAATCTAAAACTTCTTCAAGACCTTTTTGTATAAATCGGTATATAAAATCATATGCTTGAAGCATAAAAGGAAACGAGGTGCAGATTTTATGAAAAAAATTGCTGTTTATTGTTTAACAATGCTTATTATTCTGTCATCGCTGACTGTTACAGCCTTTGCCGAAAGCGATACTTCATTGGAAATTAAAGCAAAAGCCGCAGTGCTTATGGATGCTTCTACGGGCAAGGTTCTTTACTCTCATAACGAACACGAGAGACTTTATCCTGCCTCTGTCACTAAGATAATGCCCTTGCTTCTTGTTATGGAAGCTATTGACAGCGGTAAGATTTCTCTTAATGATCAGGTGACTGTTTCAGCAGATGCGGCTTCAAAGGGCGGCTCGCAGATATGGCTTGAGGAAGGGGAGAGTATGACCGTTGACGAAATGCTCAGGGCGGTTGCCATTGCAAGTGCCAATGATGCCTGCTGTGCCTTGGGGGAGCATATATCAGGCAGCGAAAGTGCTTTTGTTGATCTTATGAATCATAGGGCAAAGGAGCTGGGAATGAACGACACGCACTTTGATAATTGCTCGGGACTGGACGATGACACGGAAACCCACCTGACAAGCGCATATGATATAGCGGTGATGTCAAAGGAGCTTCTGAAGCACGAGCTTATAAAAAAATATTCAACCGTATGGATGGATTCATTGAGAGACGGTAAAACGGAACTTGTAAACACAAATAAGCTTGTAAGGTTTTATAACGGAACTACCGGACTTAAAACCGGTACAACAGCAAAGGCGGGAAAATGTCTTTCCGCAAGTGCCGAAAGAGACGGTCTGCATCTTGTTGCAGTTGTTTTGGGAAGTGAAACAAGCGATGACAGATTCAATACAGCAAAAACGCTTCTGAATTACGGCTTTGCAAATTATGAAACTGTTGAGCTTCAGGTTGACACAGATCTGATTACCGATGTTAAGGTGCTGAAGGGGATTGAAGAAAGCATAAAACCTACAATTAGCGAAATAGGCAAAGTCACCTTAAAAAAGGGTGATAAGGATAAAATTTCAACGGAAATTACGCTTGCAACAGATGTTGAGGCTCCCGTTGAGGAAGGGCAGAAACTTGGCAATGTGGTGTTTAAAATCAATAATGAGCCAATCGGTGAGTGCGATTTGTTTTCTGACAAAAACATACGAAAAATAAAGTATACCGATATATTGATGCTTATGCTTAAATCTCTTACAACGGGTCAATAATACATTTTATAGCAGTTTTAACAATAAAAAATATATAAAACCTTCCGATTTTTATTGACAAACAACATAAAAAATATTAAAATAGGCTAAATAAATGTATTTATAAATCTGTGTGCAGGAGCATACAGCGCAGGAGGACCCCAAAAATGGCGATTAAACTTATTGATAAGCATATCAAGCATTTCATTGATGAGGAGACAATTCTCTCTTATCAGGAAAAAATCAATATTGCAGATGATATGTTTGTTAACAAAACAGGTGCAGGAAGCGACTTCTTAGGTTGGGCTGACTTGCCTGTGAATTACGATAAAGAAGAGTTTTCAAGAATTAAGAAGGCTGCTGACAAAATCAAAAATGATTCAGATATTCTTATAGTTATCGGTATCGGCGGCTCATATCTCGGTGCAAGAGCAGCGATTGAGTTTATTAAATCACCTAACTATAACGATTTAAGAAAAGGCACCCCGGCAATTTATTTTTCAGGAAACAGCATCAGCTCAAGCTCTTTGAGCGAGCTTATCGAAATCTGTGACGGTAAGGATTTTTCGGTTAACGTTATTTCTAAGTCAGGCACAACAACTGAGCCTGCTGTTGCTTTCCGTATCTTCAAGAGGATGCTTGAGGAAAAATACGGCAAGGAAGAAGCTGCAAAGAGAATTTATGTAACAACCGATAAGGAAAGAGGTACTCTTAAAGGACTTTCAAATGAAGAAGGTTATGAGAGCTTTGTAGTACCCGATGATGTTGGCGGCAGATATTCCGTTCTTACGGCAGTCGGTCTTTTACCCATAGCTGTTGCAGGTGTTGACATTGATGCACTTATGGCAGGTGCAGCAGCTGCAAGAGAAGAGCTTTGCGATAAGGATATGACAAAGAACCCCTGTTACAGATACGTTGCAATCCGTAACGCTCTTTATGACAGAGGCAAGAATGTTGAAATGTATGTCAGCTATGAGCCCTGCTTTACAATGATGAACGAGTGGCTCAAGCAGCTCTTCGGTGAAAGTGAAGGCAAGGAAAACAAGGGTATATTCCCGTCATCTGCTATTTTCTCAACAGACCTTCATTCTCTCGGACAGTACATTCAGGAGGGTGAAAGAATTCTTTTTGAAACAGTTTTGGACTTTACAAAACCCAAAAAAGAAGTTATAATAGAGGAGGAAGAAGGCAATATCGACGGTCTTAACTTCCTTGCAGGCAAATCTCTTGATTTTGTAAATAAGAAGGCATTCCAGGGAACTGTTCTTGCTCACACAGACGGCGGAGTACCCAATATGGTATTGAGACTTCCCGAAATGAACGAGTTTGAGCTCGGTTATCTTATTTACTTCTTCGAAAAGGCTTGTGCAATATCAGGCTACGTTTTAGGAGTTAATCCCTTTAACCAGCCCGGTGTTGAAGCATATAAAAAGAATATGTTCGCTTTACTCGGAAAGCCGGGTTATGAGCATGAAAAGGAAGTTCTTGAATCAAGACTTTCAAAGGACTAAGGTTATGAGCCTCAAAGGCAAGTAATATATCAAGGAGGAAAAAGTATGATTACACTTATTTTAGGACACAAAGGCGCAGGCAAAACAAAGAAGCTCATTGAGCTTGTTAAGGTAGCAATCGATAATACAAAGGGCAATGTTGTCTGTATCGAAAAGGGCAATATGCTTACAACTGATATTAACTACCGTGCAAGACTTATCTCAACGGATAGTTACGAAGTAAAGGGTTACGCATCATTCTACGGATTCCTTGCAGGTGTTTGTGCAGGCGATCACGATATCACAGATATTCTTATTGATGCAACACTCAGAATCGGCGGCAGAAACTATGATGAGCTTGCTTCATTCTTAGAGAAGGTTTATGAGCTTTCAACTGTTAACGAAAAGAATTTCGTTTTCACTGTTTCAGCCGATAAGGAAGAGCTTCCTGCTGAAATCTTTAATTTCTGCAAGTGCTATGAAGACTGATTTATTAGTGATATAACTCGAAGGGCCGTCATCAGACGGTCCTTTGAAATGTTTGGTGCAAAATGTTGAGATAATATTGAAATATATTGTCAAAAAATTTTGTTATTCTATTGACAAAAACAAGTTACACCTATATAATATATAGGACTTAGTGTGGGGTGAGTTATGTTTATTAATCTTGAAAACGTGTTTAACAACGGTGTCAGTGAGATAAAGCTCAATTATGAGTTTGATTTTACCGGACTTGAATATGACGGTGTGTATCCATTCACAACTCCGGTCAGACTTCAGGGCGTTGTAACAAACGAAACCGATATTGTCTATATACACGCTGTTGCTCAGTTTACTCTCGAAGCTGTGTGTGACAGATGTGCAGACAATTTTTCAAGAGAGATGAATGTACCGATTGAACACATTCTCGTTTCAGAACTCAACGATGAAGACAATGATGAATTTATTCTTGTTGAAGGAATGAGACTTGACCTTGAACAGCTTGTTATGGAGGATATTTATCTTTCATTGCCTATGCGAATGCTCTGTGATGAAGATTGCAAGGGTATATGTTCAAAGTGCGGAAAAAACCTCAACGAAGGAAATTGTGACTGTAAAAAGGATGTGGACCCACGTTTACAGGCTTTACAGCAGTTGCTTGACAATTAAGTTATTATTAAAATCTGATTTTGTATAAGGAGGTGCTGATATGGCAGTACCAAAGAGAAGAGTATCAAAGGCAAGAAGAGACAAGAGACGTTCAAGCGTTTGGAAGCTCGATGCACCTACACTTGTTAAATGTCCTAACTGTAACGAATATACAGTACCGCACAAGGTATGCGGCAGCTGTGGCTACTATAAGGGCAAGCAGGTTGTTGTTATGGACGACGAAGCATAAGTCTTTGAAACTAACGGAGAGGTAGAGATGCACAAGCAGTCTCTGCCTTTTTGATTTGATTGGCAGGTGAAATATGTGTCTGTAATTGTTAAGGATGTTGAAAATAATTCTCCGGCAGAAAGAGCCGGAATTCTTCCCGGCACCCTTGTGCTGAGGATTAATTCAAATGAGATAAACGACGTTCTTGATTATCGGTTTTATATCAAGGAAGGAATTCTTAATATGGATATAAAGGATACTGACGGCAAATTCAGAAAGCTCAGAGTTGAGAAAAAAGCTGAAGAAGATTTAGGTCTGCAGTTTGAAACATATCTTATGGATAAACAGCAGCATTGTAAAAACAAGTGCATTTTCTGCTTCATCGACCAGCTTCCTGAAGGTATGCGAGACAGTCTCTACTTCAAGGACGATGACTCCCGTCTGTCGTTCCTTTTCGGTAACTATATTACGCTTACAAACCTTAGTGAGTCTGATGTAGACAGAATAATACAGATGCATATCAGCCCCGTGAACATCTCGGTTCACACAATGAACCCGGAGCTTCGTGTTAAAATGATGAAAAACCCAAAGGCAGGGGAATGTCTTTCAATAATCAGACGACTTGCTGATGCGGGGATTAAAATTAACACCCAGCTTGTGCTTTGTCCGGGTATAAATGACGGAAAAGAGCTTGAATACAGCCTTAATGAGCTTGGTAAGCTATATCCTGCTGTTCAGAGCATTGCAGCTGTACCTGTGGGACTTACGAAACACAGAGACGGCCTTTGCAGTCTTGAAGGGTATAACAAGGGAACGGCAGCAGAGGTAATTGATATAATTGAATGCTTTGCCGATCATTTTAACTATTTCAACGGAACACGACTTGCATTTGCTGCTGATGAATTTTACCTTCTGGCTGAAAGAGAAATCCACGATGCAGAGTATTATGAGGAATTTGCTCAGATTGAAAACGGTGTCGGTCTGTGGGCAAGTCTCAGGGATGAGTTTTATTCGGCACTCGAAGATGTGAGCGAAGTAAACGATTTCAGAAATGTGGCAATTGCTACGGGTAATGCGGCGTATCCTTTAATTTGTGAGCTTGCTGCTGCGGTGTCGGATAAGTGCAAGAACATTAAGGTTGATGTTTTTGAAATCAGCAACAGGTTTTTCGGTGAAAGCATAACTGTTGCCGGACTTGTTGTGGGTGAGGATCTGATTTCTCAGCTTAAAGATAAGCTTGGTGCAGATGAATTGCTTATACCTTCTGTAATGCTCAGGCACGAAAGAGATATGTTTTTGGACAGCATTACTGTTGAACGGGCTGAGAAAGAGCTGAATACTAAAATTATCATAACCGATGTTGACGGTTATGATTTACTTGATAAAATATTAGGAAGGCAGGGGATGTGATTATGGCAAGACCGATAGTTGCTGTTGTGGGACGACCCAATGTTGGTAAATCTACACTTTTTAACAAGCTTACAGGTCAGAGACTTGCTATTGTTGACGATACTCCGGGCGTTACAAGAGACAGAATTTACGGTGACTGTGAGTGGCTCGGATATAATTTCCTTTTGATTGATACCGGCGGTATTGAGCCTAAAACTAACGATATTATTCTCTCTCAGATGAGAAGACAGGCTCAGCTTGCTATTGACAGTGCTGACGTAATTATCCTTGTAACAGATATGAAATCCGGCGTTGTGGCAACTGACGAGGATGTTGCAGCAATGCTTATGAAAAGCGGTAAGCCCATCGTGCTTTGCGTGAACAAGTGTGATAAAATCGGTGAACCGCCCCTTGAGTTCTATGAATTCTATAACCTTGGATTAGGTGAGCCGATTCAGGTGTCTGCAATACACGGTCACGGTACCGGCGACCTTCTTGATGAGGTTATCAAGCATCTTCCCAAGCAGGAAGAAGAGGAAGAAGATGACGGTACAATCAAGGTTGCTGTTATCGGTAAGCCGAATGTAGGTAAATCCTCGCTTGTAAATGCCATTTCAGGCGAAGAAAGAGCGATTGTTTCCGATATTGCAGGTACTACAAGAGATGCAACGGATACCTATATAACAAACAAATACGGAAACTTTATGTTCATTGATACTGCAGGTCTGAGAAGAAAAAGCAGGGTAGAGGATCAGATTGAAAAATACAGTGTTATCAGGGCAAAAATGGCTGTTGAAAGAGCGACTGTATGCGTTATTATGATCGATGCCACAGAAGGCTTCACCGAGCAGGACAGCAAGGTTGCGGGTATAGCGCACGAAATGGGCAAGGCTTGCATAATTGCCGTAAACAAGTGGGACGCACTCGAAAAGGACGGCAAGACAATGGATTCATACCGTAAGAAGCTGATGAACGATTTTTCATTTATGTCGTATGCTCCCATAATTTTTATTTCAGCAAAGACAGGCCAGCGTCTCGACAGATTGTTTGAGCTGATTAACTATGTTGACCAGCAGAACGTTATGCGTATTTCTACCGGTAAGCTCAACGATGTTCTCGCATCTGCAACCGCAAGAGTACAGCCTCCCACAGATAAGGGCAGACGACTGAAGATTTACTATATGACTCAGGCTTCCACAAGACCGCCCACATTTGTGTGCTTTGTAAACAAAAAAGAGCTTTTCCATTACAGCTATCAGAGATACCTTGAAAACCAGATCAGAGAGGTTTTCGGTTTAGAGGGAACGCCCACGAAGTTTGTAATCAGGGAAAGAGAAGATAAAAAATAATTTTGATATTGACACTGATCAACTGTCAGTGCTATACTGATAAAAACATTTGAAAGGCAGGTGGACAAAATGATGAAAAGAATTTACTTGGTGAAGTCAGCTACCGTTTTGTCCGTTTGCAGATAATACTTCTTTTATACGGATTTATGCGTTTCTGATTTCACAGTCAGAGACGCATTTTTTGTTTTATGAAAGAGGTACAATAGGAGAAAGAATGAACAAAGTAATTGTAATTGGTTGTCCCGGTTCGGGTAAAAGCACATTTTCACGCACATTACACGGACTGACAGACTTACCCTTATATCATCTTGATTTATTATATTGGAACAGTGACAGAACAACCGTCAGTAAAGATGTTTTTGTTAAGAGACTGAAGAATGTTCTTGTGCTTGATAAATGGATAATTGACGGTAATTACGGTTCCACGATGGAAATGCGCATAAAAGAATGCGATACGGTTTTCTTTCTTGACTATCCTGTTGAAGTTTGTATTGATGGCATTAAACTGAGAAAAGGGAAAACACGTTCTGATATGCCGTGGATAGAAACAGAGGTTGATGAAGAACTTTTGGAGTTTATCAGAAATTATAACGCCCAGAGCAGACCAAAGGTTTTAGAACTTTTGGAGCAATACAGCGAAAAAGACATTATAGTTTTCAAAAGCAGAAAAGAATCAGAAAATTACATAAACAAGGTGAAACAATATGCGAATAATAAAATTTGACACCAAATACCGTGATGACCTAATATTTATGATACTTGAAGCCAAAAACGCCCTCGGCAGAGTACCGGGACTGAATGAAGATTTGCTTGATATCCAGCAGAACTATTTTGACAAAGGTGATGTGTTTTGGATTGCTCTTGATGATAGTGACAGAGTTATCGGCAGCATAGGCTATAACTCCATTGAAAATAGTGATGATGTTGTCCTTCACAGGCTTTTTGTAAAAGCAAATCTCAAGCATCAAGGCATCGGTACAGCTCTTTTGAAAACTGCTGAAGAATATCTGATGTCTATTGGTAAAAAGGCGGCTATTGTTCATCTAGGCGATAAAAAAGATTTTTACGAATCTTGGCAGTTTTATCCCAAACACGGTTATGTTGAATATGAGCCGGGCTATATGAAGAAAGAGTTATTTGAAAGTGAGAAATAAAACATGTTCGATTGCGGATTTACAAAAGAAAACAACTGGTTCAGGTATCGTGCTGCTGCAATTATTGTTGAAAATGACTGCGTGCTACTTGCAACCAATGATAAGGTTGACTATTACTACTCTGTCGGTGGCGGCGTACAAATGGGTGAAAAAGCAGAGGATGCTGTTGTTCGTGAGGTTTTTGAAGAAACAGGAATTCACTATGAAATTGAACGTTTAGCTATTATACACGAAAACTTTTTTGCAGATTCAAGTGAATGCTTCAAGGACTTGAAATGTCACGAAATTGCACTGTATTTTCTGATGAAACCAAGAGGAACCCAAGAATTAAACAGCAATAGTTTTACTCAAGATAATATAAAAGAGGGAATGGTGTGGATTCCTATAAAAGATTTAGATAAGTATAAGGCTTATCCTACATTTTTGAAAGAATATTTGAGCAAAGAACATACAGAAATTGAGCATATTGTAACCGTAGAGTGAATTGTAAGAAGTAAGTTTATAAATTGACAAAAAGTACATAGAATGATATAATAAATCCACCACACAAACTTAATATGGACAGATTTTGCGGAGTCGTGTTTTTATTTCGGTAAAAATGCAGGCTTCTATTTTGGCGTTCTCTGTGAGATTTGTCCGAAAGTTTGTGTGGTAGCAAAACGAAGCTTTGCATTTTTCGT
>JAFSEP010000062.1 GCA_017435665.1 Clostridia bacterium | reverse complement strand
GTCAGTTCTGACCGTTGCTCTGCTACCGCCGACATAATTCACTTGTAGGGGACGACGTCCTCGGCGTCCCTTCAAAAGCCGTCCCTGAAAGGAAATTCCCCGGTCAGGGGAAATGTCTGCAACGCAGACAAAAGGGTTCCGGTTTCTGGAAGAAAAGGGGGACCGCTTGCGGTGGAAGGGTCGTTCCAATGCACAATTAAATGCAGAATGCAGAGTGCAGAATTGCGGGACCTGCGGTCAGCAATTATATCCGGTTTGGTATGTGCAGAGCATTGGTCAGATACCGCCGACATAATTCACTTGTAGGGGACGACGTCCTCGGCGTCCCTTCAAAAGCCTCACCTGAACGGAGAGCCACAGCTGTCCCCTTTAGGGGAAAGTGGCTTCGGCATAGCCGAAGACGAAAGGGGCTGTTTCTGCATTAACTCTGCTTTATGCTTTTTACCAACAAGAATTATATCGTTACGCAAACAAAAATTTTGTCATAAAAACAAACTGAAATAAATTTTAAGGAGATAGTTATTATGAGTGAAAAATCACAGGCAGCCTTACTCAAGGAAAAGCTTTTTCTTAAAAAGGAGCACTGCTCAAAAATAATGACAGACGAAGAAATAAAGGCCTGCGACCTTTTTTGCGAGGGCTATAAGGATTTCCTCGGCAAATCAAAGCACGAAAGGGACGCTGTTGAAACTGCTGTTGCAGAGGCAGAGAAGCGTGGCTTTGTTCCCTTTGACAAAAACGGCAGCTATAAGCCGGGCGACAAGGTTTACCTCAATAACAGAGGCAAGGCAATTATCCTTTGCGTTTTCGGAACACAGGGTGTATCCAAGGGCGTGAAGATTGCTGCGGCACACGTTGATTCTCCCCGACTTGATCTCAAGCCGAATCCTCTTTACGAAAGCGACGAAATCGCTCTGTTCAAGACTCATTATTACGGCGGTATCAAGAAATATCAGTGGACAGCGATACCCCTTGCTCTTCACGGCGCAGTTGTTCTCGGTGACGGAACAAGAATAAGAGTATGCATCGGTGAAGATAAGGACGACCCTCAGTTCGTTATCACAGATCTTCTCCCCCACCTTGCCGCAGATCAGGTGAAGGAGCCTCTTGCAAGCGGTATCAAGGGTGAGGAGCTTAATGTTCTTGTGGGCAGCCGTCCCTTCAGAGATGACAGCGAAAGTGAGCTTGTAAAGCTGAATGTGCTGAACATCCTGTTTGAAAAATACGGCATTACCGAAAAGGATTTCCAATCAGCAGAGCTTTCCCTTGTTCCTGCTTATGAGGCACGTGACGTGGGCTTTGACAGAAGCATGATAGGCGCTTACGGTCATGACGATAAGGTATGCGCATACCCTGAGATGCAGGCAATCTTTGATGTGGGCACACCCGCATATACCTCTCTTTGTATTTTCGCAGACAAGGAGGAGGTCGGCTCAGACGGTAACACAGGTATGAACTCAGCCTTCCTGAGCTACTTCGTATCGGATCTTGCAAGACTTGAGGGTCTTGAGGGCAGAGACGTGCTTTCATTATCGGAATGTCTCTCAGCAGACGTTAACGTCGCCTTTGATCCCACCTTCCCCCAGGTAACAGAAAAGAACAATGTGGCCTTCCTCAACCACGGCGCAGTTATCACAAAGTATACCGGCGCAAGAGGTAAAAGCGGCACATCTGATGCAAGCGCAGAATTTGTAGGCAAGGTCAGACGCATCCTTGAAAAGAATAATGTTGTATGGCAGACAGGCGAGCTGGGCAAGGTTGACCAGGGCGGCGGCGGAACGGTTGCTATGTATATTGCCAACCTTAACGTTGACGTTGTTGACCTGGGCGTTCCCGTTCTTTCAATGCACGCTCCCTTTGAGGTTGTTTCAAAGTTCGACGTGTATATGACATATAAGGCTTGTCTTGCCTTCTTCGGAGATGATGAATAAATGAAAAGCGATTTCAATATCACGGGTATGACCTGCTCTGCCTGTTCATCACGGGTACAGAAAAGTGTGGAAAAGCTTGAAGGCATAAATTCCTGCTCCGTTAACCTGCTAAAAAATTCAATGACCGTTGATGCAGACGAAGCCGTTGTATCTGAAGAAGATATAATAAAGGCAGTTGTCAGCGCAGGCTACGGCGCCGAAAAAAAGGGCAAAGAGGCAAAGGCCTCTCCGTCGGTGCCTGACGGAAAGCCCTCAGAGGAATACAGACAGATGAAGCTCAGGCTCATTACGTCCGTTGTCTTTGCTCTGCCCCTTTTCTATTTATCAATGGGGCATATGATGAGCTGGCCTCTGCCCGAGATTTTCCTCGGTCAGCAAAATGTTCTTATATGGGTTTTCACTCAGCTCCTGCTGGTGCTTCCCATTGTGTTTATCAATTTCCGCTATTTCACCGTGGGCTTCCGTTCCCTGATAAAGCGCTCGCCTAATATGGATACCCTTATTGCGATGGGGTCGGGGGCTGCTCTTGTTTACGGTATCTATGCCGTTTATAAGATAGCCTTTGCGCTGGGTCACGGTGATATGGCTACGGTTCAGGCGTTTTCACACGACGTATATTTTGAATCGGCAGGTATGATTCTGACACTTATCACCTCGGGAAAATTTCTTGAGGCAAGAGCAAAGGGAAAAACCACCGATGCCATAAACAAGCTGATGAACCTGGCTCCCATGACAGCAACCCTTCTTGTTAACGGAGAGGAAAAGGAAGTCCCCGCCTCTCAGGTAAAGGCAGGCGATATTCTTGTTGTAAAGGGCGGAGACAAAATACCTGTTGACGGTGTTATCGTTCACGGCTCGGGACATATTGACGAGTCTGCCATTACGGGAGAAAGCATCCCCGCAGAAAAGGGGGAGGGCGCAACGGTAATCGGCGCAACGGTAAACAAATCAGGATATTTTCAAATGAGAGCAACCCGTGTCGGCGACGAAACAACCCTTTCGCAGATAGTGAAGCTGGTTGATGAGGCAACAGGCTCCAAGGCTCCCGTTGCCAGACTTGCAGACAAGGTCAGCGGTATCTTCGTCCCCGTTGTTATGGCAATAGCATTCATAACAGCGGCGGTGTGGCTTATTGCAGGCTACTCAACAGAGTTTGCTCTTTCAATGGGTATATCCGTTCTTGTAATTTCCTGCCCCTGCGCTCTGGGTCTTGCAACGCCCACGGCTATAATGGTCGGTATGGGCAAGGGTGCTGAAAACGGTATTCTTATCAAATCGGCAGAAAGCCTTGAAACCGCACATAAAATACAGACAGTAGTTTTCGATAAAACAGGCACTATAACAAAGGGCGTTCCCTCGGTGACGGATATTATTACTGCCGAGGGCGTAAACGAAAATAGGCTTCTTACACTTGCTGCATCGGCAGAACGGCTTTCGGGGCATCCTCTTGCAGAGGCTATTGTAAAAAATGCAGAGGAAAAGAATATCTCCCTTCTCCAAGCAGAAAGCTTCACAGCAGAAGACGGCAGAGGCATACGCACGGAAATCGGCGGCAATACAATTCTTGCAGGAAACCGTTTGATGATGCAGGAAAACGGTATTCAGAGCCCGGATATATTTGCCCGTGGGGAGGCTCTTGCTTCTCAGGGAAAGACCCCTCTTTATTTTGCAGAGGACAGCCGTCTTATGGGTCTCATAGCCGTTGCCGATGTCATAAAGGAAACAAGCCCTCTCGCCGTTGAGCAGTTCAGGAAAATGGGCATTGAAACAGTTATGCTCACGGGTGACAACGAGAAAACCGCAGAAGCAATCAGGCAGCTTTCGGGCATTGATAAGGTTTATGCACAGGCCTTGCCTCAGGATAAGGAAAAGCTCATCCGTCAGCTTCAGGCCGAAGGTAAAACCGTTGCTATGGTGGGTGACGGCATAAACGATGCACCTGCTCTTACACGGGCAGACGTAGGCATAGCAATCGGTGCGGGAACAGATATTGCTATTGATTCGGCAGACATAGTGCTGATGAAAAGCGATCTTACGGATGCGGTGGCTGCAGTTAAGCTCAGCAAGGCAGTTATGCGGAACATAAAGCAAAATCTTTTCTGGGCATTTTTTTATAATGTAATAGGTATACCCGTTGCGGCAGGAGTATTCTTTATTCCCTTTGCCATAAAGCTCAGTCCTATGCTCGGTGCCTTTGCCATGAGTTTCAGCTCGGTGTTTGTGGTATCCAATGCTCTCAGACTCAGACGGTTTAAAATAAAAAGACACGTTCCCAAAAAGGAACAGACCCATATAACAGAAGAAAAGGAGATAACAGCTATGAAAAAGAATATAGTTATTGAAGGTATGATGTGCAACCACTGCACAGCTCACGTACAGAAGGCACTTTCGGCTCTTGAAGGCGCAAGCGAGGTAACGGTTGACCTTGAAACAAAGACAGCAACCCTCACTGTTGACGGAATAAGCGATGAAGAGCTCACAAGGGTTATCACGGAAGCCGGCTATGAGGTTGTTAAAATCGAAAATTAAAAGCAGATGACCTCTTCACACAGGTAACAGAAAAAACCGGAAGAAAGAAAATCAAAACATCCCGTCAATCTCTGCGATTGACGGGATATAACTTTATAAAACCGGAATTTTGCTCCCTACGGCTCTGCATTTTAAAAAGCCAACGCTTGAGCGTTGGCTTTTTAATCAATTATGCATTAGCGTTGGGGAAGAATACAGTCATAATGTATTCGAAGAGAAGGTTAATTCTTTCAATAAGATCTGCAAAGAAGTTAAGAAGAGAATAGTATGTTTCTTCGATTTCATCATCATTGCCTGTGTCACCATGCTCGATATCAATGATACCGTCTGACTCTGTTTCGTCTGCTGCAAATGCGCAAACTGTTGACATTGAGAAAATCATTACGATTGCTAAAAGAACCGAGATTAACTTTTTCATATTTGGGGCCTCCTTATAAAATTTTAGTTCAGGCAGACACTTATCCACCTTGTTAATGTAATTATAGAACAAACTGTTAATTTTGTCAACACCCGGAGAAGACTTTAATTATTTGTATAACTTTCCTCATCCTTTTCGTCATCCTCCGACATCGACTCATCATCGGCATCATCCTCTGCCGGGTCATTGTCAGAAAGGGTGTATTCCTCATCCTCATCAATAGAGATTTCTTCGTCGGTATAAAGACTCTCCTCATAAATACCGTCAAATACGGAGGATGCTGCCTCGGGCTCATGCTGTAACGCTGCCAGCTTATCTCTCTTAGCTTCCTCTCTTGCCAAGCGGTATGCCTCTCTGCGCTCCTCCTTACCTTCTCCGAAAAGACCCACTCTGCGGAAGGCTTCCACAAACATGGCAATAAGGGCACCTGCCGAGCCTAAAATCAGATCAACCATTGTGTCAAGGGCACCGTCCGCCGCATAGGGGAGAGCGTGCTGAAGGTCATAGCCGTAAAGTCTGTCCATAGTGAACTCGTAAAACTCCCAGCCCACCATCATCGAAACACCGATAGCCATACCGAAAAGCGCCTGCACGGAGGGCTTTATCCTGTGTCTTTCTCCCTGCATAATGTCGCAGAGAACAAAGCCGAAGGAGCAGGCAAGGAAGCCCGCATAGGTATGCTCGGGAATATCAATAAGGCTGAAGTCCGTGAAATTATTAAGAGTGGTTCCCACAACACAGCCGAAGCAGGTGAAAATATTAAGCTCCGTCTGCAGATAAGCAGGCATCTTTGTTATAAAGGATTTTCCTCCCAGAAGCTGAAACAGATCCCAGAGATGAGTGAAAATTATTGCAAAGGTTGCCTGAACAAACATTGTTGTATATCCGTACATAAGTCCGCAGATGCCCCAGACAAGAAGCAGACCACGGCATACCCACCATATTGCGAGAGTGGTTTTGCTCAAGGGTGGTATTTTATTGAGTTTTTTCATCTTTCTTTCCTCCGTTATAAGGGATAGCGAGTATATGATGACGGAAAAACGCCGAAAAGTCAATAGAATTATATTAATTTTTGTCGACTTAATTAAAAATTTATTGCTTTGGTCTTGATATCTATGAATTTATGTATTATAATGGTAACGCTCAAAATATGTTTATAACATAGGAGGATATATTATGGATTGGTTAAATGAATGGTTATCGGATATGCACCCGATGACAAAAAGAGCAATCGTTTTTGCTCTTGCAGCAGTTCTCATTTTCACAGTAGGCTTCGGTTGCGGCTCCGTAACTAACATCAAGGCAGGCGTTGACGGCTATACCCCCGCAGGTAATAATGCTGTTCAGCAGGCTCCCCAGCAGAACACACAGACTCAGGCACCTCAGCAGAACACACAGACTCAGACTCCTCCCGCAGAGGATAAGACTGATGCTCCTTCAGAGGACAAGACAGACGCTCCCTCAGAGGATAAGACAGATGCTCCCTCAACAGACGCTCCCTCAACAGACGCTCCCTCAACAACAGAGGAAATCGTTTCTTACTTCAACACAGCAGCAGATAAGGTTAAGACAGATGCATCCAAGGTTACAAGAAACTATGAAGACCTTCGTCACGACGAACAGCACCTTCAGGTTCCCTCACTGCTCAAGTCTATCGGCAGCACACTTATCAGCACCTTCTTAAAGAAGAACGAAACACCCGTTGAATACACAGGTGCAGACATTACAGCAAACTATCCCGTTGCAGGTGAATCATGGGCAAGTAAGGCTACTGCAGCAGATGTTGCTTCTGCTACTTGCAACGATGACGGTACATACTATAACATCGAAATTAAGTTCAACGAAAGCGTTGACCCGGCAAACGGCACAGGTGTTGCTTCAACATTTACTGTTATCAAGGCAGAAGATGTTTACAATGCAGCTTCAGTCGTATCAAACTTCACAGCTAAGTATTATGATTGCGTAGTTAAGGCTAAGATTGACAAGGCAACAGGCCATATCGTTTCAGCCAATTATGCAACACCCATCATTCTCAATGTAACAGCTATGGGTATTGACGCTCAGGTTGGTATGACATTTGAATACGATTACACAATCGAGTATTAATTCAAAATAATATGATTTAAGGCGCACTCTTTCGAGTGTGCCTTAATTTTTTTGAAGGCTCCCCCTTTAGGGGGAGCTGGATTTGACGAAGTCAAAGACTGAGGGGGCGGCCGCCCGCAGTCGTGGGCGGTGTGCGGCGAAGCCGCACAGATAAACCCGCCTCCTGCAGAAGGCAAAAAAATTAACGGGCAGCTGCACTGCCCGTTAATTTATATGCTGTCAGATGTTTTTTCCTTTTTTGTCAGATATACAAGAAGAATAACCGCTGCTATCGTGGTGGTTACCATCGCATAGAGCATATCACAGTGAGTGTCAAATACTGCCCACTGATTTTCGTTCTGAGCGCCGAGACCGAATATTCTGAAGAAAAGCATACTGTGGTCAGGCTTTATGTTATATGCCTGATTGCAATAATCAACCCAATAATAGTCAACGAAAAACTCGAATATTTCCCAGATTACGATTGCCATATAGGAAAAGCCCGTTGCGGCAAAGGTTCTGAAAAGGGGTGATATTCTGTCCTCTTTTCTTATAAACACTGCTATCAGCTCGTTTCCGATAAACACCACAACAAAGCCGGAAAGTATATGTAAAAACTTATCATAATTCGGTATGGTGTGGTTCAGTCCGAAGCCCTGACCCAGAGCTGAGCCGATAACTATCATAATGTTCAGCCAGGTCTGACACCGGAAGGGAATTTTACACACAAGACTCTTGGGAAAGAGAATAATTCTTGCAAGGGGAATTGTGAAGGATGCAAGAATGTTCAGACAGACCAAAAGAATGTTTGAATTGTGAATATCCGTTATCAGCAGATAAGCAAGCGATGCCAGAAGAATTACCCTGACCGCCCACCAGCTGAAATATTCAGGCTTTGTCAGCTCCTCTTTCATAGACTGACGTTCATCCTTAAAAAATTTCTTAATCTTTTCCATTTTTCTTTCTCCGTTATTTTTGGCTTAGGGTGACGGGTGTAATCCGAACCCGTTTTTTACGGGGCGGATTTCCGCCAACTCATCGTTAAAATACTCGTAAATCCGACAGGATTTACTGCGTTTTGTGCCTTGATTTGCCAAAAATCCGTTCCGCAAAAAATCTTACGACCCAAAAGTGCGAATTTTTGATGGATTTTTGGATGTTGAGGATGCAGACAGGCTATCGCCTTTCAAATCCGAAACGCCGAAAAGCCGCAAAAATTCACGCTTTTGGGCGGGTTCGGATTACACTCGTCACCCTAGGTCACCTTTTATTAATTGATATAATATCACCCCTGAGCAAAAAATTCAATCGGTTTTTTCAAATCTACGTCCCCGAAACAAAAATTAAGGGATACAGCAGCTCGCTGTATCCCTTCTGATTTTAAAAATGGGTTATTAATAATGTAATACACCGCAAGCACAGTGCTTCTCAACCTTGAAGAGCTTCCATACAATAAGTCTTATTGCATTGAGTAAATCCCAGATGAAGCCTGTCTTATGGCATCCGCATGAGCATTCTGTGGGCTGGAGCTCTGTTCCGCAGTCGTCACAGATATTATTTTTATCTGCATCTGCGTGAGCCGGAACAATCTCATCCATCGTTCCGTTACATACGGTACAGGTGTATCTCAAAACGCCGTCGGTCTTGCACTTTTCGTATTCGGAGATGCGCTCTGTCTCCTCGTGCCATACGTGACCTAAGGGGCCTGCTGCCTGATGTGTAAGTGCAATGCCGCAGCCTGCGCACTTCTCTTTTACAACACCGAACTCGGTGCAGGTTGCTGTTGTTACCTTATAGACCATATGGCCTGTGGGGATTGTCTTTCCGTACTGAATCTTTCCGCACTCTGTGCACTTACGGCTGATACCTTCGCCTGAGGTACAGTTGTTTTTATAAAGACCTGCCTTGCAGATTTCTTCAAACTCAGCCTCTGTAATGGGCTTATCACTTACAAGAGTTACCTTTTCGCCGTTTGAATCCTCTGAGCCGCCGATAAGACCGCCGAGAACATCCTCAAGATTACCGCTGCCGCTGCCCTCGGTGCTTTCGCCGCCTTCACCACCGGCTGCACCGGTGATGTCATCGAAAAGATCATCAAAATTTCCGCTGCTGCCTTCGCCGCCTGTAAGGTCGCCAAGGATATCTTCTATGCCGCCGCCTTCTGTGCCGTTAACAAATACATCTTCGGGAGCAACCATCGTTGATTCGTCGCCCTCACCTGTGTGACCGAGATACCATTCGCCGTACTGATGTCCGGGAGAGGGAACGTAATCTGTGATACAGAAATCGTCATATTCGCCGCAGGAGCAAGTGTAGGTTGTGTAGCCGTCCTCGTAGCAGGTGGGAGGTGTTACAACACCGGTATATGAATAGTTATGCTGTGCCGGAGCTGCGATAGGCTCGAAGGCATAGTTGCCTTCCTCTGCCATATGGTTTACGAGTGAATACTTTACACCCTTGATTACCATATGCTTGTCCATCTCGTCTGAAAGAACGATGACACAGTGGGGATTTCTGATAATGAGTGTGGGCTCATATGTGCTTGTTCTTGCGTGAGCTGTGAATGCACCGTTAAAGGCTGCGCCCACATATGTAACCTCATAAGGAATGTCAACCTTTTCAAGACCCTCGCAGTTTGCGAATGTACCTGTATAGATTGCTGTTATGCTTGAAGGAATGATAACGTTTACAAGGCTTTCGCACTGAACAAAGGCGCTGTCGCCGATATATGTAAGTGTTTCGGGGAAGGTAAGTGCTCTTACCATATCGTATGTGCCGTCTTCGTTCTGAATTTCAGAGGGAATTGTTGTGTTACCCACAAGCTTCTTACAGCCGAAGAATGCACCTGTGCCGATTCTTTCAACAGCGGCAGGCATATGAATAGCGCTGATTTCACCACAGCCGCCAAATGCATAGTTGCCGATTTCCTTAATGCTGTCGGTAAGATTGATATTATAAAGAGAAGTACAGTTATTGAAGGCTCTTGTTGAGATCTTTTCAACCGTATCGGGGAGAGTTACTCTTGTGATAACGGTGTTCTCTGCAAAAGCATCTGTGCCGATAATCTTTACCGAATAGGGTGATGCTTCGGGCTCGTCAAGCTTTGCAGGAATCTCCACGATTTTATCTTCACCGAGATAAGCCTTGATTTCAAGGATATATTCGGTTGTGCCTGCTGTTTCGTCAGTAAGCTCATATTTGTAATACTCAAACAGACCGTCTTTTGTTGTCAGAGGATCACCCTTGATGTTGATTTCTTCCTCATCGTCCTCTTCGGTCTCATCAGTTACGGGGGGATCCGCAACCTCTGTTGTGGTCTGCTCGGTATCTCCGTCAGCGGCAAGAACCGTTGCAACGGATGTCATTGAAAGCATCATTGTCAATACCAATAACAAAGCCAATACTTTTTTGAATCTTATATTCATAATTACCCTCCTTAACTAAGGTATTCTTAATCATTGTATATAATAACATTTTATTCCACAAAATTCAATACCTAAATCTGTCAGTTTCATAAAATTTTATATTTTGCTGTCCGGTTTGTGCCTGTTCCGGGGTCTGTGCAGGATGGAAGTCTGTGCAAGGCGGGGCTTTGCGCCTTCGGCGCAAACAAGGGGCTGCGCCCCTTGGGCTGTGCTGCGCACAGCCGCCCCGCCCCCAACTGCCCTCCTGCACGGACCGGGACAAATATTTTCAAGCAATTTTCCCCAAACAGTTGATTTTATCTTAAAGATGTAATATAATATACTTCGCTGAATTTGCAGAGATATATTATTTCGGTCATGCGGCGTGTGGGTCCTGTGCGACGGAACTACGTGAACCATGTCAGGCGGGGAACCGAGCAGCATTAAGCGATACGCCCGTGCGCCACAGCCCGCCTGCACGACGCATGACCGAGGGAATATGTCTCTTTTATTTTTATTCTGATTTAAGGAAGTGATGAGAATGTATCAGGTGCTTTACAGAAAGTGGAGACCGAAGGTCTTTTCCGATGTGGTGGGACAGCCCCATATTACCTCAACCCTGAAAAATGAAATAGAGAACGGCAGACATTCTCACGCTTACCTTTTCACCGGCTCAAGAGGTACGGGTAAAACCACCTGCGCCAAAATTCTGGCAAAGGCGGTAAACTGCCTGAATCCCGTAAACGGCGACCCCTGCAACGAATGCGAGGTCTGCAAAAAAATCGATAACGGCTCCATAATGGACGTTGTTGAAATTGATGCCGCAAGTAACAACGGCGTTGAAAACATCAGAGATATCCGTCAGGAGGTAAACTTTGCCCCCGCCTCCTGCAAATACAGAGTATATATCATCGACGAGGTTCATATGCTTTCCGCAGGTGCCTTTAACGCCCTGCTGAAAACTCTTGAGGAGCCTCCCGCACACGTAAAATTCATTCTGGCAACAACCGAGGTTCACAAAATCCCCGCAACAATTCTCTCAAGATGCCAGAGATTTGATTTCAGAAGAATTCCAGGAGAGGATATGCTCGAGCGTATGTCATACATTGCTGCTCAGGAGGGCATAGAAATCGACAGAGATGCAGTAATGCTCATATCAAGAATTTCTGACGGCGGTATGCGTGATGCGCTTTCCCTTATGGATCAGTGCGCAGGCAGAAGCAACCGTATAACTGCCGACCTTGTAAGCCGTGTGGCAGGTCTTACGGGCAAGGAATATCTTTTCCGCCTGACCGACAGTCTTTGCGCAAGCGACTGTGCAGGTGCAATGGAAATCCTTGACGAGCTTCACAGCACCTCCTGCGATATGGAAAGACTTTGCAGCGAAATGATAAATCATTTCCGTTCCCTGATGATAGTCAAAACCGTCAGAAAGGCTGAGGAGCTGCTGGTCTGCACAAAGGAGGAGCTTGAGCTGACCGTTCAGCAGGCTGAAAAGCATACCCTTGAAGGCATACTCAACTCAATAGATCTCCTTCAGGATGCCCTTGGAAATATGAAAAAGGGCGTTAATAAGAGAATAGAGATGGAAATGGCAGTTATCCGCCTTGCAAGTCCGAACCTCAACAGCGACAACTCGGCTTTGCTTAAAAGAATAGCTGACCTTGAGCGTATAGTCAGAACAGGTTATGCCTCGCCTGAAAGGAGAGGCGGCACCGAAGGTGACGGAGAGGTCAGGTCCGACGTCCCTGAGCAGATACAGAATAAACCCAAAGCTCCTGTAATACAGACCGAGCCCGAAGTCAGCATACCCGAAGCAACCGTAAAGCAACCCGAGTCTGCACCGGCTGACCCTGAGGAGGAGACAGCGGAAAAGGCAAAGGAAGCAACAAAAACCGAGGTCCCCGTTCAGCCTGAGACGGAACCTGAGAAGAAGCCTGCTTCACCCGTCAGAAGCGACAGCGAGCCCGCAGGTCACAGAGTGTTTGATAAGTGGCCCGAGGTTATACAGGAAATACGCAAGACAAATATGCCTTTGTGGGGTGTCCTTGACAATTCTACGGCATACCTTCACGGCGATTATGTTCTCATTGACTGTCCCTTCCCGGCCTTCAATCAGACTATCAGGGAAGGCTCAAATGCAACCGACGTGAGAAAGGCGATATTTACCGTAACGGGAGAAAAATACAGACTGGGCATATATAAGCGCAAGGAAGAAACAGCCACACAGAAAAAAGATCCCCTTGACGATTTGCTGAACAAAATGCGTCAGTCGGAGATTAAAGTTGAAATAAACGAATAATAATAAAGGAGTACCACATATGAAAGCAAGAATACCCGGTGCAAACCAGAGCAGAGGAGATATGCTCAAGAAAATTCAGCAGATGCAGGAGGATATGCAGAACGCTCAGGCTGAGGTAGAAGCTACCGAATTCAGCGCAAGTGCAGGCGGCGGTGCCGTTGAAGCAATCGTAACAGGCGCTCATGAGGTAAAGGCTATCAATATCAAGCCCGAAGTTGTTGACCCTGAAGACGTTGAAATGCTCAGCGACCTTATCGTTGCCGCAGTAAACGAGGCTATGAAGAGAGCTGAGGATGCTATGAATCAGAAGATGCAGGCTGCTCAGGGCGGTCTTGCAGGTCTCAATATCCCCGGTCTTTTCTGATATGGCAAGCTACAACGTTGCGGCTCTTGCAAGGCTGATTGAGCAGTTTGAAAGAATGCCGGGCATCGGTCACAAAAGCGCACAGAGAATGGCTTTCTATGTGCTGAATATGAAGGACGAGGATGCTCACGGCTTCGCAGATGCTATCATCGAGGCAAGAGAGAGAATTCACAGATGTGCAAAATGCTGTAACCTGACAGAGGGTGAGCTTTGTTCAATCTGTGCAAATGACGACAGAGACCATAGCGTTATCTGCGTTGTGGAAGACCCCCGGGATGTTATGGCTTTCGAGCGCACCCACGAATACAACGGTCTCTACCACGTGCTTCACGGCGTTATCTCGCCGATGAACGGCGTAGGCCCCGAGGATATCGCCTTCAAGGAGCTTCTGGGCAGACTGGGTGACGGAAAGGTAACTGAAATCATTATGGCAACCAATCCCACCGTTGAGGGCGAGGCAACAGCTATGCTGATTTCAAGATATATCAAGCCTATGGGCATCACGGTCACACGTCTTGCATACGGTGTACCCGTAGGTGCAGACCTTGAATATGCAGACGAGGTTACCCTCGCCAAGGCTCTTGAGGGAAGACAGAATATATAATGCACAATTATCTCCCTCAGTCAAAATCGCAATCCGATTTTGCCAGCTCCCTCAGGGAGGGAGCCTGTCAAACCTTCCTCGATGAGTAAGGGGGACCGTTTACGGCGGAAGGAGTCAGAACCGCCCGTGGTCGTGGGCGGGGTGCGTCGGAGCCGCACGGGGAACCCAAAAGCAGAACACAAGTTTTAGCGGCGGTAGCAGACCAACGGTCAGAACTGACTGAGTCGGATAAAATCCGGAGCTTTGCTCCCCACAATTCTGCAGCCGTCCCTGAAAGGGAAGGGGGACCGCTTGCGGTGGAAGGGTTTTGCGTTCTGCATTCTGCATTCCCAAAGCTTTCAATTTTCCATTTTCAATTTTCAATTTAAAAGGGGTGAGCAGTTTGGAAAACACAGAAGAAATAAAAGTCGTGGCACAGAACAAAAAGGCTGCTCACGATTACTTTGTACTTGAAAAATATGAGGCAGGCATTGAGCTTTTCGGCACAGAAGTAAAAAGCATACGCAACGGAAGGGTCAACCTCAAGGATTCCTGGTGCACTATCGACAACGGAGAAATCTTCGCAAACGGTATGCACATCAGTCCCTACGAGCAGGGAAATATCTTCAACAGAGACCCTATGCGCCCGAAAAAGCTCCTTATGCATAAAAGAGAAATTATGCGCCTTTTCGGCAGAGTTAAGCAGGACGGTCTGACACTTATACCCCTGAGCGTATATTTTCTCAAGGGCAGAGCCAAAATGGAAGTAGGTCTCTGCAAGGGTAAAAAGAACTACGACAAGCGAGAGGACATCGCCAAAAAGGACGCAAAAAGAGACATTGAAAGAAGCTTTAGGGAAAGGTATTAACCACCTGCCGAAGGCAGATTTCATCCTGCGAAGCAGGATTTCACCTTTGCGAAGCAAAGATTTCACCTGACGTAAGTCAGATTTCACTGCAAAGCCAACGGCTTTGCCACATGGGGATGAAAGGATTTCGACGGGGATTCTGAAGTCCGATAAGCGAGTAGTGGGGCGGTATCCACTATAAAAGCCGCAAACTTAAAAATAAACGACAATACAACAGTATTAAAGGCTGCCTAATTGCAGCCCGTTTCTTCCGGGAATACTGCGGCCCGGAAAGAAGCGTCGATGAGCAGTGAACGTGAGCAGGGGCTTTCCTCGTCCCTTGCCATGAACAAGAGGATACCGTAGGGTGAAGCCTGTCCGTCGGCGTCACCTGAGGGGAATCTTAAAAGACAGACTACACTCGTAGAAAGTCGGGTGGATGGGTTTTCGGACGCGGGTTCGACTCCCGCCATCTCCACCACGAAAAAAGTCACTTTTGTCTACCGACAAAGGTGACTTTTTTCAATGATATCCGTTCCCCATGGTCACGGATGATATTGCTGACGCTATGATATCTGCTTCGCAGATGATATACGCTTCGCGTATGAAGGGAACGGATATTATATCATATTTGCAGAGCAAATATATCATACGGCGTATGCCGTATATCATATCGTGTAAGCGATATATCATTGAAAAACAAACTGTTTTGTGATATAATGCCGATGAAAGAAGGTGCATTTATGTCCGAAAACAGTTGCTATACATATTTCAGAATTACCGGGAATTTTGATCCGGATCTTATTACGGAACGATTAGGTCTGGTCCCTGAGAAATACTGGAAAATCGGAGATAGTCGCCACGATGGGACATTGTATGATTTTGCATCGTGGGAAATCGGGCTGTGTGAGCAATATGATGTGCTGGTAGAAAATCAAATGCATACAACTATTGCTCCTCTCTTGAATAAAATTGATATTCTTAATGAAATCAAAAACGAATTCGATGTTGACTATATATTAGAGATTGTTCCTACTGTTTATACTTCCAATTCAAGCCCGTGCCTTGCTCCATCACTAAAAGTCATTGATTTTTGTCACGCAACAAGAACAAAAATTGACATTGATTTGTATGTGATGGATCAAGAGTAATTACTCTACTTTTAGTCTTTCTTACCCCTGTTTGGACTACTTTTAGCCGCTATTTCGCAGAAAAGAAACTTTTTTCAGTAGTGTTTGCCTTCGGCAAATGATATTGGATGCCCCCATGTGTTTCCTGCGGAAATGATGTCGCTTCGCTGATATTTCGTGGTAAACATCACAGCATTGCACTTTTCAAAATTATATGCTATAATGTGTCTCACATATAGTGCATACATAAAACTTTAAGGAGAATATTTATGGCAGGTACAATTTTCAAAGAGACCCGTAAAAACCATAATCTTACCAGAGACGAGGTGTGCGATGAAGCTATGCTTCTGAACAACCCTATTACTCCCGAACGTCTGGAGCGTATTGAAAACGGCAAATTTCCCATCACTCCCGATGAGGTTATGCTTCTTGCGGAAATTTACGGCGAGCCCACTTTGTGCAACCGTTACTGTGCAAAGGAATGTCCCATCGGTGAAAAATATGTGCCTGAAATTAAGGTCAAGGATCTGACGCAGATAGTCCTTGAAATGCTTTCTTCACTTAATTCAATGAAGAAAAGTCAGGAGCGATTGATTGAAATTACTGCCGACGGCATTATTGATGACGATGAAATCGAGGATTTCGTATACATACAAAAGGAGCTTGAGCATATTTCAATTACCGTTGAAACCCTGCAGCTCTGGGTTGAACAGATGCTTGCCGACGAAAAAATCAATATGGAAAAATACAAACAGATAACAAGTGAATAAGTTTTCGGTGCCGGAACAACTCTTCCGACACCGTTTTTCTTTGCTTTTTTGCACTTAGTGCAATTTTTTGTCTTGTTTTACCGCACTTGTTGCTATTCAGTTAACGTAAAAAAAGAGGTATTATATAGACACAACGAAGGACAGACGGCTCAATCGTTTGTACGACATATACATAAGGGATAAATGAAAAAGACAAAAAGGAGATAAAGAAAATGTTTGAAATTATTGTTTCACTTCTTGCCGTATGGTTGCTGATAAAGGCAATCTGTCTGGCGGCTAAGCTTACCTGGGGTACGGCGAAGGTTATTGCAACTGTTCTGCTTTCCCTGGCGATACCTTTGTTCATCCTATGCCTCGTGTTTGTGGGCGGCGCATTTTTACTGTTGCCGATTGTTATGCTCGCAGGTGCATGGGGTTTGATGAAGGCTTGCGGATAATGCGAAAATAAACAGTGTTTGTCATTTTTTCAGAAAAATAAAGAAGAGTTTAAAAAACAAAAAGCATTATCCTAAAGTCAACCCCGTTGGTTTACACCAACGGGGCGTTCTTCTTTATTGTTTATTTTTCATTCAAGCCTCACACACCCATCCACTGCACAAGCACCATATAGCACACCGTTCCGGCGGCTATGGAGAAGAGCATCTGTCTTTTCCACAGGTGGAGAGCTATTACAACTATGATTGCAATCAGCTCGGGAATACCGTGTGTGCCTGAAAGGATGTCCACGTTTTTCAGGCAGTAAACAATCAGCAGACCGAATACCGCTGAGGGCAGTGCCTTGCCGAGATATTGTATGTGTTTCGGTGTTTCCCTGTTTTTCGGAAAGAGTATAAAAGGAAGAAATCTTGTAAGCATTGTTCCGATTACAACCATGCCGATAGTTATAATCTGCTGTGTAAGTGTCATATTCATATAAGCTTACCTCCTTTTTCAAGAGGCTTTCTTATAAGTGTAAGCACTGCAAGCAAGCCTATCATAGCGGGGATAATGAAATCCTCTGCACCGAAGATGAGCAGACTCAGGGCAGATATTCCGAGACCTGCAACAGAGCAGACGTGGGTTTTCTCCTTCAGCCATTGCTCAAGGAAGATTACCACAAACATCGCTGTCATAACGAAATCGATGCCCGTAGTGTCAAAATTAATAAAGGAACCGAAAAGTCCCCCTAAGGTTGAGCCTGCTACCCAATAGGACTGATTAAGTATGGTGACAAAAAAGTAAAACCACTTCTTATCCGTACCTTCGGGAACTTCAACGGAGCAGTTAATTGAAAAGGATTCGTCACACATACCGAATATGAGATAAGGCTTGAAAAATGATGTATCTTTATATTTGTCAAGAAGTGACAGACCGTAGAAAAGGTGTCGTGCGTTTATCATTACGGTCATCATAAGTGCCTGCAAGGGATTGAATGTACCCAGAAGAAGATTGACCGTCACAAACTCCATTGAGCCTGCAAAAATGGTCATACTCATAAGCATGGGATAGACAAAGCTGAAGCCGGATACATTCATATATATGCCGTAGGTCATTCCCAGAAACAGAAAGCCTGCAAGTATGGGAACTGTATGGGGAAAAGCGGCTTTCAGGGATTTAACTATTATCTTTTTATCGGTTTTCATAAGTATCATCCTAAATTTATAGTGGTATGGAGTCTCCTCCATACCACCTGTCTTTTATATTGATAAATCTTCAACTATAAGCTCACGGACTGCATTTTCCTCTGCCTTGGGTGCATTGCGTTCCTCAAGGAACTTCTTTGCAACCTGGGGGAAGAGAGCGTATGAAAGAACGTCCTCGTCACATTTTGCAAGGTCACCGATTTCTTCCTTGTATTTCTCAAATTCAGGCTCAATAAGGTCTGCGGGGCGGCAGGTGATAAGCTCTGCATCGCCGAGCACCTTCTTGCGTACCTCCTCGTTTACTTCACCGGGAAGCTGACCGTATTCACCTCTGAGAAGACCCTTTGATTCCTTCGTTGCCATCTTATAGCGTTCTCCTGCAAGAACATTGAGAACTGCCTGAGAGCCCACAATCTGGCTGGTGGGTGTAACAAGGGGAGGATAACCGAAATCCTTACGTACTCTGGGTACTTCTTCAAGCACCTCGTAGTACTTGTCCTCTGCCTTTGCCTGCTTGAGCTGTGAAATAAGGTTTGAAAGCATACCGCCGGGAACCTGATAAAGAAGTGTGTTGGGGTCAACATTGAGCACCTTGGGGTCAAGTGAGCCCTGATCCTTGAGCTTTGCGGCAACTGCTCTGAAGTGGGCAGCAATGTCGCTGAGCTTACCAAGGTCGATTTCCGTGTCTCTGTCAGTACCCTTGAGTGTTGCCACCATAGCCTCGGTTGAGGGCTGTGAGGTACCGTTTGCAAGGGGTGAAAGAGCTGTGTCGATAATATCAACACCTGCCTGAATAGCCATAAGATATGTCATTTCACCCGTACCTGTTGTATTGTGAGTATGCAGGTGAATGGGTACGCTTACCTTTTCCTTGAGAGCCTTTACAAGCTCGTATGCATCATAGGGGAGAAGAAGGTTAGCCATATCCTTGATGCAGATTGTATCTGCACCCATTTTTTCAAGCTTTGCAGCAAGCTCCACAAAGTATTCCTTGCTGTGAACAGGGCTTTCCGTATAGCTGATTGCAGCTTCGCAATGGCCGCCGAATTTCTTTGTGGCACGGATTGCCGTTTCCATATTTCTTGTATCGTTGAGAGCATCGAAAATTCTGATAACGTCAATACCGTTTTCGATTGACTTTTTGATGAACATTTCAACAACATCGTCTGCATAGTGCTTATAGCCCAGAAGATTCTGACCTCTGAGAAGCATCTGGAGCTTTGTGTCGGGCATAGCCTTTTTAAGAGCACGCAGTCTCTCCCAGGGATCTTCCCCAAGGAAACGCAGACATGAATCGAAGGTTGCACCGCCCCAACACTCAAGTGACCAATAGCCAACCTCATTGAGAGCCTCACAAGCGGGAAGCATATCTTCAATTCTCATTCGTGTTGCCGCCTGAGACTGGTGGGCATCACGAAGGATTGTATCTGTAATAAATACTTTATTTGACATAATTTATTCTCCTTTAACCAAAGAGTGCAATGAGTACACCTGCCGCAATCGCAGAGCCTATAACACCTGCAACATTGGGACCCATAGCGTGCATAAGAAGGAAGTTTCCGGGATTTTCTTCCTGACCGACCTTCTGTGAAACTCTTGCCGCCATCGGTACTGCCGAAACACCTGCTGAGCCGATAAGCGGATTTATCTTTTTGCCTTCCGGTAAGAAAACATTCATAAGCTTTGCAATAAGAACACCGCTGGCTGTTGCCACACCGAATGCCACAATACCCATTGCAATAATCATCAGAGTCTTGAGTCTGAGGAAGGTTGCAGCCGTTGCTGTTGCACCAACTGAAATACCGAGGAAAATTGTGACGATATTCATAAGCTCGTTCTGTGCTGTCTTTGAAAGACGGTCACATACTCCGCATTCCTTGAGAAGATTACCGAACATAAGTGAGCCCACAAGGGGAGCAGCACTGGGTACGATAAGAGCAACAAAGATTGTTACAATTATGGGGAAGAGCATCTTCTGTGTCTTTGATACGGGCTTGAGCGATGTCATTACGATTGAACGCTCCTTCTTTGTTGTCAGGGCCCTCATAATGGGCGGCTGAATAACAGGAACAAGGGCCATATATGAATATGCCGCAACCGCAATGGGACCTAAAAGCTCAGGAGCAAGCATCGTTGTAACAAAAATTGCCGTGGGGCCGTCTGCACCGCCGATAATACCGATTGAACCTGCTTCGGGACCTGTAAAGCCGAGAAGAACTGCGGCAGCATAGGTTGCAAATATACCAACCTGTGCAGCTGCACCGAGAAGTAAGCTCTTGGGGTTTGCAATAAGGGGACCGAAGTCTGTCATTGCACCTACACCGATGAATATCAGGCAGGGATAAATACCCAGCTTTACACCTAAGTATAAGATATCAATGAGACCTACCGACAGACTCTTTCCTATGTTTTCCGTAAGGAATAATATATTGTGATCCGAGGCATCCATTCCTCCTGCTATCAGAGCATCTATCATACTCTGATCAATGGGGGCTCCGCCGAATAATTCCCAGTTTATGTGTCCTCCCGCAAAAAATACCTCGTGGAAGATTTCCGCACCGGGAAGGTTTGTAAGGAGCATACCTATTGAAATAGGCAGAAGAAGTAAGGGCTCGAATTTTTTTCCTATTGCAAGATATGCAAGTACGCAGGCTATTACTATCATTATAAGATTTTTCCATCCGCCGTCTGTTACAAACAGCTGATAGAAGCCTGTCTGCTGTAAAAAGTTTAATAATGCTTCCATTGGCTGACCACCTGATTAAGCAAGTGTGCAGAGAACTGCATTTGTTTCAACAGCCATACCGGGATTTACGCTGACTGCTGTTACTGTTCCGTCACAGGGAGCCATAATTTCATTTTCCATCTTCATAGCTTCAAGAACCATAAGAACATCGCCCTTCTTTACCTGAGCGCCGTTTGTCACGTTAACCTTGAGAATTGTGCCGGGCATGGGAGCGTTGATGGGTGTGCCGCCTGCCGGTGCTGCAACGGGTGCTGCTGCGGGGGCCGGAGCTGCTGCAGGTGCGGGTGCTGCCTGAACAGGTGCTGCTGTGCCTATTTCTGCCTTATCAACTATTTCAAGTGTGATTTCATAAACGTTTCCGTTAACTGTTACTTTATAAGCTTTCATTTTAATACCTCTTTCTCAGATTATAATTTTTTGAATGACACTACACGGATAGCTGATATATCAGTTCCGTTTTCTTCTGCTACTGCCGCACATACTGCTGCAATAATTTCCTGTCTGTTTTCAATCGGTGCTTCATATGATACCGCCGGTGCCGTCTGAGTCACGGGGTTCACAGGAATAACCGTTTCTTCAGGGGCTTTGCTTTTTCCTTCAGTTAAGGCTGAAACAGCGTTCATTATTTTAATAATACCGATTATACAAATCAGTCCGATGAACACGTTTGCAACACCGAGAAGACAAACAAAACCAATGGACGGTTCTTGCTGTATAACGTCAGCAAGTGTTGTGTTTAACATCTTTTTACACTCCTTATTTTAATTTTTTTATTAACTAATTCAATGCTTTAATTAAAAAGCCAAAATCAAAATTATTTTACCATACATTTAATATTAAATTTTGTTTACGCATCATATTTTAATAAAAAATTTACATTTTGCATTTTTTGTTTATTTTAATATTGACAAAGCCTATTTTTTCTTCTATAATAAAATTAGAACATTTGTTCGATATAAAATATTCCTTATTATGACCTTTAAACCTTTGTTTTCCTTTTTTTGAAATGGGTTTTTAAATGCTTCATTTGCTTTATTTGCCCCGAAAACAAGGTTTATTTGCATTTTTATATATTTTAGGCTTTTTATATTAACTTAATTTTTTTCTTGCATAATTGCTTTATATCTGCTATAATGTAAGTTAGTATAATATTGATACTATTATATATATATTATTTTATACCGTCTGTTCAAAATAAAAGATTTAAAAAGGAGGAAAATTAATGGATTCATTTTCAGAAATCTGGAATCTTGTCAGAGAAGACATCAGAGCCTCTGTTAAAGAAACTGCCTTCAATGTCTGGCTTTCTCCCCTTGAGTTTGTTAAATATGAAAATGACAAAATCACTCTCAGAATAAATGCCGATTACAAAAGAAACGTTATTCTTGATAAGTTTTCAACACAGATAAGAGATTCTGTTGAAACTGTTTTCGGCTTTCCCGTTGATATTGATATTATTCTTCCCGGTGAAGAAAATATTGAGGAGGAGGGCAGAATCGACTCCGCAACAAAAAAGGCTATGAATAAATATGATTACACCTTCGAAAATTTTGTTGTCGGTCCTACAAATAAATTTGCTCACGCTGCTGCTGTCAATGTTGCAAACAATCCCGGTGAGAAATATAACCCTCTGTTTATTTACGGTCACTCAGGTCTGGGTAAAACTCATCTTCTTTGCGCAATACAGAAAAAAATTCTTGAAAGCAATCCCAAGGCAAATATTATCTATACAAGCGGTGAGCTTTTCACAAATGAGCTTGTTCATTATCTCAGCCTGAGAGATACTCATTCCTTCCACGAAAAATACAGAAACGTTGACGTTCTTCTTGTTGATGATATTCAGTTTATTTCAAAAACGGATACCACTCAGGAGGAGTTCTTCCACACCTTTGATTATCTTATTCAGAAGGGTAAGCAGGTTGTTCTTACCTCGGACAGACCTCCGAAGGAAATGGTCACTCTTGAGGAAAGACTCAGAAACCGCTTTGAATGGGGTCTTATGGCCGATATCCAGCCTCCCAGCGTGGAAACAAGAATGGCTATCGTAAAGCTCAAGGGTGATGAGCTGGGAATGAACCTGGGTGACGATGTTATCAGGTTTATTGCAGAGCATATTAAAAAGAACGTCCGTCAGCTTGAAGGAATAGTAAAAAAGATTGAAGCGTATAACAATCTTTACAGAGTTACTCCCACCCTTCAGGATGTTCAGGAAATAATTGCTGACCTTATAAACGATGAGCCCCCTCTTCCCGTTGCCATTGATAATATTATCAAGGAGGTCGGAAGGATATTTAACGTCAGTCCCGGCGAAATAAGAGGTGAAAAAAGAACTCAGAATATTGTTCTTGCAAGACAGGTTGCAATGTATATTGTTCACGAGACAACAAACCTCTCCCTTCAGAACATAGGAAACGAGTTCGGAAACAAGCATTATACAACAGTAATGCATTCTCTTAGTGAAATCGAAAGTAAGATGGCAAAAAACGTCACTCTCAGAGCTACGGTTGACGACGTTCTTAAAAATCTTCAGGAAGAAATATAACCCGAAAACAATCTTTTCAGGCTTTTTTTCTTCATACTTTTCCACACTTTTCCTTGTGGAAAAGTAAAAAGTTTTCCTTGTTATTCATAATTTCTGTTTCAGAAATATAATAACTCATTTTTATCATAAACTTTTGCACATATAAAAAACCTGCTTTTTTCCTTTTTATTACAAGGGTTTTTGTGACTTATCCACATTTCCACCCCTACTACTACTACTACTAAATAAATTATTTATTTTATTGATTAAAAATCGATTTTTTTTGATTTTTAAAGATAGCGGCATTTAAGGCTTAACGCTATCTTAAAAAGAACGGAGGAATAAAAAATGAAAATAGTGTGTGATACTTCTATTCTCTCAAAAGCGTGTCAGAATATTCAGCGTGCCGTTTCAACAAAGGGAACACTTCCTGCTCTGGAGTGTATTCTCATAAAAGCATACGGTGACGGCGTTAATCTTACGGGCTATGACCTTGAAATAGGCAGCGAAACTTATATCAATGCTTTTGTTGAGGAAAAGGGTGCCGTTGCAATCAATGCCCGTCATCTCTGCGATATTCTCAGACTTCTTCCTGATACAAAGGTAAAAATAGAAGCTGATGAAAAGAATATGTGTAAGATAACGTCAGGCGAGGCTGAGTATTCAATTACGGGAACACCTGCAGATACTTATCCTGACCTTCCTAACGTAACAGGTACCTTTCCTATTGTTGTACCTCAGGAAATGCTCAAGGATATGATAAGAAAGACTATCTATGCGGTTTCTATCGGAGACAGCAAGCCTGTTCATACAGGTATCAAGTTTGAGATAGAAAAGAAAAAGATTGTTCTTGTTGCTCTTGACGGCTTCAGACTTGCAGTCAGAAGAGAAGAAATAGATTATGACGGTGACACAACTCATTTTGTTGTTCCCGCAAAGACTCTCAACGAAATAATGAAGCTCTCTGATGATGAAGAAAACGCAGTATATCAGATGAGCGTAGGCAAGAGACACATTGTTTTCCAGATTGGAGAATATAAGATTATTTCCCGACTTCTTGAGGGTGAATTCCTTGATTACAGAGCAGCAATTCCTACTTCTTATTCAACAACCATAAAGGTTGATACAAGAGATCTTATTGAATGTGTTGAGCGTGTTTCACTTCTCGTTTCTGCCGAAAAAATAAAGACTCCCATCCGCTGTCTTGCAGAAGATAATATGATGAAACTTTCAAATATCACTTCAGCCGGTAAGGCAAAAGACAGATGTATGGCAGAAACAGACGGAAACAGCATTGAAATAGGTTTTAACGGAAGATATATGCTTGATGCTCTTAAAGTATGCGATGAGGAAAAGGTAAACATTGAGCTCAGCGGCAGCGTAAGTCCCATTATCATAACACCTGTTGATAAGGATAATTTCCTCTTCCTTATTCTTCCCATGAGGTTAAAAAATGAAGCTGAAGGTTAAAATTGCAGAGAAAAAACAAAAAGACATACCTATCACAACGGAATTTATCAGACTTGATTCCGCTATGAAGCTGGCAGATATTGCAGGCACAGGCGGCATAGCAAAGATGATGATTCAGGACGGTGAAGTAAAGGTAAACGGAGAAGTCTGTCTTTCAAGGGGAAAGAAGCTCCGTCCGGGAGACAGCTTTGAATTTGAAAGAGTTATATACAATATAAGGTGACAGAAGATGATTGTTAAAAGGCTCAGTATAGAAAATTTCAGAAACATTGAAAAAATGAATATTGAGCCTTGCGACAGAGTTAACGTTATTTACGGAGAAAATGCTCAGGGCAAAACCAATACTCTTGAAAGCATATGGCTTTGCACAGGCTGTAAATCCTTCAGAGGAACAAAGGATAAGGAGCTTATCAGGTTCGGTGAGGAAAAAGCAAAAATTGAGCTTGACTTTTTCGGTTTTGACAGAAATCAGCAGATGAAGGTTGAAATTGAAGAAAAAAGAAAGGTTCAGCTTAACGGAATACAGCTTCCTTCCGCAAATAAAAGTCTCGGTGAGTTTCTTGCAGTTGTATTTTCTCCCACTCATCTCTCTCTTATAAAGCAAGGGCCTTCGGAAAGAAGGAGATTTCTTGATACGGCAATAGGTCAGCTCAGACCGAATTATGCTTCTCTGCTGACAAAATACAACAGAGCTGTTACCCAGAGAAATGCTATACTCAAAGATGTATATCATCATCCCGAATTGCTTGACACTCTCGATATATGGGAGGACTCACTTGCCGCATACGGGGAGAGGATACTCAATTACAGGCTTTCATATCTTGAAAAGCTGAAAAAAGAAGTAAAGGATATTTATTCGGGGCTTTCCTGCGGAAAAGAGGAAATAGGTCTCAGATATATTCAGGATGAGGAAAAAGGAGCATTATGTGAGAAAAAGGATGAGCTTCTTGAAGTTCTGAAGGCATCAAGAAAAACAGATATGCTCACGGGAACAACCTCCTTCGGTCCTCACAGAGATGATATTGAAATCACCATTAACGGAATTTCTGCAAGAAGGTTCGGATCTCAGGGACAGCAACGCTCCTGTGCACTTGCTCTCAAGCTGGGTGAAGCGAGTATGATAAAAAAAATATCAACCCAGCAGCCCGTTGCACTTCTTGATGATGTTATGAGTGAGCTTGACATATCCAGGCAGGATTATATACTCAATCACATAAAAGACTGGCAGGTGTTTATTACCTGCTGCGATCCCAATACTATTCTCCATCTTAAAAATGGAAAAACCTTTCAAATTGAAAATGGAAAAGTAATATGAATGCAGAACGCAGAGTGCAGAATGCAGAATTGTGGGGAGCAAGGCTCCGTTTATATCCGATTTGATTTATATTACCTGTTAGTCTGATGCCGCCCGTGGTCGTAGGTAGGTGTGAGAAAGCTATAAAAAAAGACTAAAAAACTGAACGTGCATGTTTTGTATTACAAAACTTTTATCTTCAAAAGTCTAGCAATATAAAATTGCCGACCGCAGGTCCCTAAATTTTGCATTCTGCACTTTGCATTCTGCATTCGTTAAGAATAACAAAAATAAAAAGAAAGAAATGAAAAAGCTATGTTTCTCCACTTGGGACAAAGTACGGTTATCCGTCAGGACGAAATAATAGGAATATTTGATCTGGACAATACAACCGTTTCAAAAGCAACAAGAGACTATCTGACAAAAATGGAAAAAAAAGGAAGAGTTTTCAATGTATCAACAGAGCTTCCCAAGTCCTTTGTTGTCTGTCAGAATGAAAAAAATGAAATTATTATATATATAACTCAGATTTCCACATCTACTCTTATTAAAAGAGCAGAAAATGCGGAAGATGTAATTTATTAAAACGGAGGAAATTACATGGAACTCAACGAAAAAACACAGCAGAATAATGCAGTGGAAGAAGTAATTGAAATAGCTCAGGAGGAAAAGGCTCAGGAAAAGGTTGAGCTTATGGATACGGCAGTAAGCGAAGAATATACTGCCGATGCCATTCAGGTTCTCGAGGGTCTTGAGGCTGTAAGAAAGAGACCGGGTATGTATATCGGCTCAACAGGTCCCAGAGGTCTTCACCACCTGGTATATGAAATAGTAGATAACTCCATTGACGAGGCTCTTGCAGGCTTCTGCACAGAGATCGACGTTGATATTATGCCCGGAAACGTTATTCAGGTAAGAGATAACGGACGTGGTATTCCCGTTGATATCAACGAGGCTCAGGGCTTACCTGCAGTTACTGTTGTTCTCACCGTTCTTCACGCAGGCGGTAAGTTCGGTGGCAGCGGCTATAAGGTATCAGGCGGTCTCCACGGCGTAGGCTCCTCCGTTGTTAACGCTCTGAGTGAATGGATGGAGGTTGAAATCAGCCGTGACGGTAAAATTCATCACCAGAAATTCCAAAGAGGTAACATTGTAACAGACCTGACGGTTATCGGTGAAACAAATAAGACAGGTACACTTGTGCGCTTCAAGGCTGATGCCGAGATTTTCACGGAAACCACGGAATATGACTTTGAAACCCTCAAAAAGCACCTGAGAGAATCAGCCTTCCTTAATGCAGGACTGAAAATCACTCTTACTGACGGCAGAGATGAGGATAACGTTGTAGTAAAGGAATTCTGCTATGAAGGCGGTATAGGCTCCTTTGTTGAATATATAAACAAGTCAAGAGGACTCACGCCTATTCACGAAAAGCCCATTCATTTCTCCGTTGTCAAGGGTGACCAGAGTGCAGAGGTTGCACTTATGTATAACGACGGTTATATGGAAACCCTGCTTTCCTTTGCAAATAACGTTCACACCATAGACGGCGGTACACACGAAACAGGCTTCAAGAATGCGCTGACAAAGGTATTCAATGAATACGGCAAGAAATATAACTTCCTGAAGGATTCGGATAAGAAGCTCTCGGGTGACGATTGCCGTGAGGGTCTGACAGCAGTTATTTCCGTCAAGCTCACAGAAGCTCAGTTTGAAGGACAGACAAAGGGTAAGCTGGGTAATACGGAAATGACAAAGCTTGTGGGTAATGCGGTTTATGATAAGTTATCCACATACTTTGAGGAAAACCCCTCTGTTGCAAAGGCAATTTTAAGAAAGTCCCTTGATGCTTCAAGAGCAAGAGAGGCTGCAAGAAAGGCAAGAGAAGCCGCAAGAAGAAAGAGTCCCCTTGAAAGCAACTCACTTCCCGGTAAGCTTGCTGACTGTATAGATAAAAATCCCGAAAATACAGAAATCTACATCGTAGAGGGTGACTCTGCGGGCGGTTCAGCAAAGGGCGGAAGAGACAGAACCATTCAGGCTATCCTTCCTCTCTGGGGTAAAATGCTTAATGTTGAAAAGAGCAGAATTGATAAGATTATCGGCAACGACAAGCTCCAGCCTGTTGTAACAGCTCTCGGTGCAGGTATTGGTGATGACTTTGATGTAAGCAAGCTGCGCTATCACAAGGTTGTTATTATGGCCGATGCCGACGTTGACGGTGCTCACATCAGAACACTTCTTCTGACCTTCTTCTTCAGATATATGAGACCTCTTATTGATAACGGATACGTATATATTGCTCAGCCCCCTCTTTACAAGCTTTCAAAGGGCAAGAAGCACGAATATGCATATTCCGATGAGGAAAGGGATCAGATTATGAAGGAAATGCCCGGCTGTGATATCCAGAGATATAAGGGTCTTGGTGAAATGGACTCTGAGCAGCTCTGGGATACAACAATGAACCCGGAAACAAGAATTATGCTGCGTGTTACTCTTGAGGACGCCATGGAGGCAGACGAAACCTTCGCAATTCTTATGGGTGATCAGGTTGAGCCCAGAAGAAACTTTATTGAAAAGAACGCAAAATACGTTCAGAACCTTGACATATAAGAATAATTTAAAGAGGAGAAAAAATGTATAAATTAGCTTATTACCCCACAGAGGAATCGATGTCCCATTCCTTCGGGATATATGACAGACGTGAGGGTGCTTTGAAAAAATCGGAAATCAGAAGAAACTATATCATATTCATTCTCGGCGGTATACTTTTCGGTACGGTATCCTCTGTGCTGAATGTGTTTCTTGCCGAAGGCTATGAGTTTACACAGACTGAAAAAATAGTTATTCCTGCAGTAATTATGCTGATTTCTGTTCTGCTTTTCCTCGGCTTCGGCTATATGAATGCAAAAAAGAGAGAAAGGCAATCGCAAATAATCGGTATTAACATTGTCAGAACAGGCTTTGACCAGAAAACACCCAAAAACATTGAGTTTTTCGAGGACAGACTCGTTTACACAAGCCCCTATAAAAGCTATACGGAATATTATGATGAAATAGATTACGTTGTCAGCGACAGCATATGCTTCACCTTTGTATGCAATAACAGCGGAATGTTTTTCAGTATTCCCAAGGACGGTCAGGATGCAGATGCGCTGTTCGGTGTTGACAGGCTTCTCAGAGAAAAGTTCGGTGAAAGCTTCATTTATGAAATGGAAGGTGCAGCCAATGCCTGAAATCAAAGTAAATTACAGTCTCAGAAAAGAGGAGGCTGTTGAGACAATTCTTTCAATAACCAAAGAAGCAAGGAAAAAGAGATTTATATCAATATGCATTATTTCCGTTTTCGGTATTCTCCTGACCTGTATGATATCGGGAGAGATATATTCGGTTTTCCTTTTCGGACTTATAGCTCTTGCTTTTCCCGGTGTTTCTCTTTTCCTGATGAAAAGGCATACGGGAAAAAGCTATGACGAAACAAACATCGGAAAGCTGGGTGTGGAGCTGAGATTTTTCCGGGACCACGTTGAAAAAATCATCTGCGCTGACGAAAACAGAAAGAGCAGTGAGGAAATCCACTATCCTTTCGAGGCTGTGAAAATGGTCTTTGAATCGGAGAATATGTATATTTTCTTCATCTCGTCAAACGACATTGTTCAGCTTCCCAAAAGATCCCTTGCAGAAGAAGATAATCAGAAAATAAAAAATCTTATCGGACATTTATTCAAGTATAACTTTAAGAAAGTATAAAATCAGGTGATGATATGGATAACAATAACATTACAAACCCATACGAAAACCAGAAAATCATAAACGTTGACCTTAACAAGGAAATGAAAAAGTCATTCCTTGATTACTCTATGTCGGTTATAACCTCACGTGCACTCCCCGATGTAAGAGACGGTATGAAGCCTGTTCACAGAAGAATTTTATACACTATGTATGAAAACAGTCTTTATCCCGATAAGGCATACCGTAAGTGCGCCGATACCGTCGGTGCGGTTCTCGGACGCTACCATCCCCACGGTGACGCCTCCGTTTATGATGCTATGGTAAGACTTGCACAGGACTTCTCAACAAGATATATGCTTGTTGACGGTCACGGTAACTTCGGTTCCGTTGACGGTGACCCCCCTGCTGCATACCGTTACACAGAAAGCCGAATGAGCAAGGTTTCTCTTGAAATGCTGACGGATATCGATAAGGAAACAGTTGACTTTATGCCCAACTACGATGACCGTCTCAAGGAGCCCACGGTTCTTCCTTCAAGATTTCCCAACATCCTTGTAAACGGCTCAACGGGTATTGCTGTCGGTATGGCTACAAACATACCTCCTCACAATATGCGTGAGACAATCGACGGTATGTGCTACGTTATTGATAATCCCGAGGCTTCTCTTGAGGAAATTATGGAGCATATCAAGGGCCCCGACTTCCCCACGGGCGGTATCATTATGGGCAGAGCAGGTCTGCGTGCCGCATATGCAACGGGCAGAGGTAAAATTACCCTCAGAGCAAAAACTGAAATCGTTGAAAGCAAAAACGGAAGATATCAGATTGTGGTTTCCGAGCTTCCCTATCAGGTAAATAAGAAGAGACTTATCGAAAGCATGGCTGACCTTGTCAAGGACAAGAGAGTTGAGGGTATCTCAGATATCAACGACTATTCAGACAGAAACGGTATGCACCTTGTTATTGACCTGAAGCGTGATGCTAACCCTCAGGTGCTTCTCAACCAGCTTTTCGCACAGACACAGCTTCAGATTACCTACGGTATTATTCTCCTTGCCCTTGTTGACGGTGTGCCGAGAATACTGCCTCTGAAGGATATTCTTACAAATTACATCAGCTTCCAGCAGGAGGTTGTCACAAGAAGAACAAGATATGATTTACGCAAAGCTCAGGAGAGAGCCCATATTCTTGAAGGTCTCAAGATAGCTCTTGACTTCATTGATGAGGTTATAAAAATTCTCCGTGCATCAAAGGATCAGGCTTCAGGTAAGGCTGCTCTTATTGAACGCTTCGGTCTTGACGAGGTTCAGGCTCAGGCTATTGTTCAGATGCGCTTAGGTCAGCTGACAGGTCTTGAAAGAGAAAAGATTGAGGCCGAGCTTGCCGAACTTAAAATAAAGATTGCTGACTTTATGGATATTCTTGCAAGTGAGACAAGAGTTCTTGAAATCGTTAAGGAAGAAGCAAGAAAAATCGGTGACAAATTCGGTGACGACAGACTTACGGAAATCGTCAATGTCAGCGGTGAGGTTGATATTGAGGACCTTATTCCCGAAGAAAACTGCGTATTCACCTATACAAATATGGGTTACATCAAGCGTCAGACAGTTGATACCTATTCAATTCAGAACAGAGGCGGCAGAGGTATCAAGGGTATGACACGACGTGAGGAGGACGTTGCCACAACAATGTTCACCTGCGGAACCCACGATTATATTATGTTCTTTACCACAAAGGGCAAGACCTACCGTCTCAAGGGCTATGAAATTCCCGAGGGCAGCAGAACAAGCAAGGGTATGAACATAGTCAACCTCTTACCCATTGAGGCTGATGAAAAGGTCAGCGCAATGATAAGAATTGAGAACTATGATGAGGGTCAGTATGTGGTTATGGTTACCCGTAAGGGTATCATCAAGCGTACAAGCCTTGACGCATACAACCACCTGAGAAAGACCGGCGTTATTGCAATTAACCTTGACGATGACGACGAGCTTGCATGGGTATGGCTTACAAAGGGTGACAGCGATATCATCGTTGCCACAAGAAACGGTATGAGCATACGCTTCAAGGAAACAGATGCAAGAGAGCTTGGCAGAACAGCGAGAGGCGTAAAGGCCATCACTCTGCGTGAGGGCGACGAGGTTGTAGGTATGGTTGTTGCTCAGGAGGGCAAGAAGATACTCACCGTTACGGAAACCGGCTACGGCAGACTCAGCGAATGTGACGATTACAGAGTTCAGTCAAGAGCAGGTAAGGGTGTTACAAACTATAAGACAGAAAAATACGGTCTTGTGGCATCTGTCAATGCAGTTGACGAAAACAGCGACCTTATTATTATTTCATCTGACGGTATAATCATCCGTATTCCCGCATCTCAGATCAACACTGTTGCAAGAGGTGCAAAGGGTGTCCGTGTTATGAAGGTCAACGAAAACGAAAAGATAGTTTCCGTTGTTGCTGTTGAAAAGGAAGAGGAAGCTGAAGATGCTTCTGAAGAAACAGTAGCACAGGAAGTAACGGAAGAATAATTTGTAATGTAAGTTCGGGTACGGACCGCCCGCAGTAGTGGGCGGTGTGCGGCGAAGCTCCGCAGGTAAACCGACGGAAGAAGAATTGAAAAGGAAAGAGGATAATTTTCCATTTTCCATTTTCAATTTTCCATTTGAAAAAGGATGTGAGAAAAATTGAAAATTATCGAAAACGATAATACTCAGGATGTTATCACGAACGAAGAATTTAACAAAGAAAATCCGATTAACAGAATAACAGAGGATACGGAAGAATTGACATTTGTTGAAGAAGCCGTTGAAATAACAGAGGAAGAGCTTTTCCGTGACAACGATGCGGTAGGCGACTATTTTGAGCAGCTTTTGGGTGAAGCTGCTGCTATGGAGTTTGAAGATATATCTTCATTTTCTCAGGAAGAATTTATAGTTGACGAAAATGCTGAGCCCGTGATAAATGATGAGGATGATGAGGAAGGGCAAAGCACGGAGGAAGAAGAGAACTACGGCTTTGTGAAAAGCCTTTGGAAAAACAAAAGGAGACGTGCAAAGCTGGCTTACGGCTTTGTGACTGCTGTGCTTATAGTTTTGGGCACGGTATACGGCTTCGTCAATGCAACCCTTGATAAGGTGCAGGCAGAGGATGATACTCCCCCTGCAGCCGAAGAAATCATTGAACAGGTTTATGACGAGGAGGATTATGACCTTTATTCCGCAGTAGGCTCCGCAAGCTCCCTGAATGACTATGTTTATCAGTGGTATAACACAGGCGAAAAAATGTCATCAAAGAATGTTATCAACGTTCTTCTTATAGGTCTTGATGAAAAGAAGGGTCTGAAAAAGGGCGGACGAAGCGATACGATGATGCTGGTTTCCCTTAACAGAAAAACTGAGCAGATAACAATGGTTTCCTTCTTCCGTGACAGCTGGGTATACTTTATGGCACCCAACGGTAAGGAATACTATTCAAAGATGAACGGCTCATATTTTTACGGCGGTGCGGAATGTACGGTTGAAACCATTGAAAAGGTCTTCAAGCTGGAAATTGACCACTATGTAACCGTTGACTTCTCCTCCTTTGAGCAGCTTGTTGATGCCGTAGGCGGTGTAAGGGTTGACGTTAAGGCGCATGAAGCCAGAAATATGAAGCGTGAGTGGAATATTGACTGTCCTGTGGGCGAAAATGTGCTTCTCAACGGTCAGCAGGCGCTTTACTTTGCAAGACAGAGACACAGCGATGCCGACGGTGACGTAAGCCGAACAAGAAGACAGCGTCAGGTTATCACAGCATTTATAGACAGCTGTAAGGGTGCTTCCTTCAATCAGCTGAAAAATGCCCTTAACAAGGTGTTCAAATACGTCAGAACAGACCTGAAAAAGAATGAAATTCTTAACTATGCCACAAGAGCTCTTGCGGGAGGCTGGCTGAATTATGAAATCAATAATCTCAGTATTGCAGACCCGGAAATCTTTAAAACACCCACAATCAAGGGAACAAGCCTTGTAATTATGGATTATCCCGTTGTGGCAAAGAGAGTTCAGGAGGCAATCTACGGAACAACAAATATTGTTCTGGATGAGAACAGAGTGAAGATATTTAATTTGTATTGAGATAAAGAAAAGGACGGGTTTCCGTCCTTTTCATGCTTATTTCAGACAAACAAGTATATTTGACAAAATTTTACAGTCGGAGTATAATAACTGCTGTAATTGAAGGCGTTTAAGGCGGTTGGTACACTCTCCGAAAGGGGGTGTTAATATGCCGATTATCATAACATTACATATATTCAGTTATACTGTAACGATTAGGATAAAAAGCAACAACCGCCACTCGGCAAAGTGACGGTTGTTTAATGATTATAAATTTCCGTTAGGCTAACCGCTTTTTACGGTTACCTTTCAATTACATTATATTTATAAATCCCTGCTTTGTCAATAGGCATAGCAGGGATTTTCCCATGTTAAGAAAATAATATTGACTTTTTCCCCCTTTTTACTTATAATATTATGATATATAATAGGAAAATATTGCTCTGAGAAAGGATAGATAATTATGCTTAACACAGATAAGTCAATGGAAAAGCTTGTTGCTCTCTGCAAGGGCAGAGGCTTCGTTTACGCAGGCAGTGAAATTTACGGCGGCCTTGCAAATACATGGGACTACGGCCCTCTCGGCGTAGAGCTCAAGAATAACATTAAAAAGGCTTGGCTCAAAAAGTTCGTTCAGGAAAACCCCTATAACGTTGGTCTTGACAGCGCTATTCTTATGAATCCCCAGACATGGGTGGCTTCAGGTCATCTGGGCGGCTTCTCTGACCCCCTTATGGACTGCAGAGAGTGCAAGACAAGACACAGAGCCGACAATCTCATCGAAGACTTTGACGGTACAAACGTAGCCGGCTGGTCAAATGAGGAAATGATGAACTATATCAAGGAGAAGGAAATTGCCTGTCCCTCTTGCGGCAAGCATAATTTCACCGATATCAGACAGTTCAACCTTATGTTCAAAACATTCCAGGGTGTTACCGAGGACAGCAAGAATGAGCTTTATCTCCGTCCCGAAACAGCTCAGGGTATTTTTGTAAACTTCGCAAATATTCAGAGAACCACAAGAAAGAAGATTCCCTTCGGCGTAGGCCAGATCGGTAAATCCTTCCGTAACGAAATCACACCGGGTAACTTCATTTTCCGTGTTCGTGAATTTGAACAGATGGAGCTTGAATTCTTCTGCAAGCCCGGCACAGACCTTGAATGGTTCGATTACTGGAGAAGCTATTGCCGTGACTGGCTCTATTCTCTGGGCATGAAGAAGGAAAACCTCAGACTCCGTGACCACGATGCTCAGGAGCTTTGCTTCTATTCAAAGGCCACAACAGACTTTGAATACCTCTTCCCCTTCGGCTGGGGCGAGCTTTGGGGTATTGCTGACAGAACAGACTATGACCTTACTCAGCATATCAACACATCGGGCAAGAGCCTTGATTATTTTGATCCCGCAACAAATGAAAGATACATTCCTTATGTTATTGAGCCCTCTCTCGGTGTGGAAAGACTCTTCCTTGCAATTATGACTGAAGCATACGACGAGGAGGTTGTTGACGAAGCAAAGAACGATACAAGAGTTGTTCTTCACTTCCACCCTGCTCTTGCTCCCTTCAAGGTTGCAGTTCTTCCCCTTTCAAAGAAGCTTAACGGTAAGGCAGAGGAAATTTATGCCGAGCTTTCAAAGCACTTTATGACTGACTTTGATGATGCAGGCTCAATCGGTAAGAGATACCGCCGTCAGGACGAAATCGGTACACCCTACTGTGTAACCGTTGACTTCGAGACAGTAGGTGACGAAAACACTCCCGCAGACAACTGCGTAACAGTAAGAGAAAGAGATTCCATGGAGCAGGTACGCATACCCGTAAGCGAGCTTGTTAAGTATATCGAAGAAAAGATTGCTTTCTGATAAACTGAGGAATTTGAAATGAAAAACGCAAATAAAAAAGATAAGTTTTCGTCTGTGGTTGCCTTGGTATGCATTCTGGCGGTGATTGTTTCAACCTGCTGTGCATATACCCTTATGGGGCACTTCAGACCTGATATAAAGGAAAACGTAGAGGGCTATCTTTCCACTCTCGGTCAGCCTGCCTCTACGGAGCCGGAAATTCCGAAAACCTATACAGCCCGACTGATGTGTGCAGGTGATAATATTATTCACAGCGCCATATACAATCAGGCAAAGGAAAGAGCCGAAGGCGAGGGCTATGACTTTTCCTACGTTTATAAGGATATTAAAAAAATCATAAAGAAGAGCGATATTGCTATGATTAACCAGCAGACCATTCTTTCAAAGGAGCTTCCCCCCTCGTCCTACCCTCAATTCTGCTCGCCGACAGCCGTTGGTGATGCCGTGTTCAGTCTCGGCTTCAGCGTTATCAACCACGCAAATAAAAACGTGGGCGATAAGGGCAGCGACGGCGCACAGGACACAATCAGCTATTGGAGCAAAAAGGACGGCGCAACCCTTGTAGGACTTTATCAGTCAGACAGTATGCTGGAAACCATACCTCTCAGGGTGGTCAACGGCATTAGGTTCAGCTTCCTCGGAATTACGGAAAATGTAAACAAGGATTTACCCTCGGACAATCTTCCCTATGTTATCTCTCTTAACGAGGAGGGCAAGACAACGGCAGAGGTATATAACCGTGTGAAGAGCCTTATCAAGAAGGCCGAAAGCATATCGGACGTTGTTGTGGTATCGGTGCATTTTGACGGCAATGAGGCAAAGGAGCCCTCGTCCACTCAGCAGGACGTTGTCGGTTATCTTGTTTCCTTCGGTGCAGATGTTATTATCGGCAGCGGAACAAACTCTGTTCAGCCTATTGAGTTCAGAGAAAAGGCCGACGGCTCTCAGGCACTTGTGGCATATTCTCTGGGTAATCTTGTTTCTGCGCAGACTGCAAAGGAAAATATGCTTGGCGGTATTGCCGATATCGTTTTTGTCAAAGACAACGAAACCGGTGAAACAGCCGTAAAAACTGCAAAGATTATTCCCGTTGTAACAATGTACGGGTCAAACTATACAGACGTGAGAACGGTACCCCTCAGCGACCTTGATGAGGAAACTGCAGATGCCCACGGTATCTACGGCTTTAATCTCGACTTTGCTCAGACCTATTTTAATGAGGTTATAGGTGAGGAAAATCTTGAGCTGAAGGTAACTGACCTTACGAAAGAAATGACAGACGCTTCAGGTGAAATCACAGAAGCTGTTACAGATTAAAACATAACAGGGCGGGCGTTGCCCGTCCTTTTTCGGCGTGCGAGTGAATAGAGTGCAGAGGGTAGAATTAGCCCCTTCAGTCAGAATCGTAATCCGATTCTGACAGCGTCCTCAGGGAGGGAGCTGTATGCCTCGCCTGAAAGGAGAGGTGGATGCGACCAACGGGAGCAGACGGAGAGGTCGCCAAAACAACGCCGAAGGCGTTGGGATAGTTTCTGTCTCAACCAAGGTTTTTACGGCACGAAACGTGCCGCTTTGGCACCTCTCAGTCACTTCGTGACAGCTCTCCTTTCAGGAGAGCCTAAATCTCACTCAGTAAAATCACAGAAAAAATGTTTTCAAGCTGTCCCCTTTAGGGGAAAGTGGCTTCGGCACAGCCGAAGACGAAAGGGGTTTTTCAGAATGCGGAGTGCAGAGGGCAGAATGCAGAATTAGCCCCTTCAGTCGCAAAGCGACAGCTTTCGTTCCACGAACGGGAACCCTCTTGTCACATTCGTGACATTCTCCCTAACAGGGAGATTTCCCTAAAGGGGACGCC
>JAFSEP010000061.1 GCA_017435665.1 Clostridia bacterium | reverse complement strand
GCTGAGGTTGAGGTAAATAATGCTTCGTTAAACGGTGTTACGGTACCGCTTTTAGTTGATATCGGAAGCATCAGCAATAACGCACCCACAAGTATAACTCCCGCAAAACCGAGTATGATGATTTGAAACGAGGTTAGACCCCTCTTTTTATGTATCAGATCCGCCATAACGCTTCTCCTTATCTTACTTTTGTTGCCTTAATTATACATTTTTTCAATTTAAGGCAGTGTTAGAGGATTTTTTCTCGCATTAAGATTGTATAAAGAAAAGAAAACCGAACGAGTTTTAATACCCATTCGGCTTTGTGACAGTTTGAATATTTAGTTTTGACTGCAACAGAGTATGTATTTTTGACGCATATTTAGAATGATTTTCGCTCCTTTCTAAAACCGCCCAAAAACCCGTTTTTGACACCAATGCGTTCAATAGGGCAAACTAACAAAAAACCTAGTGTTTATGCGGGCTTCCAACGGTTTGCCCTATTATAACGCATTCCTCGATACGGCGGACAATTCCTGCTGCTTTCATATATACATTTCTCCTTATCACATTTGTAGGGGACGGCGTCCTCGACGTCCCTGATTAATCGGGAAAAACGGGCTGTCGGGGACGCCAGCCCCTACGGAAATTTTCAAATCGTGTTGTTAGTATCTGTAAACCGTGGGGAAATATACATTTTTCTCTCTATATGAATAACTGAATTTCTGTGGAAAACTCTCTTATAAGCTATGTGGAAAACCTTTCCGCTTTATGAATAACCTATAGCAAAAGTATTAGCAAAACCTATAGCAAAAGTGTATGAACGGATGTGAGCCGTTTTCCGATTTTCCGATGACGGGATTTCCGACGACGGGATTTCCGATGACGGGAAATCGGACACAATAAAATACTTATAATCAATTACTTAAAAATAAAATATCTATCAATCAATAACTAAGATAGAGCGCAAGCGCAGAAAACACAGAAAAAAACAAAGGAAAATGAGGAAAAGTCAATGGGAATAAACCTTTCCCAAGGTAAATATGTTCCCCGAAAACATCGTTATTCATCTTGTATTATTCCGAAAAAGCGGTGAGGTTATATCCACCCTATAACCGAGTCAGGTGAAACAACAAAACATACAAATCAGAAATATAGCTATAAAGCGAGGTGAAACACCTCGCTTTTGCTATGTGCAGGTCAAATATGCTGCTTTTCGTTAAAAAATTTTCTTTAATAATCTCTCGAAAGCCAATGGCGACACTTCATAAAGTAGTCCGGCTCATTACACCTCACATATTTTCTGTTATTTTGTGCTTTTGCTCTGCTTATAATACATCTTACCTGCCTCAAGGCTTTGTCCTTGGTAAGTAAGAAGCTGTGTTACCGTTACAAGCTGATAGCCCTGATTAATCAGCTCAGGAATAATTTTTTCCATAGCATCAACGGTAGTTTTATGCAAATCGTGGTAAAGTATGATTGCACCGTCCTTGACATTCTTCATTGTCTCGTTATAAACAGCCTTTGCGTTTTTGCTTTTCCAATCAAGAGTGTCCACAGACCAGTTTATATACGAAACCCCAAGCTCTTTGCCTATGGCACGTACATCGTCGTTGCAAGCTCCGTAAGGCGGTCTTACAATAAGACAATCCTTGCCCGTTACATCCAGAATTTTGGCTCTTGTCATCATTATCTGGTCGGTCAGGTCTTTTTCATCAAGCTTGGTAAACTGCCTGTGATTCCAACTGTGATTGCCGATTTCGTGACCCTGATTTGAAATGCGCTTCAGCGTGCTTTCTCTGCCTTTTATGAGATTGCCTAACACAAAAAACGTACCCTTTCCGCCGTATTTTTCAAAGATATCAAGCAGACGCTCCGTATGTGCGCTCGGTCCGTCATCGAAGGTCAGAGCAATCATCGGTTTGTTGGGGGAGATTACTGTTTTATCATTATTGTCTTCTTTTTCGGGTACGGTCTCCGATTGACTTGTCTGCGGTGTTTCTTCAGCCTTTGTTGTTTCTTCCTGTGTGCCGGATGTTTCTTCCCGGGTTCCCTTCAGAATACCTTTGAGCTCATCCGTGGGGAAAAACACGGTTTTTGTTCCTGATGACATAGGAAGATATTCACCTCTGTTAAGGGTGATTTCAAGTCCGTCTTTTGTAAGAAACCAGTTGTCGAGAAGCTTCTTGTCAACGTCGGAAGATTTTACACCCGCCTTTTTGATTACGGTTTTTTCAACAGTTTTAATTTTTCCTTCAATAAGAATATCATTAAGGCTAAGAAGCTTTCCTGTTTCAATGTCCGCATTGAAGGTTTTTGTGATATCAACGGGATGTGCCATATATTCAGCTATATATGTACCACTCATTTTTATGCTGACATATTTACTGCTGTAAACGCAGCTGTCATATGCGACTGTCAGTTCGGCAGGCTCAGACTGATTCTTTATCGTGTCCGTTTCCTCAAGATAATATGAAACAGTTTTTTCAACCCACTGGCTAACAGCCTCGTTAAGAGCCTCTATTTCTGTTTCGGGATAAAGTATCCCTGCCATCAGATTACCCTCAAGAAGAATACGGCTTGCAGTTTTACCGTATTCCCGTACAGGTGTTTCAAAGCTTTCAATATTTTTCAGGTATTCCTCAAGCAAGTCCTCGGCAGGTCGGTTATCAGGCTGTTCGGAGTTCGTGCAGCCGCAACATAAAATCAGAACAGCAGCCATTAAAAAGCACAGAATTTTTTTCATTTTTTCATACTTCCTTTTCTTTAATTTTCAAGAAAATATTAGCAAAAATAATTCTCAAATGCAATATTATGAAAACAAAAAAATATAAACATTTGTTTATAATCAGCCATATGTAATGTAAGGTATTTTTTTCTTACAAAACAGGGCGGTTATCTTGTATTACCCCGAAAAAAGTGGTAAAATAATACGGTAATAATACCTGCGAGGTAAAACTATGATTGATTTTGAAAATGCAAAGCTCAGAGCTGAAGAGCTGACAAGGATAATTGAATACCACAGCGACAGATACTATAATCAGGATGCTCCCGAAATCGAGGACTTCGAATATGATATGCTTATGCAGGAGCTTATCAGGCTTGAAGAAAGCTATCCTGAGCTTGTAACTCCCACCTCACCTACGCACAGAATAGGCGGCAAGGCTGACGGACAGTTTGAGCCGGTTGAGCACAGAGTGGTTATGGAAAGTCTGCAGGACGGATTTTCTGCTGAGGATATCAGGGATTTTGATGCCCGTGTGAGAAGCGTTGTGGCGAACCCCGTTTATGTTGTGGAGCCCAAAATTGACGGACTTTCTGTCTCACTTGAGTATGAAAACGGAGAATTTGTGCGAGGCTCAACAAGAGGCGACGGCAGAATAGGCGAGGACGTTACAGCCAATCTCAGAACTGTAAGAACTATTCCTCTTAAAATAAACACACCCCTTCCCTTCATTGAGGTAAGAGGTGAGGTATATATGTCCCACGAGGTTTTCTTCAATCTTGTTGAGGAGCAGGAGCTGAATGGAGAAAAGCCCTTCAAAAATCCCAGAAACGCTGCTGCAGGCTCTCTCAGGCAGAAGAATCCCAAGATAACCGCAAAGCGTAAGCTTGATATTTTTGTTTTCAATATTCAGCAGATTGAGGGTCACGAGCTCAGTGAGCACAAGCAGTCTATTGATTATATAAAATCCCTCGGCTTCAATACAGTTCCCTTTTACAATACCTTTGACAGCATTGAGGGCGCTCTGGGTGAGATTGAGCGAATCGGACAGATAAGAGGGGAGCTTCCCTTTGATATAGACGGTGCGGTTATCAAGGTTAATGATTTCAGACAGAGAGAGGCTCTGGGAAGCACATCGAAATTCCCTAAGTGGGCAATCGCATATAAATATCCCCCCGAGGAAAAGGAAACAACTCTTATTGATATTGAGGTAAATGTGGGCAGAACAGGTGTGCTGACACCCACAGGCGTGTTCGAGCCCACAACCCTTGCAGGCACTACCGTAAGCCGTGCTACCCTTCACAATCAGGATTTTATCAACGAGCTCGGCATACAGATTGGCGATAAGGTCATCATCAGGAAGGCAGGGGACATCATCCCCGAGGTGCTCAGGGTAACGGAGCATAAGAGCGACAGCGTATACCGCTTACCCGAGGTATGCCCCTCCTGCGGTGCACCTGTTTCAAGGGACGAGGATGAAGCTGCAATCCGTTGCAATAATCCCGACTGTCCTGCACAGCTTCTCAGAGTGCTGATACATTTCTGCTCAAGGGATGCTATGGATATTGACGGTCTGGGCGAGGCGTTGCTCAAGGTATTTGCAGAAAAAGGTCTTATAAAAACTGCAAGTGATATATATAGCCTCAGGCGTGAGGATATTGCCTGCATTGAGGGTCTTGGGGAAAAATCTGCAGACAACCTGATAAATGCCATAGAAAAATCCAAGGAAAACGATTTATCAAGGCTGATTTTCGCTTTGGGTATACGCCACGTGGGACAGAAGGCAGGCAAGCTTCTTGCAGATAATTTCGGCAGTATGGATGCGGTTATGGCTGCAAGCGAGGATGACGTTTCCGCTATTGAAGGCTTCGGCGGAATTATGGCAAAGAGTGTTGTTGATTATTTCCGTATGCCCTCAAGCCGTAAGCTTATAGATGAGCTGAAGAGCGCAGGGCTCAATATGAACTCCCTCAGGGAAATAAAAGACGAGCGCTTCAGCGGAAAGACCTTTGTTCTGACCGGAACACTTACACAGTATAAGAGAAGCGAGGCTTCTGCAATAATTGAAAGCTTCGGAGGAAAGACGGCATCTTCCGTTTCAAAGAAGACCACCTATGTTCTTGCAGGTGAGGATGCAGGCAGTAAGCTGAAAAAAGCAAACGAGCTCGGTGTCACGGTTATAAGCGAAGAAGAGTTTGCTGAGATGATTAAATAATATTTAAACAGATGCAGACAGATGAGGTTTGCATCTGTATTTTTTTCGGGGGTAGACCGCCCGCAGTCGTGGGCGGTGTGCGGCGAAGCCGCACGGGAGAAACTTACGGTAAGAAGAATGTGAAAATAAAAGTGAATTTCAAGGTACAGCAAAAATCAAAAGGCAGACACCGAAAATACGGTGTCTGCCCGAAAACTCCAATTCTCGACAAAATGGAAGATTTTTCACATTGATATATAAAAATTAACTTATCTTCATTTTAAGCCTGAGCTTATCGCTTATCATAGCTATAAACTCAGAATTTGTAGGCTTTCCTCTTGCACTCTGGATCGTGTAGCCGAAATATGCACTAAGCACGTCCACGTCACCTCTGTCCCAGGCAACCTCAATAGCGTGACGTATAGCTCTCTCAACCCGTGAAGATGTTGTTTTATACATCTTTGCCACCGTGGGATAAAGCTCCTTGGTAACAGAGTGCATAAGCTCAGGTCTTTCAACGGTGAGCAGAATACTTGTCCGTAAGTACTGATAGCCCTTTATATGAGCAGGCACGCCAATCTGATGCATAATGTCCGAAACGATGATCTCAACATCGCTGTTTGACTTTGAATAGTCAATAACAAGGCGGTTTTTCTCCTCCTTGTACCAGCGAACCATCTGACGGACTCTCTGGGTCATCAGCTCTATGTCAAAGGGCTTGAGCAGACAGTAATCGGCACCCTCGTTTATCAGCTCTTGCTCAAATTTTGAATTGTCAACCGCACTCATCAGAATAACCGCCGGCCTTCTTTCAAACTTAATGCTTTTCATCTGCTTGAGCACACCAAGAGCATCAATGTTTTGCATAAAGGCATCCATAAGAACAACGTCTGCGGTGTTTTCTTTCAGATAGTCAATAACCGACTGTCCGTTCTTTTCGACCATAGTAACGCTGCAACCCTTATCTTCAAGAGCCTTCTGACAAGCCAGAGAGAAGCTGTTACAATCTTCGGCAAAAACAACTTTAATTTGATTTTCCATAACTTAAACCTCCGTTTTTGTGTGTTTTGTGAATATATTGGTACTATTAATATATCAAATCAATTTTGAAAAATCAAGATATATTTTGTCGAAAAACTAAAATATTATCTAAAAATATGGCATTATTTTTCACAAATCAATAATTTTATTGACACATTGTTCTTAAACATACTTTATTGACAAAGATTTTAAACAGGTGCTATAATAAAATCAGAAAAGCACTAAAGGCAGATGATAGTAAGCTATGATAAATTTTAATACCTTGGCTGAAAAGATGACAGAGGTAGCATATGGGTGCGGAAAAATAATTCTGTCTGCAGATGAGGAGCATCTGGGGACGAAAATAAAATCAAGCCGTAGGGATCTTGTAACCGATTATGATGTAAGGGTACAGAAATATGCGGTGGAAAAGCTCAGCTCGTATTTTTCAAACGCAACATTTTTCTGTGAAGAAAATACAGACAACGATGACCTGCAGGGAGAGCTGGTTTTTGTAATTGATCCCATAGACGGTACTGCAAATTTTGTTTTCGGTCTGAAACACAGCTGTGTTTCAATCGGCTGTCTTTCTTACGGCAAGGCTGTGGCCGGTGTGGTATATGATCCGTATAATGATGAACTGTTCAGCGCATACGAAAACGGCGGAGCATACCTTAACGGAAAAAGAATTGAGGTTACAGCGAATGCTTTGGGAGAAACTATTGCAGTTTTCGGTTCATCACCCTATAACCCCGACAGATTAGATGATACTCTGAATAAAATCAGAACAGTTTTCGGCAAATGTCTTGATGTAAGAAGAAGCGGTTCGGCAGCTCTTGATATCTGCTATGTTGCCTGCGGAAGATACGGTCTGTATTTCGAAAGCGTAGTTTCATTATGGGATTACCTTGCCGCATTTGTTATATTGAAGGAAGCGGGAGGGGATATCTGTAACTATGAGAGCAAGGCGTTACCCCTCAGTCCCGAAAAAACGTCAATAGTGGCAGGCAGTAAACTGACAGTAAAGGAAAGCGGGTTATTATGAAGAAACCGATTTGTTATATTATCGGCGCAGGAGACCCTTATGAAGGGCATATTACCGTAAACGAAAAGGATTATGTTATCTGTGCTGACGGGGGACTGAGAAATAAGCATATTTTTTCACGCAGTCCTGACCTGATTGTGGGCGACTTTGATTCCCTTGGTGAAATTCCCGAAGCTGAAAACACCGAGGTATATCCACCTGAAAAAGATGATACAGATATGCTTATAGCTATAAAAAAAGGCTTGCAGAGGGGATATAAAACCTTTGTTATCCTTGGTGCGCTCGGTGGTGAAAGAGCCGACCACTCAATTGCCAATATTCAGAATCTTGCCTATATATGCGAGAACGGCGGCATGGGCTTTATACTCCACAAGGACACCGTGTTTGCGGCGATAAAGGATACTGAGTTAAAATTCAGCAAGAGCTGCAAAGGCTATATATCAGTCTTTTCTCTCAGGGACGAAAGCAAGGGTGTATATCTGAAAAATCTGAAATACGAGCTTGACGGTCAGTCTCTTTTCAGCAGCAATCCTATGGGTGTAAGCAACGAGTTCATAGGTGAAGAAGCAAGCATAAGTGTGAAAGACGGAATACTTCTTGTTACCTTCAATGGAAGTATTGAGGATGTTGAGTAATAAAGAAAAGAGACTGTAAAAAACAGCCTGAGTTCGGTAAAGCAATTAAGGGCATTGAAAAACATGTTCTGTTATGGTATGATAAAAAAAGGGTGAAAAATATGAAAAGCATGAAAAACAGAATAATATGGCTTATAATTTCATTGTTCTGGTTCGTTTCTATTGCAATTCCGTTATTTTTTTATGCAGCTCAATTAGAATTTCCCGTGATTTCACATAATAGTATTTCAAGGACAGTTCTGGCATTTGAGTTGTTGTTGCCGTTGATATGTTTTATTATTGCCAAATTGTTTGATAAAGATAAAATAATGAAGTACATACTTTCAATTTGTACTGTTTTAAGCTTTATCTCAATATTCGTATTTACTCTTGGTTTTGCAATTGATGAACCGCTTTTTTATCCGCTTGCATCGTACACGGATTCACCTCAAAACTATTTGGTTCTTGATGAAAACCTTGCATTGTGTGAAGATGATGAAACGGTTCCTTTGTTTGATGTTTTTCCAAGTGAAATTCCTCACGAAGCACAAAATATAAAATATCAGTATTATTGTAATACCATGGGGGATGTTGCGGAAATTAATGCAGAGTGGAATTTGTCTGCAACTGAGTATTATAACGAAAAGAAGAGAATTTCGGAAATTTGTTCGTATAGTGCAGAATCAGGGAAGTATGATTGCAGCACAGGTGATTTTTCACTATCTGTCGAATTTGATGATCAAAACTGTTTAATTAATTACGAGTATAAACAATGAAATTGTTTTCACAAAAGAAAGCGACGGCAAACGCCGTCGCTTTAATAATTATTATGTTTGAAAAATTATAGTGATTACGGAATATCAATTATAAATATGCCGACCGCAGGTCCCGCAATTCTGCAGCGGCTCTCCCTGAAAGGGGAGCTGTCAGCGAAGCTGACTGAGGGGTCTTGCACTCTGCATTCTGCATTCAATTAATACTTGTTATGTACCTGCTCGTTGAAGCAAAGCAAATCCTTAATTTCAAGAACCGTACCGTCATCAAGAACAGCCTTACCGCTCATCTTACCGAATACCTGATGCTGATCTGTGATAATAACCTTAGCATCGATTTTTGCGCTTCTGTCAATGATAGGAACAAAGTCCATTTCAAACCTGCCGTCACTTGAGGTAATTTTCCAGGGATCTGTATAGCCTGATGCAGGAATATGGAATTCAACATCATCAAGCTTATGAGCCTTGCCGTCATAGAAAATCATATTTTCACTGGCAGATGTTCTGTCGCTGAAGCCGTAGCCGATATTAAAGCCGAAGGGCTTGCCTTCAACAACGCCGTTACCGCTGCCCCAGAACCATGTGTTATCATATGTCCATACACCACGGCCCCAGTCGAGAGTACCGAAGTCTGTTTCGGGGTTGAATTCGTATTTCTTACCACCGTAAACAACAGTACCGCTTGCACGCATACAGTTGATTTTCTGATTATAATAGAAGCACTTGGGATTTTCCTTCCAGGGAGTAGCGATTACCATTGTATCCATAGGAGGCTGTTCAAGGGTAATGTCAACATATAAATCCTTGTTTCCGTCAAACTTCTTGAAATCGCACTTGATGTGACGCTTGCCGGGTGAAAGGGTGAAGGTCATATCAAGTCTGCCTTTTTTGTGATAGATGCAGCTGCCCTCGGAAGAGTCGGAAGGCATCTTGAGCTTGCCCATAGGGAAGAAATCGAGAATTGTTTCCGTGTGCTCACAGGGTACTATGAAATCAAGGAAGGATGCACTCTGCAAGCCGATATAGCCGTCATCGGACATTGTGAATGCGACACCGAAATCCTTTGAAAGAATTGCGTAATAGTCCCATTCCTTAATTCTGAATTTGGGCATCTTTATATCGTTTCTGTCGTATTTCCATACGAGTGATTTTGCCCAGCCCGGCTCGATGAGAAGGCCCTTTTCATCAAGGAGCTTATGGGATGTTGTTACTTCATGGTTTTTCATATTTTTACCTCCGAATGTTTTGTAAATACATTATATAACAGTTTTCAGTAAAAATAAAGCTATTTCTTTGTGATGGGACAAAAAATTTCAAAAGCATACTTGTTGTATGCGCTGTTTTGTTATATAATTGGTTTATCAAAATAACAGAGGTTACTATGAAACAGAACAATAAAGACAGTAAAAAAATAAAAAAGGTGGGTCTCGGCAACGGTTGTCCTCACTATAAAAAGTGCGGAGGCTGTCAGCTTCAGAATATGACCTACGACGAGCAGTTGAGCTTCAAGCAGGCAAAGACTATCAGGCTTCTGGGCAGATTTTGCCATATAGAAGAAATAATAGGTATGCGTCAGCCTGAGCATTACAGAAACAAGGTGCAGGCGGCCTTCGGTATGACAAGAGGCGGAAAGATCATCTCAGGCGTATACCAGTCATCAAGCCACAACATTGTTTGCGTTGATAACTGCCGTCTTGAGGACAGAAAGGCAGACAGAATAATCGTAACAATAAGAAAAATGCTGGGTGACTTTAAAATGCTTCCCTATAACGAGGACAGAAAGACGGGCTTTCTCCGTCACGTGCTGGTTAAAAGAGGCTTTGCTACGGGTGAAATTATGGTTGTGCTTGTCACATCTACTCCTGTATTCAAAAACAAGAATGCCTTTATCTCAAAGCTTCTTGAAGAGCACCCTGAAATCACAACCATAGTGCAGAATATAAACAATGCCAACACAAGCCTTGTTCTCGGTGAAAGCGAAAAGGTACTTTACGGAAAAGGCTATATCACCGATATCCTCTGCGGATGCAAATTCAAGATATCGGCAAAGTCCTTTTATCAGATTAATCCCGTGCAGACGGAAAAGCTCTACAACACAGCTATTGAATATGCTGACCTGAAGGGTGACGAAACCGTAATTGATGCATACTGCGGCATCGGTACTATCGGTATGGTAGCCGCCAAGAATGCAGGAAGTGTTGTGGGCGTTGAGCTTAATAAGGATGCCGTAAAGGACGCTATCGTCAATGCAAAGCTCAATGAAATGAAGAACATCTATTTCTATAATGACGATGCGGGCAAGTTTATGGTTGAAATGGCGAAGGCAGGGGAGAAGGCAGACGTTGTCTTTATGGATCCCCCAAGAGCAGGAAGCGATATAAATTTCCTTTCAAGCGTTGTCAGGCTTGCACCCAAGAAGATAGTTTATATTTCCTGCAACCCCGAAACCCAGGCAAGAGATCTTGCTTACCTTGTGAAAAACGGATATCAGTGCAAAAAAATACAGCCCGTTGATATGTTTCCGCACACAGCGCACGTGGAAACGGTTGTCCTTTTGTCCCAACGCAGACCGGACACACATATCGTATCATAATTGAGGGATTTTTATATAATATCATATCAATCCATAAAACCAAGGAGACATAAATATGGAAATCATTTCAAAAGTAAAGAGCCTTTTCCCCACGGGAGAAGGTTGGTCAACCAAGCCTGCCGAAAGATTCAGCTATTATTCATATTTTGCGGGGCAGAATATGATTTACACACTTTTCAATGTGTGCCTGACTACATATCTGCTGTTTCTGGATATTGATGTTACCAAATCGGCAACGGTTATGCTTGCGGTAAAGGTGTGGGATGCTGTGAACGATACGCTGTTCGGAGCAATATTTGACTCAATCAAATTCAAAAGCGGAAAGAAATATCTGCCATGGATACGTGTTTCCACAATACTTATACCCTTGGCGACCATCCTGACCTTCGTTATCCCCAAGGGTACATCTGAGACGGTTAAGCTGGTGTGGTTTGCCGTTGCATATATACTTTGGGATACAGCTTACACTCTCTGCGATGTACCCATCTTCGGCATACTGACCTCTATGAGCCAGAGCATAGATGAGAGAAACGCTATTCAGTCATACAAGAGCATTGCAACCTATATCGGCGTCGGCATCACCTCCACCCTGACAACAGTTTTCATCAGCGCAGAGGTCGGCCTGGGCTACGGCATTATATCGGTGATAATCTGCCTTATGGCATTTGCTCTGATGATGCCTGCTTCCTTTAAGCTCAAGGAGCGCTATCACGCCGAAGCAGAGGAAACCTTCACTATCAGACGAATGATGTCATACCTTTTCAAAAACAAATATCTGCTTATATACTATGTGGGAATTTTCTTCTATTCCGCACTTAATATCGGTAACGCCTTCACGCTTTACGTATCTTATTATCTCTTTAACAGCGCTCTGTTCTCCTTACTTGTCGGTGCTATCGGAACGGTGCCTCAGCTTATTATAGCTCTGCTGCTGCCCAAGCTTATACAGAGATTTGATAAGATGAAGGTTAACCGTATATGCCTGCTGCTTTATGTTATACTCAGCGTTATCACGTGGCTTATAGGCTACGGCAACGTGGTGGTTTATATTATTATGTTTACTATCCGTTCTGTTCCTCTGGCTGTTATATCCCTTGAAATGTTTATGTTTACACCTGACTGCGCTGAATACGGACGTTTCAAAAGCGGTACTGAGGCAAAGGGTATAACCTTTGCGGTGCAGACCTTTATGGCAAAGCTGACCGGCTCTATTTCGGGAGCTCTCGGACTGTTCATTCTCGGCATTGAATCAGTCGGCTGGAAAACGGTTGAGGTAAGCTCGTTCCAGGAGCTTGAACAAAGCGGAATAACACAGACACCCCACGCTCTGAACGTGCTCTGGCTTATATTTATGCTTATCCCTGCCATAGGCGGTCTGTTGGCATACGTTGCCTGGCTGTTCTATGACCTTAAAGACAAGGACGTTCAGCTTATGATTGACTGCAATACGGGTAAAATCACAAGAGAAGAGGCCTTGAGCAAAATGTCGAAAACCTATGATATAAAGAATTAACGCTCTTACACACAGCAAACATAACAACACCCTGTGCATCAGCCTGCACAGGGTGTTCTTGTCTCAGTATATTAATCTGTTTTATAATCATAATAACCGTTGGTTTTTTCCGAGTATTCCCTGACTTCCTCATCTGTCAGAAGAAAGCTGTCAAGGGGATAGTCCTTGTAGTGGGGGCAGGCGTCAAAGTGATACCAGCTGCCGTCAATCTTAACAAGATTCCAATAGTGTGAGGTATGGCTGTTGACCCTTTCTGCGCCCTTGTTATCTATATCTGCCATAGTAAGAAGCTTGCGTGCAACCGAGTAGTAGGTGAAGCTGTCGCCTCCCTTTGCGGTGATACCTCGGTAAGCCTCCTGCTCGGAATCAGTCTTGTCCGATGTGCCTGTGTATGCAATGTTTTCTCGGATATAATCATATATGGCACGTGCTTTTTCCGTCTGCGTCATACCGTCGTCAATTATTCTGTCATACAGCTTCACGAAAGCGGAGTCTATAACGCCCTGACTTACCTTTTCGCTTACCTTTTCTTCTACGGTAAAGTATACAGTCTTTTTAGCCTTGTTCCCCGAACTGTCCTTTGCAGAAAAGGTTATGGGGTATCTGCCTGTCTTGGCTTTGTCGAAATCGCCGATGTCAACCTTGATTTCGATATTCTCGTCATTGTTATCCTTGACTGTTACATCCTGAGTGAATCTTATGTTGTCGCCGATGTATACCGTGCGGTCATATGCGGTTATGGTGGGAGCCACCGTGTCCTTGTTGACATAGAGGGTAGCCTTGTATTCGCTTTCGTTTCCGCCCTCATCCTTGAGAATAATAGTTACACTCTGCGTTCCTGATTTCTTGAAATCAGGCTCTTTTTTGTAGCTGATTTCTACCTGAGTTTCGTCGTAAACCGTTCTCACAAAGTCGCTTGCAGGTATTTCCTTGCCCTGATAGGTTTCCTTGTTTATGATGTATGCTGTGGGCTTCTTCGTGTCTTTGATTTTCAGCGTGACGGTGTAGACCGTGTCACCGAACAGAATCTGCAGATCGGTTTTACCTACCTTTTTGAGGTTGATGTCAGCTTCTGCTGTGAGAATTTTATCGTTTTCACCGGCTTCAACACCGTCTGCAAGGAAGTCGGAAACGGTGATGCTCTCTGCACCTGCTTCAAGCTCAAGGGAGGGCTTCACCGTGTCGGGATAGACGGTAAGCCTTGTGGTATATTCCGTCTGATTGCCGCCTGCATCGGTGAGAACGATAACCACGTCTGTATCGCCGGGCTGAGTAAAGGCCACGTTATTTTTAAAGCTTACCTTGACTTCGGTTTCATCGGTTATGCTTTTAACAAAAGCATCGGGGGTTGCGAGTGTGTCGCCCTGCTTCATACCGATAGCTTTTATTTCACCCTGCGGTGCAACGGTGTCTTTTACGGTCAGCTTTACATTATATATAATAACACCGTTTCTTATCCTTAATTTATATGTGCCCGGAATGCGTGTATCGACCTCATCATACATAAAGAACTGAGCATTGATTTCTTCGGGATTTTCAAAGAAATCCGAAGCCTGAACCATTTCGCTTCCTGCTTCAATAAGGATTTCATCCTTAACCTCTGTTTTCATAAAGGTCACGATGAGAAGTGCGATGACAATCACAACTGCAACCGAGGCAATGATGATACTGCCTGCTTTGATTTTCCTCTGGCGTTTATATTTTTTCCGTTTTTCACGGATATCGGCACTCAAAGCATTACTTTGCTTTTCAAGACCGTAGCTTTCGTTTGTATTCTTCATTTGGTAAACCTTCTTATATATTTATCGGTTAAGATAGCGGCAGTCGAAACGGTAAGCCTGAAATGCCGCAATTTCACGCATCTTCGAGGCTTTTTCTCCTCAAAATACGCAAGTATTCCTTCGTCGAAGAAAACCCCGAATATCCGCAAACTTGGGTATTTCAGGTTCTTCGAAGTTTAACACGAGGATATTTTTGTCATATCAAGGCAAAAGGTGAAGCCAATACTTGCGTATTGGCAAGACTTTTAACGCAGATATGGCGGAAATGGTCCGTGTTAAACCTTACTGTTTCGACTGCCGCTATCTTAGTTATTCTATCATTTAATCAAGGTGTGTGTCAATATGTTGTTTGCGTAGTTGACTGGTGTTGACAACATAAAATGAAAGTGGTATATTGAAAGCCGAAAGTCCGAGCAGTTTTTTCCGGATTTCAGCAACAGGTTTGTGTTATGTATAAGGAGGCAAAATATGAGCTTTGAAAAAGACGATAAAACTGAATACTTATTAAATTTTTTAGATTATTCAATAGGTCAATATATTGATGATATTATGGAGGATTCAGAAGAAGATCCTGAGTTTTCGGCAGTAACATTAAACAACTTGATTTTGTGTTATATTCATTTTCTTAACAGAATTGAAAAGGATAGTGTTCAGACGGTAAGAGAAGTGTTTGCTATGCACGGATACACAGAGGACGAATTTCTCTGTTTTGAAAAGAAAAGGATAAAAGAGGCTGAATACTATAACGGAGTTCAGTATTAGTTTTGAGAAGATGTTATTTGACTTTAGTAATGCTCGCATTCATTTTTGACGAAGTTCAAGGAGGTAGAATATGAAGAAAAAGATTGTTTTATCAATGGTTATAATTGCTTCTGTATTTTTATCAAGTGTTGTTGCTTTTTTTGCCATCGAACATAAGGCAAATAAGACAAGGGTAGATCCTTATGCTTCTTACTATTATTTAATCGACGAAGTAGCAGATTTAAGAAGTACATTTGCTGAAATGTTTTCACAAAATCAAGAAATATTTATTTCGATTGCTGAACAATTATATGGGGAGGACATTGGTATAATAGTTTATGACAGTGAAAATGAGACAGCAAAATACGTTCCGCAAAATATGGATAAGAATTTAATTCTGGAATGTTTCAAAATAATGGAAGAACGAGATTTTTTAGACTCAACTTTGCGGATTTCAGCACCTGAAATAAATGGCGAATATCCTCAGCTTAGGTTTGCTTACAGGGTACCTAAAATAGATATAGATGTTGGAATTATGTATTCAGAACAAGATTTATCCGACTATACAAAATTATGTGATAATTGGTATATTTTTCAACACGGATTGGTGTAAGACACCCGTATTCTTTCAGTCTTAACAGAATTTATCCGGGGGACTGTCAGACAAATCAGTAAAAACTTAATAAACCTCAACAACGGTCGGCACCTTTTGGTACCGACCGCATTGATTTTTTTTACTTACTTAATTATAAGCAACCGCAGCCGCAGCCGTTGTTTCTGTCGTCACGTCCGCAAGTATTGCAGCCACCGAAGATGCTGCCGTCATTGTTGCATAAAAGAATGAGAACGAGAAGAATGATAATCCATGTGCAGCAATTGCCGCCACCGAATAAACCGTTACACATTTGCGTTTCCTCCTTTCTTTCGCTTTCATAAACATATTATGTTTAAACACGGAAAGGGTGAAAGAAAACGAATAAACACAAAAGCAGAAACATAAACTATATGTAACACAAAAATGAAAAAAGGTCTGGTAATTATGAAGATTTATTCCTTTGACGGCAAGAAAAAGAATATTGATAATTTTGATTTGTTTTCTTCCCCCTTGTTTCTCGGTCAGAAATATGATTTGGGAGATGCGGGGGAGGATAATGCAATAATTGATGAAAATGAATTAACAGATGAAAAAACAGATTGAAAAAAGCTTTTACTTGTAGTATAATAAAACCCAGATACGTATAAGACAACGTAAACGGAAGGAATGAGAAAAATGCTTTGTGAAAATTGCGGAAAAAGAGAGGCAACCACCCATATCAAGCAGGTGGAAAACGGTCAGGCAAATCAGTACCATTTTTGTAACGAATGTGCCCGAAGCCTTGGCTATGATGATATTTTCGGTGATTTCAGCCTTAATCTCAGTGAGCTGTTTTCCAACTTCTTCGGAGATAACACCTTACAGCTTGCTGATAAAACAGACAGATGCGAGAAGTGCGGCTGCTCTTTTAACGACATTGTTAAATCAGGCAGGGTAGGCTGTGCGGATTGTTACAGAAAGTTCTATGATAAGCTGCTGCCTTCCATACAGCGCATACACGGAAAGGCAAGCCATCTGGGTAAAATTCCCGCAAACCCAAACAGAAAGAAGCAACCCACAAAGGAAGAAATTATCGAAAAGCTTAATCGTGATATGCAGAAGGCGGTTGAACAGCAGAATTTTGAAGAGGCCGCAATTCTCAGAGACAGAATAAAACAGCTTGATGTATAAACGGACGGATAAACCGTATAAACCCTGAAGGAGAGTAAATAAATTGTCAAAGTGGTATGAAAATAAAGGTAAGGAAAATGACGTTGTTCTTAACACGAGAATAAGGCTTGTGAGAAATCTGGATGAATTTCCTTTTCCTGCAAGGCTCGGAAAAAATGAGCGTGAACAGGTCAATAATATAATCAGGGATATAATTTTAGGCGAAAACGAGTTTCAGCTGAGCTATGTTGAAACGGACAGCCTGACCAATTATCAGGTTGTTTCCCTCGCCGAAAGGTATCTTATCAGCCCTGAATTCGCTTCGGACAGCGAGGGCAGGGGCTTGCTTCTGAGTGAGGACGAGGCAATCAGCATTATGCTTTGCGAGGAGGATCATATCAGACTTCAGGTTATTTCCTCGGGTCTTGATTTTGACAGAACCTATGAAGTAATCAGCAGTCTTGACAGCGTTATAGACAACAATGCAGACTATGCCTTCGATGAAAAAATCGGCTATCTTACACAGAGTCCGTCAAATCTCGGAACGGGTATGAGAGCCTCGGTTATGCTTCATCTGCCTGCTTTGTCTGCAACGGGAAATATGTCAAGACTTGCTTCAACGGTCTCAAAGCTGGGTCTGACGCTGAAAAGCTATTATACAAAGGGCGCAACACCCATTGCCGATATATATCAGCTGAGCAATCAGGTAACACTCGGTATCAGCGAAAAATCAGCCTTGAGCAATCTCAGCGCCATAGCCATGCAGCTTGTGGCTCAGGAAAGACAGTCAAGGGAGCTTGTTATAAAGGATGACAGATACATTGACAAAATCTGGAGGTCTTACGGTATTCTGCAGACAGCTCATATGATTAACTGCAGAGAGTTTATGGAGCTTGTTTCTCTTGTGAGATTAGGCGGTGCCTGCGGTATTCTGGATGTGGATATACAGAGCATTGACGAGCTGATGATTGATATGCAGCCGGCAACAATCAATGCTTCAACAGGTAAGAACCTGACTGTCAATGAAAGAGATATCCTCAGGGCAAGGATGATAAAGGCAAAGATTTGCAAGTAATAATTACGGAATAATAAAGCAATCGAATTTGTATCATATGATACATTCGGTTGCTTTTTCTTTTATGAGGTGTTATATGTATAAGTTTACGGGCTTTACCGAAAAGGCAAACAAGGCATTGAACTGCGCCATAGAAACTGCCGAAAATATGGGGCATACCTATGTGGGAAGTGAGCATCTTCTTCTCGGAATACTTAAAGAGGACAGTAATGTGGCATCGTCTATCCTTGCTTCAAAGAGAATCAATTTTATTCGTGTTGACGATATTGTAAGAAAAACTGTGGGAGTGGGCGTGCCCACGGTGCTTACACCCGACGATTTTACACCAAGGTGCAAGCGCATAATTGAGGCGTCTATTTCCTTTGCACGTGAAGATTCGGTTTCCTATACGGGAACAGACTATCTGCTTCTTGCTCTCACCAGAGAGAATAATTGCTGCGGAAGCTATATCCTCAATGAGCTGGGTGTTTCTCAGGGTGAGCTGGCAAACGAAATAACCAACGGAAAAACCAAGGGTGTTTATCAGCCCAAGGTGCAGAAAAAAAGCTCACAAAAAAGTGCAACCCCAACTCTTGACCAATACGGACACGACCTTACAGCTCTTGCGGCTGAGGGTAAAATTGACCCTGTGGTGGGCAGGGAAAAGGAAATTGAAAGGGTTATACAGATACTCTCAAGGCGCACTAAAAACAACCCCTGCCTTATAGGTGAACCGGGTGTAGGAAAAACAGCCATAGCCGAGGGCCTTGCAGTCAAAATAAACCGTTGCGACGTTCCCGATACACTTAAAAGCAAACGGCTTATAAGTGTTGACCTGACGAGTATGGTGGCGGGAACAAAATACAGAGGTGACTTTGAGGAAAGAATAAAGACGGCTCTTTCAGAGGTTGTGAAGGACGGGAATATTATTCTTTTTGTGGATGAGCTTCACACCATTATCGGCGCAGGCTCTGCAGAGGGTGCTGTTGATGCGGCAAATATCCTCAAGCCCTCACTTGCAAGAAGTGAGATACAGGTTATCGGTGCTACAACCATTGACGAATACCGCCGTCATATTGAAAAGGATTCGGCTCTTGAAAGAAGATTTCAGCCGGTCAGGGTTGAGGAGCCTGATGAGGAGGAAACCGTAAGCATTATCAAGGGTATAAGAGATAAATATGAGGCACATCATAAGGTTAAGATTACCAATGAAGCCATAGAAGCGGCGGTAAAAATGTCGGTTCGCTATATATCAGACAGATATCTGCCCGACAAAGCCATAGATATAATAGACGAAGCCTGCGCCAAGGTCAGGCTTATGGCATATACTCCGCCTGAGGAGATAAGGCATCTTGAAAAAAGGCTAAGCCGTATAAATGAAGAAAAATCCGATTGCATCAATTATCAGGACTATGAAAAGGCGGCAGCTCTCAGGGATAAGGAAAAACGGATAATGGCCTTGCTTAGTGAGAAAAAGGCGGAATGGAAGGAGGCTTACAGAGACTTTGAAGGAGAAATTACGCCGGATAACGTGGCTCAGGTGATATCGTTCTGGACGGGAATTCCCGTTGTAGAGCTGACTAAGGAGGAGGGGGAGAGACTTCTTCATTTAGAGGATGAGCTTCACAAAAGAATTATCGGTCAGGATAAGGCTGTTCAGGCTGTGGCAAAGGCTGTAAGGAGAGGCAGAAGCGGACTGAAGGACCCGAAAAGACCTTTGGGCTCATTCCTGTTTCTCGGCCCTACGGGGGTAGGTAAGACCGAGCTTTGCAAGGCATTGGGTCAGGCTGTTTTCGGCGACGAAAGCGCTGTTATACGTTTTGATATGAGCGAGTATATGGAAAAGCACAATACCTCCAAGCTGATAGGCTCCCCTCCGGGCTATGTGGGCTATGACAACGGTGGTCAGCTGACGGAAAAGGTCAGAAGAAAGCCATACAGCGTTGTTCTTTTTGATGAAATTGAAAAAGCTCATCACGATGTTTTCAATATGTTTCTGCAAATTCTTGAGGATGGTATTCTCACCGATTCTCAGGGCAGACGGGTAGACTTCAGAAATACGATTATAATAATGACCTCAAACATCGGAGCCGATATTATTGCGGGAACAAGCGGTGTTGTGGGCTTTTCCACGGGCGATGACTCCGACCTTGGCGATAAAAGGGTACAGGATGCGGTGCTTGGTGAGCTTAAACGTATCTTTACCCCTGAATTTCTCAACCGAATAGATGAAACCGTGGTTTTCCGAAAGCTGAACAGGTCTGAGGTCAGGGAAATAAGCAAAAGGCTTCTTGACAGACTTGCAGACAGAATGAGAGATATACAGATAGATATACGCTTTGACGAGAGCGTTGCCGATGCTGTATGCGAAAAGGGCTATGACGAAACCTACGGTGCAAGACCCGTAAGACGTGCCGTGCAGACACTTGTTGAGGATACACTTTCTCAGCTTGTGCTTCAGGGACTTATGATAAAGGGTGAAAGCTATGTGTGCAGCTTTGAAAACGGGAATATAAGTATAAAAAGCCTGAGTGGTGCAGCGAGTAAAAAAATATAAAAACAGGTATTACATTTTTTTCGGAAATGTGATATAATGATTGCAGGGTTATTGCAGGTAAATGCAATCATCCGGATAATTTTATACCAACGTGTTGTTTGCTTTGCGGAACGTAAGTCCGGTTGGCTGACAGCACTTTTTTTGTTTTTTCGGGAGGTTAAATTATGTTTAAAAAGGGCGAAACAGTTGTATACGGAAGTCAGGGAGTATGTGAGATTAACGATATCTGCATAATGAATTTCGGAAAGACGGAGGGGGAATATTATATGCTTAAACCCGTTTATGATGAAAACTCAACTATTTATGTCCCTGTTGATAATGACTTAGTTACTTCCAGAATGCAGAGGCTTATTACAAAAGAGGAGCTGGAAAGCCTTATTGCCGATGTCAGAAGTGAAAAAACGGATTGGATATGCAACGACCTTGAGCGCAAGGCATTTTGTGAAGCTGTTATAAGCTCGGGGGACCGAAAAGCGTTGATGAAGCTGATAGGTATGCTTTACGTCAGGAAAAACAGCCTTAAAACACAAAAGAAGCATTTTCATCTTGCTGATGAAAAGCTTCTCAAAGAGGCTGAAAAAATAATCAGCGATGAAATTGCATATGTAACGGGAATTGACAGAAATAAGGTTTCAGATTACGTGTCCGAAAGAATTATGCACGGACAGAGGGCTTTTATCGGTGAATAAAAATATGTTTTTCGGTTAACCTAAGCTCATAGAGAAAAACTTTTCCGTTTATAAGTGGAGGTGAAATCTGTGGGGAGAATAAAGCTTACGGCTAAATCGTTGCTTCTCGGAAACACGCTGCCGCTGCTTGCCGTGTTCACGGTGCTTGTGTCTGTAATTGTGCTTTCCGGGGATTTTTCTTTCCTGACCTCTCGCTTGTTAGGTATATCTCTGCTTAACAGACTTACCGTAACGGCTTTTTCTTTGCGTATGCTTAAAATAACGCTGTCGGTTACGGGTATTGTTGTTTCCGTTCTTGCTGTCCCCGGGATGAGCCTCGGAATTGAACGTTGGTTTATGCTGAAGGCGAAGGGGGAAGCCGTCCGTATACGTGACATCTTTTATTTTTTCCGCATTTCCGGCTTTCTCAGATGTCAGTCAGCCTTCTGGTATTCCTTTTTTATCAGGGCAGGGGTTTTTCTGTTTTTTCAGTTTCCCGCCATATGCCTTTACGGAGTGCTTTATACTGCAGTGCTTCAGGGGGAGGCGGCATATTCGGTTATTGCTTCGGTTATGGCTGCAGGTCTTTTGCTTTCCTTCACGGGAGCTGCTTTTTATTTTGTCTATTCTGCAGGCTGGCTTTTATATCCTTTTATAATTGCCGCTGATGAAGCACTCAGCCCCTCGGAAGCGTATGAATGCAGCGTCGCTCTTGTCAGGGAGCGAGTGGGGAAAATCTGCATTTTCAGGCTGAGCTTTCTTCCCTGGTGGCTGCTTTGTGTTTTTGTTTTTCCGTTATTTTATGTTTGGGGATATTACAGACAGTCACTTGCGGTTCTTGCTTTTGAGGGTATAAATAAAAAACGGTAGATTTCTGAACGAAATCTACCGTTTTGCAATTAAGCCTCAAGCCATGCTTTTGCCTTATCCTTTGAAATACGCTTGATGTCTTCCTTGGGATACTTTGAATCAGCACCGCCGTTTACATAAAGGAAGAATGTGCCGTTTTCTTTTTTGTAGAGAGTTTCTTCGTAACCGTCTGTATCACCGAAGCTACCGAAGGTGTTCTTCTTTACAATTTCAGCATTCTCTGTATCGTATTCCACTTTGCAGATAATCTTTTTCATTGCAACTACTCCTTTAATTTATTTGGGATTATATTATACAACACATGCCTTATGAAAATCAATATTTTATATCAACAATATTGCAGGTATAATCTGTTATATTTTGTGAAAAATAATGGAGTGTTGTCTGATAGCTTTATACACAATAATGTGTTTGAATTACTTTTTAATATTTGTTTGTTTTAACTATTGAAAAATGCTGTCGGAATAAGTATAATGTTCTGTAACAATATTGTAGTGATAAGTTGGGAGGACAACAGAAATGGCTTTTTATTATGATGAACCGTCTCGTACCTTTAGTGAGTATCTTCTTGTTCCCGGTTACACAAGTGAAGAATGTGTACCGAGCAATGTAAATCTCGAGACACCTCTTGTTAAGTTCAGGAAAGGCGAAAAGCCCGCCATCAAGATGAGCATACCTATGGTATCGGCAATTATGCAGTCAGTTTCAGATGACAGAATGGCTGTTGCTCTTGCAAAGGAAGGCGGCGTTTCGTTTATTTTCGGTTCACAGTCAATCGAAAGTGAAGCAGCTATGGTTGCAAGGGTTAAGAATTATAAGGCAGGTTTCGTTGTAAGTGATTCAAACTTAAAGCCTGATGATACACTTAAAGATGTTCTTGAGGTGTTTGCAAGAACAGAGCATTCAACAATGGCAGTTACCGAGGACGGAACAGCAAACGGAAAGCTTCTTGGTATTGTTACAAGCCGTGATTACCGTGTAAGCCGTATGTCAACAGACGAACTGGTTAAGGATTTTATGACTCCCCTTGATAAGCTTGTTGTTGCCCCTGATACAACAACTCTCAAGGAAGCAAACGATATCATCTGGGAACACAAGCTCAATTCACTTCCTCTCGTGGATGCAAACGGAAACCTCAAGTATTTCGTTTTCAGAAAAGACTATTCTCAGCATAAGGAAAATCCCCACGAAAATCTTGACGAACAGAAGAGATACGTGGTTGGTGCAGGTATAAATACAAGAGACTATGCAGAAAGAGTACCCGCACTTGTTGAAGCAGGTGCAGACGTTCTTTGTATAGACTCATCTGAGGGCTATTCAATCTGGCAGAAGAGAACAATCGACTTCATCAGAGAAAAATACGGCGATACAGTCAAGGTCGGCGCAGGTAATGTTGTTGACAGAGACGGCTTCATGTTCCTTGCAGAAGCAGGTGCTGACTTCGTAAAGGTCGGTATCGGCGGCGGTTCAATCTGTATCACAAGAGAAACAAAGGGTATCGGCAGAGGCCAGGCAACAGCTCTTATTGAGGTTGCAAAGGCAAGAGACGAATACTATGAAAAGACAGGTATCTATGTTCCCGTATGCTCAGACGGCGGTATCGTTCACGATTACCATATGACACTCGCTCTTGCTATGGGTGCTGACTTCCTTATGCTCGGCAGATACTTTGCAAGATTTGACGAAAGCCCCACTCCCAAGCTTATCGTAAACGGCAAGTATGTTAAGGAATACTGGGGTGAAGGCTCCAACAGAGCAAGAAACTGGCAGAGATATGACCTTGGCGGTCAGTCAAAGCTTTCTTTCGAAGAGGGTGTTGACTCATATGTTACTTATGCAGGCTCTCTCAGAGATAACGTTGAAAAGAGCTTATATAAGATTAAGTCAACAATGTGTAACTGCGGTGTTCTTTCAATTCCCGAATTACAGAAGAACGCAAAGCTGACAGTTGTATCATCAACAAGTATTGTTGAGGGCGGCTATCACGATGTTACACTCAGAAATCAGTAATCAGTAATTAGTAAAACCGCAGTTTAAACGCTGCGGTTTTATCTGAAAGCGGGGATATTTATGACATTCAATGCTGAAAAGGTAAAAAACGATATAGTCCTATGGATAAGGGATTGGTTTGATAAAAACGGAAAAGGATGTAATGCAGTTCTGGGCATTTCCGGAGGTAAGGACAGCTCCGTTGTGGCTGCTTTGTGCGTTGAGGCCCTCGGCAGGGACAGGGTCGTAGGTGTGCTTATGCCTAAGGGCGTTCAGCACGATATTGATATGTCTCAGCTTCTTGTTGAGCATCTTGGCATAAAGAGCGTTACTGTCAATATCCTTGATGCATACGACGCACTCGTGGGCGAAATCAGGTCACAGCTTCCCGATTTCAGCATTCAGGCAGAAACAAACCTTCCTCCGAGACTCAGAATGGCTACGGTTTATGCTGTTTCTCAGTCTCTCAACGGCAGAGTTGCAAACACCTGTAATCTTTCCGAGGACTGGGTGGGCTACTCTACAAGATACGGCGACAGCGCAGGGGATTTCAGCCCTCTTTCAAGGCTTACTGTTGACGAGGTCAAGCAGATCGGCAGAGTGCTTAATCTTCCCGACGTGCTTGTGGATAAGGTGCCCATTGACGGACTTTGCGGAAAAACCGATGAGGATAATCTGGGCTTTACTTATGCGGTTCTTGATAAATATATCAGAACAGGCGTTTGCGAGGATGCCGAAATTAAGGCTAAGATAGACCGTATGCACGAAATCAATAAATTCAAGCTGGAGCTTATGCCTGTTTTTGAATACGATCCGAATAACTGATATAAACAACCACTCCGTTTCAATCGGAGTGGTTGAATTTTGTTTTGTGCATAGGGTTCGAGTAAAAAACAAGGGGCGATACTTCACTCAGGAGTATCGCCCCACGGGAAATTATTTGCTGCACTCGTTTTTGCAGTTCGGGGGAAAGAATTCGTCAACGGGAAAATGGATTTTCTTGAAGGTGTCGCAGGGATCCATAGTGTCCACACAGCATTCCTTGGTGGGTACGCAGAAATCGTAAGCAGGTATGAGCATCTGCACGTCTCTTTCAAGCTGAACGATGGTGAATACGCCGAGAGTGACCTTTACTGCTTTTTCATCGGAACAGGGCATAAACTGACCGTCAAACAAAGCCTCTATGCTGTGAGGAATACCCTTTTCGGGCATACAGTCAAAGCAGTCCTTTGGTGAGCAGAGGCGAAGGTCGAGACAAATGGGGTCAACCACCTGAACCTTGGCTCTGGGTGCCGTTGATGAATAGTGGGGAATCTTGTCGCACTCGTTGTGACGGTCGCTCGTAAACACCTTAACGTTGCCTTCGCTTCCGTAGAGAATGCACTTTTTTGTGAAGGTTGTGAGACCGCATACTGTTTCAGGTGCGGAGCAGGGTGCTGAGTAAACATCAATAAGTACCTTGAAGTAATAGGTTATATCAACACTGTAACAACCTCTGTTGAAGGGTACGCTGTCCACGGTTACACACGCATTTATAACTTCTGCACCTCTGCAGCGCACAGAGCTTGCTTTATCGATTATGCACTGCGCCTTATCGGTAAACATCAGCCTTAAATCGCTCAGGCAGTCCTTGTCGGCACAGGAATCATAAACACGGTTTGTATCAATGCAGACGGCTTCCTTTATTCTTCCGTTATCAAATGAGCCGGAGAATTTTTTATCCACAATATTACCTCCTGTATTCAGATTTGAAATTGAGAGAATTTCACTAACATATTATGTTTTTTATCCGAAATGGTGAATTGAAAAAACTTATCTGATGTGGTAGAATTACAATGCAGAATGCAAGACCCCTCAGTCAGCTTCGCTGACAGCTCCCCTTTCAGGGAGAGCCGCTGCAGAATTGTGGGGAGCGAAGCTCCGATTTTATCCGATTTGGTTTCTGCTTAACGTTGGTCTGATGTCGCCGATGTAATCGGCAATTATAATCAGCAGTCTTGCCTCTGTCACGAGGTTAGCTTCGCAGACAGAAACTGAAGCCTTGCAAAGTCTGGAATGCGACCATAACTCTGCGTTCTGCACTCTGCACTCTGCATTTTAAAAAAGGTTGGTATTAATATGAAAAAAGTAATTATCGCTCCCGATTCCTTCAAAGGCTCACTTTCTTCTTTTGATGTTTGCCGGATAATAAGTGAGGAGCTTGAAAAAAGATACGGTGATATTGAGTGTGTTTCTATGCCTGTTGCAGACGGCGGCGAGGGTACTGCCCATACATATCTTTATAATATGGGCGGAGAAAAGGTTGAAGTCAGGGTGCAGAATCCCATAGGAAAAGAAATAACTGCATATTATGCTCTGATTGACGGGCATACTGCAGTTATAGAAATGGCTCAGGCATGCGGAATAACACTCATAAACCCTCTTGAACCGATGAGGGCCGATACCTTCGGAACGGGACAGCTTATTCTTTCTGCCATTGACAGCGGTGTGCGAAATATAGTAATAGGTATCGGCGGAAGTGCCACAACTGACGGAGGAACGGGCTGTATCAGAGCGTTGGGCGGAAGATTTCTTGATGAAAGGGGCAAGGAGGTCCGTCGGGGCGGCGCAGGTCTTTCGGATATCGAGACAGTTGATTTATCGGGACTTGACAAGCGTATCAGCGAATGCAGATTTACGGTTCTCTGTGATGTAAACAATCCCCTTTACGGCAAAAAGGGTGCGGCATACGTATTTGCACCTCAGAAAGGTGCTGATACGGAATGTGTTGAACAGCTCGATAGGGGACTTCGGCACTATTCGGCAAAGGTGAAGGAAGCTACCGGCAAGGACAATGCGCAGGCAGAGGGTGCAGGTGCGGCAGGGGGTCTTGGCTTTGCTCTTATGACCTTCCTTAATGCAGGAATGAAAAAGGGAATTGATAATATACTTGATATGTGTGCCTTTGAGGAAAAGGCAGGAAGTGCCGACCTCATTATTACAGGTGAGGGAAAAATGGATATGCAGAGCCTTCTCGGAAAGGTTCCCTTTTCTGTTGCAAGTCGGGCTTCAGGGGTCAGGACAATTGCTGTTGTCGGTATAAGTGAAATAGATGCTCAGACAGCAAAGGAGAAGGGCATAGATGAAATAATAGAAACCAATCCCACGCATCTTCCCTTTGAGGCAATTCTTCCCCGATGCGAAGAAATGCTCAGAGAGGCAGTTAATAAAATTAATCTGTGAAACATTAAAAATCCTTAAAAGCGTTGACTAATTTTCTGTTTTTAAGTAAAATGTATACTGCTTTATTAAAACCGATACGGAGGAAAACTCTATGGCACATCTTGTTGAAGTTAAAGATGTATATAAAATATATAACCCCGGTGAGAACGAGGTCAGGGCATTGGACGGTGTGTCTCTTACCATTGACAAAGGTGAATTTGTTGCAATTATCGGACAGTCAGGCTCAGGCAAGAGTACCTTTATGAATATGCTGGGTCTGCTTGATGAATGTACAAGCGGCGAATACTACCTTAACGGTAAGGATGTAAGCCACCTGACAGACGACGAGCTTTCCGATATCAGAAATAAGGAAATCGGCTTTGTTTTTCAGGGCTACAACCTTATTCCGTCGCTTACGGCTCAGGGTAACGTGGAGCTTCCCCTGACATACAGAGGTATGCCTAAGGAGGAGAGACACGAGAGAAGTCTTGATGCTCTTTCAAAGGTAGGTCTTGCTGAGAGAAAAAATCACCTTCCAAGGCAGATGTCGGGCGGACAGCAGCAGAGAGTTGCCATAGCAAGGGCCATTGCCGCAAGACCACCCATTATCCTTGCCGACGAGCCCACGGGTGCTCTTGACAGCCATTCGGGTAAAGAGGTGCTCAGAATACTCAAGGAGCTTAATGAGGAAGGCAAGACCGTTATCCTTATCACCCACGATGAAAGCATAGCTGCACAGGCGAAGCGAATAGTCAAGGTGCAGGACGGAAAGATTGTAGAGGACAGGAAAAATTGAATGCAGAGTGCAAAATGCAGAACGCAGAATTAACGGGCGGATTATCCGCCCGATTTTTTTGTCTGCAGGGGACACGCCCCTCTCCCCATAAATGGTTGAAGCTTCATAGTGTCTTTTTGGATACTATTGTTCCGAAAAACAAACAACAGCAACCAACAATAACGGTTGCTGTTGTTATATTTTACAAAAATTTGTTTTATCGTCTGTTCTTTCAAGAATAAAATCTGTTGTGGTGTCGTAAAGGTTTGCTAAGGCGATAAGCACATCTGACGGAATATCACGGTATCCCTTTTCATAGCGGTTATACTGCGGCTGCTTCATAGAAAGATAATCGGCAACCTGCTGCTGTGTCATGTCGTGATCCTCACGCAAATCACGAATGCGCCTGTAATATCCCATAGCATAACACCGCCAAAGTTAAATTTAATCAATTTAATAACTAAATGATTATATTGACATTTTACCCAATATGGGTGTATAATGCACTGCGTTATAACCACATAGTTATAAATTTTACATTTTGGGGGTGAAGATGTGCCCGAATATATGTTTTACAGCAACGCTGAACTTAAGTGTTGCTGTATTTTTTTGTGTTGCGATAAAAAATCCGAGAAATATGTCACAAATGCATTCGAAAGAGTAGTAATAAGGTGATAAGCCTTTTTTATCAAAGTTCTCTCGGAGGTGATGACCAAATGGAAGACAGGAATATAATCGAGCTTTTCACCGAGCGCTCGGAAAGAGCGATTGTGGAACTGTCAGAAAAATACGGCAATGTATGTATGAAAGTGGCTTATAATGTTCTCGGAAATAAAGAGGACTCAGAGGAATGTGTGAATGATGCTTATTTAGGGGTGTGGAATGCAATTCCGCCCCAAAAGCCCAATCCTTTGCTGACCTTTGTTTTGCGCATTGTGAAAAATCTTTCTCTTAAGCGTCTTAAATACAATACTGCGAAAAAGCGTGGAGCAGATATTCCTGTTTGCTTTGATGAGCTTTCAGAGGTTCTTACAGATATGAACCTTGAAAACTCTCCCGAAGCAAGACTTGATATTGAGATGACAGCAAAGGTCATTGATGAGTTCCTTGAAACTCTGAGCTATACAAACCGTTATCTTTTTGTAAGAAGATATTGGTATATGGATTCTTATGAAAGTCTTTCCGGAGAAACAGGACTGAAGGAGGCAGCGATAAGAAAAAGAGTTTCAAGAATGTGGACTGATTTAAAGCTCCGTTTGAAATCCTTGGAGGAGGGTCTTAGCTATGCATAGCTTAACTGAGAGCCTTTTCAGAGCTATTGACGGAATAAGTGACAGACATATTGAAGAATGTGCCGTGTTTGATAAGTCGAAAATCGGAAAGAAGGAAAATCTTTCTTTCGTAAGTGCAAAGCCAAAAAGGAAAAAACACAGAATCAAAAAAACAATACTGCTGGCGGCAATAATTCCCGTTATAGCTTCAATGACATTATTTGTGGGAAGCGGCGGAAAAAATACCGAAATTGAAGAAATTCCGATAAATATCCGTGAGGGGATATTTACACTCAGTTATGTAGAAGTAGAAAAAGGAACACTGTTACATAGAATGAAAATCGTTATGGTTCCTTCATTGGAAATAAACGGAGAAGCAATGCTTTCAGCACCGGAGAAATTTTCAGATGAAGCAGAGAGCCTTGTGGCGCTACATAAGGAAAACGGTTTTGAGGAGCTTGTTCTGCCATCGGATTTTTCTTCGGAAAAATGGGCAGTATCCGAAAAAAACTTTTTCATATCTGATGATAATCGGCATTGGAACAGCAATGTTGTGCTTGAGTCAGAGAAAGGCTCTGTCAGGCTTAATGTAACAAGAAAATTTTTTCTTGAAGGCTCCCGTATCATAATGAACTATAATAAGCCGAAAAGAGCAGAAAGTATGGTTTTGAACGGATTGGATGTTGTTATCGTGGAGCAGGCATACGGTAGTATCAGTGTTGAGTATTTTACCCGCAAAACACACGGTAACGGTACAACAGAGGATTACGGTTATTCTTTTGTATTTAACGGTTATACCTTTGAAGAGGTTACGGAAATAGTCAGAACCTTACCTTGATTCTTCCTTTGGTTATCTTCGATTAAAATGATAAAAGGCATTATTAAAGAAAATTCAGAAAGGAAACATTAAAATGAAAACAAAGAAATTATTATCCCTTTTATTGGCAGTTATGATGATTTTATCATCGGTGCCGATGTTTGCAAGTGCGGCAGATCAGATAGCATTGACAACAGCGAATATTACGGAATATCCGGTTGCCAATTTTATAAATGAAGACGGCGCATTTATAGGAATGACAGTCGGTGAAAGTATTACTCTTTCAGGTGGTAAAGTTTGTTACGATTCAAACGGTGACGGAACATTGGCAGACGACGAAGCTGTTCCGGGTCACTTTGAAATTGTTGATCCTGATACAGTCCCAAACCTCAGCGGTGGTAGTAATAACAGAGTAAGTATAAAATTTGTTCCTGATGACGAAACAACTTATGCCGGTTTTGAAGCGTTAAGGAACAGAAATGTTCAATACCTCGTTCAGAAAACAACACCTGTGTTTGTTGATGAAAATGATACTATTCCTGTTGCAACAAAATTAAAAGCAGGGGATACACTTTCATTATCGACTCTTTCCGGTGCGAAAGTTACTAATCCGTATAATGCCAATGAACCTAAAATTTTAGGAGCTTCATGGACATGGAATCCTAAAGTAAACAGTCCTACAAAAACTATTGTTACGGAAAGTGGATATTACGAAGCTTATTTCCTTTGCTCAGGATATGTTACATTAACAGCAAGCGTGTGGGTTGGAATTGAGGGAGACACATCAGACGAGCCGTCAGAAGAAGATCCGATAGTTTACGGTGAAGTAACCTCATGGCCCACAATCGGATGTCCCGAATGGGAACCGGGTATGACAGTTGCAGACCTCACCCTTACAGGCGGCGAAGCAACAGTTGAAGGTACTTTTGCAATCACAACGGCAGCAACAACGATATTGAAGCCCAACACAGCTAATTCAATTAAAATTGTTTTCACACCTGCAAATTCAGATGTTGTAATGATGGGAGAAACAACAAAAACAATTCAGATAACACCCACATTCACTGCTAAAGACATCACAGTAACGGTTGATCCCGATTTTGTCTGCACCTATGAATACGGAACAAGACATCTTGGCTCTCTTTCAGGTGCTTCCGCATTCGGAATTAAAACTGATCTTCCTTCAAATATCAGAGCAAATGTGTTTGCTTCTGTGGTAGTTGATAAGGACGGTAACACTGTCGATAATTATAACAAATATCTTACTCCCGGTGAATATACGGCAAGGATAGCTATTTCAATCCCCAAAACAGAGATTGACGGTGTCGGTGACGTTCAGTTATATAACAGCCCCGTATTTATAGAGAATATACCCATCGTTATCACAAAGCAGAAATCAACCGGAGAATTCGCAAGTCTCAGAAAGGTTACGGATATAACCGAGGGCGAAGGTCAGTCCACAGCAAATATCCAATATAAATTCTCTGATAAATCAGGCGTTGACGGTTACTGTGTTCTTAAAGTGAACGGTGAAACAGTTGTTGATAACATTGCTTCTGCAGAAACATCAGAATATTCATCATATTTATTTACAACCAACACAAGCGGCAAGTTTACAGCAACACTTGAATACATTCCTGCTGAAACAGACTATATTGAATTCGAAACAACAGTTCTCACACAGGAATTCGAGCTTGAAGTTCTTGAACCGGAAATTCCTATTATTCCCGGCGGAGATAATGACGGCGGAATTACACTTCCCGATCTTGATCTTGATACAGACGGAAGTCACAAATTCGGCTTTGTTAATATCATTAAGAATCTCGTAGAAGCTCTCAAGGCATTCATTCAGCAGATTGGTGATTTCTTCAGCAACCTCAGCCTTGACAGCCTCGGCGAAGTAATCTGATAAATAAGACAGTTCCTTTTATAAAATCTCTATCCGAGAGATATCTCCTAAACAACGGTGAAGTCCACGAAGCAATTCGTGGGCTTTGCTGTTGTTTGCTGTATTGGGGAGGAGCCAAAGCCTCGCCTGAAAGGAGAGGTGGCACAGCGTAAGCTGTGACGGAGAGGTGCTCAAGGCAACGGCGAGCCGTTGCAGGTCAGAACAAATGTAAAACGCAGAATTTACTCCCTCAGTCAAAATCGGATTTCGATTTTGACTGAGGGAGTAAATTCTGCACTCTGCATTCTGCGTTCTGCATTTATTAAACTTTCTGCCACATTTTGAAAAGATGTTGAAAAAAATCCTGCATTATAGTATAATAATTTGTGGTAATAAAATTAAACTTATCGGAGGTTATTATGAGAAACATTAAGGTTATCAATAAGGATTGGCTTTTCTCAAAGAGTGCAAAGGCTGTGCCTGCAGCACTTCCTGCTGATTGGGAAGCACTTGACCTGCCCTTTACATGGAACGGTAAGGACGGTCAGGACGGCGGTAATGACTATTACAGAGGCACCTGCTGGTTTGCAAAGTCAATCAAGGCAGATGAGCTTCCCGAGGGCGAAGTGAAATATCTTCAGTTTGACGGTGTAAACTCATCCTGTGAGGTTTTCTGGAACGGTAAGAGCATCACAAAGCACGATGGCGGATATTCAACCTTCAGAGTAAAGATTAAGGATATCAAGGAAGAAAACATCCTTGCTGTTGCTGTTGACAACTCAGCTAATGACAGAGTATATCCCCAGAATGCCGATTTTACATTCTATGGCGGTATTTACCGTGACGTAAGCGTTATCGGTGTTCCCGAGAACCACTTTGACCTTGATTACTACGGTGCTCCCGGTATTATGGTTACGCCTGAAATCAAGGGCAAGGATGCAGAAATCGAGATTAAGACATTCCTTGAGGATGACGACGATTGCGTTGTTAAGTATGCGATTATTGCTGACGGTCAGGTTATCGCAGAAGCCGAAGGTAAGGGTGATGACAAGGTTAAAATAAAGCTTGAAAATGTTCATCTCTGGGACGGTCTCAAGGATCCCTATCTTTACACAGCAAAGGCAACACTTGTTGCTGACGGTAAGGAGCTTGATGAAATCTCAACACGCTTCGGCTGCCGTACATTTAAGATTGATCCCGAAAAGGGCTTCATACTTAACGGAAGAGAATATCCTCTCCGTGGTGTGTCACGCCATCAGGACAGACCCGATATAGGTAACGCACTTCTTCCCGAGCATCACAAGGAAGACCTTGAGCTTATTCTTGAAATGGGTGCAAACACAATCCGTCTTGCTCACTATCAGCATTCACAGGTATTCTATGACCTTTGTGACGAGGCAGGTCTCGTTCTCTGGGCTGAAATTCCCTATATCTCAAGCCATATGCCCACAGGCTATGACAACACAATTTCACAGATGAAGGAGCTTGTTGCTCAGAACTATAATCACCCCTCAATCGTTGTATGGGGCTTATCAAACGAAATCACAATTGCAGGCTCAAATCCCAACCTTATCAAGAATCACGAGGATCTCAACGAGCTTGTTCACGATATGGACAAGACACGTCTTACAACTATCGCCGCTGTTTCAATGTGCGATATTGACGATAAGTATGTTCACATCTCCGATGTGCTTTCATATAACCACTACTTTGGCTGGTACGGCGGCAGCACCGAGATGAACGGTCCCTGGTTCGATAACTTCCATAAGAAGTATCCCAACAAGGCTATCGGTCTGAGCGAATACGGCTGTGAAGCTCTTGACTGGCATACCTCACAGCCTACTCAGGGCGACTATACAGAAGAGTATCAGGCATACTACCACGAGGAGCTTATCAAGCAGATTGCCGAAAGACCTTATCTCTGGGCAACTCACGTTTGGAATATGTTTGACTTTGCTGCCGATGCACGTTCAGAGGGCGGCGAAAACGGAATGAACCACAAGGGCCTTGTTACCTTCGACAGAAAGTATAAGAAGGACTCATATTACGCATATCAGGCTTGGCTTTCAGATAAGCCCATGGTTCACCTTTGCAGCAAGCGTTATATTGACAGAGTTGAGGACGTAACAAAGGTTACCGTTTACTCAAACTGCGATGAGGTAGAGCTTTTCGCAAACGGTGTAAGTGTAGGCAAGCAGACAAAGGGCAAGTATCCCTTCTTCTACTTTGACGTGAAGAACGAAGGCGAAACAGTTCTTACAGTCAAGGCAGGCGACCTTGAAGACAGCGGAACAATCCGTAAGGTTGACAAGCCCAACGAAGCATACATTATGAAAGAGGAAGGTCAGGTTATCAACTGGTTTGAAATCAACACACCTGACGGCTACCTTTCAATCAACAATACTATCGGCGACATTATGGCTACCTTCGGCGGCAAGATAATAATGGTCAAGTTCCTTCTTATGCTCAAGAATGCAATGGGCAGCAAGAAGAAGGAAAGCGATGACGGCGAAAAGAAGGATATGGGTGTTGCAGGCAGTATGAGTGGAGTCAAGATTTCTCCCGCAATGATTAAGAATGTCTATGCAATGGCTAAGGGCTTCGCCTTAAAGAGAGTATTCTCAATGCTTGGCGGCACCTTCTCAAAGGAAGAAATCCTTGAGCTGAATGCAAAGCTTAACAAGATCAAAAAGGCAAACAAAAAGTAATTTTACAAATAAGCAGGACACACTTCTCAGTGAAGTGTGTCCTATATTTTTGTCTCATCTGAAACAATCGAACAGGTTTTTAATTGCTTCCTCAATATTCTCGGAGTCTATTGCGGAATAGTTGATTATTATCGAGTGGTCAGAGCTTTTGGCAGGTTTTTGATAATACTGACTCAGACAGGAAATATTTATTCCCTTACGGGCGGCTCTTGCAATCAATTCTTTGTCAGATACATCTGTGTCAACAGAAAGAATGAAATGCAGTCCTGAGTGCTCTTCCCTGATTTTTACCTTTTTAAAGTCAGGCTGTTTTTTTATGCAGGACATAATAACGTCTCTTTGAGAACGGTAAAAATTTCTCATTCTGTTGATATGTTTTTCAAAGTAACCCTTGCTTATAAATCCGGCCAGAGCATATTGCTCAAAGGTGGATACGGTGCAGGAATAGAAGCTCAGGTTTTCCTTATAAAGCTTCATCAGACCTTCGGGCAGCACCATATAGCTGATTCGTATTGTTGAGGTAAGGCTCTTTGAAAAGGTATTGATGTATATTACCTTTCCAGAAACATCAATGCTTTGCAGAGGCGGTATGGGTTTACCCGAAAGGCGGAACTCGCTGTCATAATCATCTTCAATTATATATCTGCCGTCTGATTCTGCCGCCCAGGACAGAAGCTCGTAGCGTCGGCTTACGGGTGTTACAATACCTGTGGGGAAGTGGTGGGAAGGAGAAATATGCAGGATATCTGCATCTGATTTTTCAAGCTGTGATATATCAATACCGTTTTTATCAAGTGGCAAATGAACACACTCAACCTTGTTTGCCTTATATATTTCCGAAATTTTACGGTAGCCCGGATCCTCAACTGCATATTTTTTATCAAATCCGAGAAGCTGTATTATAAGTCCGTAAAGGTATTCTGTGCCGGCTCCGATAATAATTCTTTCAGGGTCAACGTTCATACCTCTGAACTGAAACAGATAATCGGCAATAGCGTTTCTCAGCTCGGCAACACCAACGGAGGGTGAGTTTATCATAAGCTTATCGGCTTTGTCTGAAAGGGTTTCACGCATAATCTTTGCCCATATGGAAAAAGGAAAGTTTTCATTTGCGGTGGCATTGCTTACAAAGTCTGCTTTATATTTCACCCCGTTATGCTCACAAGCATAGGAGCGTTGCAATTCCCGTCCGTTATATGTGTTTTTTGAGGGGGTTATATCCGAAACATAATATCCGCTTTTTGCAACAGAATATATGTAGCCCTCTGCCATAAGCTGTGCATATGCATTCTCAACTGTTATAGTGCTTATGTTAAGGTGCTTGGCAAAGGCTCTTTTAGAGGGGAGTTTGTCTCCCGAACGGAGCTTGGTGCTTATGATGTCTTCCTTTATCTGCTTGTAAAGATATTCATAAAGACTGAGATTTCCTCTGTTTTCAAATGAATAGGTGAGCATATCGTACACTCCAATCTGACCATAAAAAATATTATGATTTTGATTATTTTAATATGGTCAAAATTAAGTATAATATGAACAACAGAATTTGTAAAGAGAAAAGAGTGAATTTTATGAAAAGGATTGTCACAATTCAGGATATTTCGTGTTTAGGAAAGTGTTCTCTTACGGTTGCACTTCCGATTATATCTGCTATGGGTGTGGAAACTGCCATTATCCCCACGGCAGTTCTCTCAACACACACTATGTTCAGTCGTTTCACGGTTAAAGACCTTACTGATCAGATTGCTCCCGTAACTGAGCATTGGAAAGAGGAAAACCTTGATTTTGATGCAATTTATACAGGCTATCTCGGCTCGTTTGAGCAGATTGACCTGATGAAGGATATGTTTGACAAGTTCAGAACAGACAGCAACATTATCTTCGTTGACCCCGCCATGGCTGATAACGGTAAGCTTTATCCTGCCTTTGATGAAGCTTTTGCAAAGCATATGGCAACTCTTTGTGCAAAGGCTGACGTTATTGTTCCCAATGTCACCGAGGCTTCTTTTATGGTTGGTATGGAGTATAGGGCCGAGTATGATGAGGCTTACATAAAGGAAATGCTTCAGAAGCTTTCGGCACTCGGCGCAAAGGTAAGTATTCTCACAGGTGTCAGCTTCAGAGAGGGTATGACAGGTGTTATGGGCTATGACAGCACGAAGGATGAATACTTCTTCTATGAGCATAAGAAGCATCCATACAGCTATCACGGTACAGGTGACATTTTCTCAAGCACCTGTATAGGTGCTATGATGAACGGCTTTGACTGGAAGGAAGCCGTGAAAATTGCCGCTGATTACACAGCAGAATGTATCCGCCTGACCATAGAGGACGGTAAGCTCCAATGGTACGGTGTTCACTTCGAGCAGGCAGTACCTTATCTGCTCAAGAGAATAGGAAAATAAAAAACAAGTGCAGAACAGTCGAAAGTTCTGCACTTATTTTTATGTGTATATTTTTAATCTTCTTTATGTTTCTTCCTTTTACACTTGACTGCAATCACTATTCCGCCGATAAACATAGCAATACCTGTTAACAAATTGAATATATAAATCAAGCCGAATGAGAAAGTCAAATTACCCTCAAAAGCACCGCCCGCTATTGTGATTATGCTTAATCCCGGAAAAATTGTGAGTATCCTGTAAAAACCGAACAAGGCGAGAACTATTCCTAAAACCCAATCATATTTTTTGAAAAAACTTATTACCTTGTCAGGCAGGTCATCAAGCCACGAATCAAATTTATCGGCAAAGGATTTCTTTTCTGTGCTGTTATTAACAGGCGGATTTTCATCCTCACTTAAAAGAAAATCAACTGTAACACCAAAGCAATCAGCAATAGCTTTGAGCTTTGATACTTCAGGTACGGATTCACCTGTTTCCAATTTGCTGACAGCTTGACGGGAAACGCCGATCTTTTCGGCAAAAGCTTCCTGAGATAATCCGCTTTTCTTTCTGTAAAGAGATATTTTTTCGTTAAGTTTCATTTTATTCACCCTTTCTTCGCTTTTATTATATCAGTTTTTCGGTAGCTGTTCAAGAAAGAATGCTTTGCAAAACCGCAACCAACGGTTGCAGAGCAAAAAAATAACCGTGTACGCATTTTCCGTACACGGTTATGATGATTTTTACTTGCAGATAATCTTCATAAACTTCTTCTTGCCACGCTTGAGGATAAGCTCTTCGCCGATATCTTCCTTAGTGAAAGAAGTCTTGATATCCTTTACCTTTTCATTGTTTACACTTACACCGCCCTGATCAACGGCACGTCTTGCCTCTGACTTTGAAGCTGTAAGCTCAGTCTTTACAAGGAGAGTGAGAATGTCAATGCTGCCGTCTGTGAAGTCCTCGTCTGAAAGCTCGGTTGTGGGCATATTTGTTGTGTCGCTTCCGCCGCCGAAGAGAGCTCTTGAAGCTTCTCTTGCTTTTTCTGCTTCTTCCTGACCGTGAACAAGACCCGTAAGCTCGTATGCGAGGATATCCTTTGCTTCATTGAGCTGGTTGCCTTCCCACTTGCTCATTTCCTCAATCTGTTCAAGAGGAAGGAATGTGAGCATACGGATGCACTTCATAACGTCAGCGTCACCAACATTTCTCCAGTACTGATAGAAGTCGTAGGGAGATGTCTTTTCGGGGTCAAGCCATACAGCACCTGAAGCTGTTTTGCCCATCTTCTTACCCTCTGAGTTCATAAGGAGGGTGATTGTCATAGCGTATGCGTCCTTGCCCAGCTTCTTTCTGATAAGCTCAGTACCGCCGAGCATATTTGACCACTGGTCGTCACCGCCGAACTGCATATTGCAGCCGTAGTTCTTATATAAGTAGTAGAAGTCATAGCTCTGCATAATCATATAGTTGAATTCAAGGAAGCTGAGACCCTTTTCCATTCTCTGCTTGTAGCACTCTGCTCTGAGCATATTGTTAACTGAGAAGCATGCACCAACCTCACGAAGAACGTCAACATAGTTAAGGTCAAGAAGCCAGTCGGCATTGTTAACCATAATAGCCTTGTCATCGCTGAAATCAATGAAACGGCTCATCTGCTTCTTGAAGCAGTCAATATTGTGCTGGATCGTTTCCTTGGTAAGAACCTGTCTTAAATCGCTTCTGCCTGAGGGGTCACCGATCATACCTGTGCCGCCGCCGAGAAGAACAACAGGCTTGTTACCTGCATTCTGAAGTCTCTTCATAAGGCAGAGAGCCATAAAGTGACCAACGTGAAGGCTGTCAGCTGTGGGGTCGAAGCCGATATAGAAGGTAGCCTTACCGTTATTGATAAGCTCCTTGATTTCTTCTTCGTCTGTTACCTGTGCAATAAGACCTCTTGCAACAAGCTCGTCATAAATTTTCATTGTTTTATCCTCCGAAAAATATTTAACAAAATAAAAACGTCCCTGCAAACGCAAGGACGATTAAAACCGTGGTACCACCTTGATTTATGCGCCGAAGCACACCTCAATACCTTTAACGCAGGTAATTCGTCACAGCCTACTGCAGATTTCGGTGTGAAGCTCAAGGATGTATTCATTGAAATTCCTCATGCACCTCTCATCAGCCGGTAGCTTTCTGTTTTGCGGAAAAATCAACTACTTGTTCCTGTCTCAGCTTTTAACATATTGCTGTAATTCTACAATAAAAGAAAGGGTTTGTCAAGTGAAAACGGACTGCAAATTGTTTATTTATTTCTTTTACACTTGAAACCGATGAATATTTACTGTATAATTAAGGCAATAACCGAGACAAAGGAGAAAAGGTATGGGAACAGAAAAGATCTTGGCAACGATTCTCAGTATTTTAACAGCAATTCTTGCGTTTGTCAGCTCAGATTATGCAGGGGTGGTGGATCACGTGAAATCAACAATAGGTGTTTATGATCACGAGGTCATTATCTCAATGGATAATGCCTCAACAACAAATGACGGTAAATTCGAAGGCTGGGGCACAAGCCTTTGCTGGTGGGCAAACCGTGTTGGTTACAGCGATAAGCTTGCTCAGGATGCGGCTGAGATGTTTTTCAGCAAAGACGGTCTTAACCTGAATATTATGAGATATAACATCGGCGGCGGTGATGACCCCACACATAAGCACATCACACGTACCGATTCAGAGGTTCCCGGTTGGCTTTATCTCAATGAAGAAACCGGAGAGTATGAATATGATTATACTGCCGACAAAAATCAGCTTAATGTATTACAGAGAGCCTATCAGGCAGCAGGAGACGATGCTTATGTTGAGGTCTTTGCAAATTCTCCGCCGTACTTTATGACAAACAGCGGCTGTGCATCAGGTGCAACGGATCCTAATCAGAACAATCTGAGAGACGACTGCTACACAGATTTTGCCAACTATCTTGCTCACGTTTCCGCATACATCAATAATCAGCTCGGTATAAAGGTGTCCTCAATTTCGGCTATGAATGAACCTAACACAGATTACTGGGGTGCTTTCAGTCCCAAGCAGGAGGGCTGTCACTATGATATAGGTGAGAGCCAGTCAAAGATTATTGTTGAAACTGCAAAGGCATTCGAAAGCGTAGGTCTCGGAAGTGTTGAGGTTGTTGCAACAGATGATACTGCCCCTGTCAGATTTGACGAGTCATACAACGCTCTTTCAGATGAAGCAAAATCAGTTATTGACAGATACAGCACGCATACATACTACACAATCGGTATTGACGAGCTTGGTGCACTTGCCAAGGAAAAGAATATGAATCTCTGGATGAGTGAGGTTGACGGCAACGGCGTATCAGGCACAAATGCAGGAGAAATGGGTCCTGCTCTCTGGTTTGCAGGCAAGATTCTTGAGGATCTTGACAGACTTTCACCGTCTGCCTGGGTTATCTGGCAGGTTATCGATTCCCATAAGAGCAAGGACGGCTACAACGGAAATCAGGATTGGTGGATAACCGATACAACAAGCGGCTTCTGGGGCACCTGCACAGCTGACCACGATGCTCAGGAAATCATAAAGACTCAGAAGTATTATGCCTTCGGTCAGTTTTCAAAGTTTATCAGACCCGGCTCAAGGATTATCCATATTAAAAACGGCACGGAAATCGCCGCATATAATGAGGAGACAAAACAGCTTGTTATAGTCGGTATTAACTATTGGGAAGGCGATTCTGTTACGGGATATAAGCTTAATGATTTCAAGCTCGGTAAGCACGATGTAAGCGTTTACAGAACAAGCGGCAGTATGGCTGACGGTGAGCATTGGGAGAACGTAAAGAACACAACCTTCATAGGCGATACCTTCTGCGGTGTTCTCAAGGCAAACTCAGTCACTACGTTTGTTATTGAAAACGTTGAGCTGAAGTAAAAACTTAAAATATGAATCAAAAAGGTGTGATGCACGTGCATCACACCTTTTATATATAGGAATGTAAATCAGTTCTTTTTCAGCCATTCAAGCACGTCTCTGTAAACTCTTTCGTGTTCGTCCTCGTTGAGAATTTCGTGCTTCATACCGGGATAGAGAATAACCTCAGGCTTGTGACCTGCATCTTCAAGGTTGTCGCAGACGTTGATAACACCTCTGCCGTTGAAGCCGATGGGGTCTTTTGCTCCCGATATGAGGAGAATGGGCAGGCCCACGGGCACTCTTGATGCCCACTGAGGATTACAGGCTGAGTTTGCAAGGGAGACAAGGTCTCTGCCGCCGCTGACCGTAAGAGGTACACCGCAATAGGGGTCAGCTTCATATTTAGCAATGTTTTCCTTATTGTAGCTGAGCCAGTCGTTGCCCGTCTGACCTTCCTTGAGAAAATACTTCATTATAGCGGAGGTATCAAGTCTGAAAGCTGAATCCAGTTTTTCTGAGAGCTTTCTGAGAGGTTCTTCTGCAAGAATACTTGCAGAGGGAAGCTCACCGGTTCCGCAGAGGATAAGACCTGCAAGCTCTTCACCGAAATCAGCCGCATATACTCTTGCACAGAATGAACCCATGCTGTGACCGAAAAGGTAGTAGGGGAGCTCGGGGTAACGCTTATGCATAATGTTATGGAGAATGTGCATATCGTCAACCATTCTCACGTCGCCGTCAATCTCACAGAAGAAGCCTAACTCCTCCATGCTTCTTGCAGAAAGTCCGTGACCCAGGTGGTCGTTACCGCAGACAATATAGCCGTTATCTGCAAGAAACCTTGCAAAATCGTCATATCTTTCTATGTATTCGCTTACACCGTGAGCAAGCTGAATAACGCCGATTTTTTCAACCTCGTCGTTTTCCCATATCATACAGTGTATTCTGTCCATTCCTGTTGATGAATTGAAATACGCATCTTTAACAATAATAGCCATAGTTTTCCTCCTTGAGAGTTTGTTCTCTTTCATTATAATATAATCAGCTTTAATAATCAAGTATTTAAAGTTTACAGTGTGTTAATTCATTCGGAAATATTTTTATATAACATTGTTCTTGTATTTGTTATCAGAGGAGGGGTATGCTGTGTTCGGCTATGTGAAAGCGTGTAAGCCTGAGATGAAGGTGAAGCATTACGAAGCATATAAGGGCGTTTACTGCTCGGTATGCCGTACTCTGGGTAAACGCTACGGTCTTGCGGCAAGGCTGACACTCAGCTATGACTTTACCTTTCTTGCAATAATAAGAATGAGCATAGGAAGCTGTGTGCCTGACTTTGAGCAGAAAAGATGTCCCTTCAATCCTGCAAAAAAATGTAATTTCTGCAGAAACGGAAGCGATGCGCTGAACTATACTGCAGATATTGCTATGCTTATGGTCTGGTACAAGATTATCGATGATATTGCAGACAGCGGATTTTTCAGGAAACTTTTGCTTCTTATGATAAAACCGATATTCGGCAGATACTACCGTAAGGCAAAAAAATATCAGCCCGAGATTAATGAGCTGATTTCGTCAATGATGCAGAAGCAATCAGAGCTTGAAAGGGCGAAAACTGCAAATCTTGATGAAGCTGCCGACCCGACGGCAGTTGCATTGGGAGAAATTTTCTGCTATAATTGTAAAGATGAGGCTCAAAGCAAGGTCCTCAGGCGAATGGGCTATTGTCTGGGCAGATGGGTATATATAACCGATGCTCTGGACGATATGGATAAGGACAGAGAAAAGGGAAACTATAATCCCGTAATACTCAGCGGTAAGTCAAAGGAAGATGTGATAAAAACCCTTAATCTTACCGAAAGCGAGATAGCAAACGCATACGAGCTTCTGGAGGTAAGACACTTCAAAAGCGTTATAGAAAACGTTATTTATGAGGGTCTGCACGCAGAGGTGAACAGAATTCATAATATTTAATTATGCGGCGCAGCCCCACAACATTTGCCGAAAGGCAAATATTTCATATCTGCACAGCAGATATTTCACTTTGCGACAGCAAAATTTCACCTGTCCGTAAGGACAGATTTCGATGTAATAAGGGTAACAAATATAACTTAGCCCACCATTAAAGCGTGAGTTAAGTATTGTTGCTGTTATATAAATGCGGCGCAGCCCCACAACATTTGCCGAAAGGCAAATATTTCATATCTGCACAGCAGATATTTCACTTTGCGAAAGCAAAATTTCACCTGTCCGTAAGGACAGATTTCACTGCAACAGCAAAGCTGTTGCTACACGGAGGAATGTAAAAAATGAAAAATCCATATGAGGTGCTGGGAGTAAGACCCGGAGCAAGTGAGGAAGAAATCAAAGCTGCATACAGAGCACTTGCCAAGAAGTATCATCCCGATAAATATGCAAACTCTGACCTTGCTGACCTTGCAAATGAAAAAATGCAGGAAATCAACGAGGCATACGATGCAATAATAAAGGGCGGCTTCAAGGGCAATACAAGCTCGTCATCATATTCATCCCATGGCGGCGGATACACCAATTCTAACTATGATAACGGCGTTGATTATACCACGGTTATCAACCTTCTTTCAGCCAACAGACTTGACGAAGCTCACACTATGCTTAACAGCGTACCCAACGGTCAGAGGGGCGCAAAGTGGTATTTTCTTATGGGACAGCTCTTTTACAGAAAGGGCTGGCTTGATCAGGCTTCAAACTATTTCCGTACCGCACATAATATGGAACCGAACAATATTGAATACGCCAATGCATACAAAAGTATGAATATGGGCAGTACGGGCGGTTACAGAACAACAACAGCAAGACGTGCCGACTCGGGCTGTGATATCTGTACGGGTCTCCTTTGTGCCGATTGCTGCTGCGAGTGTATGGGCGGTGACCTGATTTCCTGCTGTTGACAGAGGTGTTACTATGAAACAATCATCTAAAACCGCAATATGCGGAATGATTGCCGCACTTTCAGTTGTGATAATGATGCTGACAATAATCCCCGTTATGACATATGCTGCACCTGCCTTTGCGGGAATTCTGCTTATGGTGGTGGTAATTGAGATAAATAAAAAGTGGGCATTCGGTGTCTATGCGGCAGCAGGCATCCTCAGTCTGCTTCTGGCAACAGACAAGGAAGCGGCTGTAATGTACGTTGCATTTTTCGGATACTATCCCATAATCAAGGCTGTGCTTGAAAGCAAGCTTCCGAGAGCTGTTGAATGGATAGTCAAGTTCCTCATATTCAACGTGACTATGGTGGCGGCATATTTTGTGTTAATCAGGGTTTTCGGTATCTCAATGGAGGATATGAACGAGCTCGGCAAATACGGACCTCTTATTCTTCTTGCTCTGGGCAATGTGGTGTTCGTTGTGTTCGATATTGCAATAACCCGAATTGCTACTCTCTATATTATCAAGTGGCAAAAACAATTCAGAAGGCTCTTTAAATAACTATGGCGGTGCAGATGTGAATCTGCACCGTTTTTGTATATTGCAAAAAGCTTTTATTTCTGCTATAATTGACTTATAGAAAATCTGTTACGGAGGCGGCTATGTATTCTCGTGTGTATGTGGAAATCACAAACATCTGCAATATGAACTGCAGCTTCTGCCACGGTCACAGCCGTAAGCCGAGGCTGATGACAGAAGACGAGTTTTCCCGTATACTTGATGCCCTTGAGGGACAAACGAAGCATATTTACTATCATCTGATGGGTGAACCACTCCTTCATCCTCAGCTTCCGCTTTTTCTTGAAAAAGCAAACAAAAAAGGCTTCCGTTCGGTTATCACAACAAACGGAACCTTGCTCAGAGAGAGAGGAGAAGAGATTATTTCTGCTAAGCCTCATAAGGTCAGCATCTCCGTTCACAGCTTTGAGGGGAATGACGAGAAGGCTTATGAAAGCTATATGAACGATATAATTTCCTTTGCAGATGTCGCATCTGAGACAGGAATTATAGTTGTTTTCAGACTTTGGAATAAAGGCTATGACGGCGGAAGAAACAGCAGAACCTTTGATATTCTCCGTTCATCCTTAGAGGGCGAATGGGTAGAGAACACCAGAGGTATACGTATAAGGGACAAGCTGCATCTTGAGTGGGGAGACCGTTTTGAATGGCCTGATATGGGCGCCGAAGTTCAGGGTAACAGCTTTTTCTGCTACGGTCTGCGTGACCATTTCGGAATACTCTGTGACGGTTCGGTTGTTCCCTGCTGTCTTGACAGCGACGGAAGGCTTGCCCTCGGAAACATATTCGACGGCGATATTGAAAAAATACTTGCATCGCCGAGAGCAAACGCAATAAAAGAAGGCTTTGAACACAGAAGAGCATCGGAAGAGCTTTGCCGCCGATGCGGATATGCACAGAGGTTTGTTTAAGGGCTATATTCCTAACGCTTGTTTTTAGATAAGGAGGATGGTTAATTATTGTAAGAATTATTTGTGTTTTAGGAAACTACGTTCTGCTTATGTATTTAAACTATAAGTGGAACGAAGACGGTTTGCACATAAAAAGAGTACCGGCTAATAAGGTGTTAACACCGATTTTGTATTATGTCCTCCGACCTTATAACAGCAAGCGGAAGGGAAAGCGTTGGCACAAAGATTATGAATTGGGATTATTATTGTTTGAGGCTGCATCTCACTTGTTTTTGTTAGCCGTGATAATTGATGTATTATTTTTAAAGGATTTTCTTTGGAATATGCAAGGCTGGATTGGTTTTATATATAGGTATTCTGTTCCGATTCTTGGTTGCGCCTATATGATTGCAGACGAAATAATTAAATATAGCAGGAAACAAAGTTGATGCGGAGGTAGTCTGCACAGAGGTTTGTGTGAAAGGGGGAATTTATGATGACTGATGGCTTAGATACCAATATACTTATTACTATGTTTTCTATGTGTCTGGTGTTGCTTTTGTGTATCGGAACAGCTGTGTTTTTTGTTTTTGACGGTCGTAAAAAAACTAATGATGGAGAGACATATACAAAAACGCAAATAGTACTATGGTATATAACGTTAGTTTTACTGTTTTATGGAGCTATAGGTTATTATTCCTTAAATGAGTTTCTTGTTTCAAACAAACTCAATTGGTGCTTGATATTGATATTTGTTGCTTTGTCTGTTATTAGTTTTGTTGTCTTTATAGCATTTGAAATATCAACTCTAAAACGTAATAAGACAAAGAAAAGGAAAACACAGAAAGCACAAAAAACAGATAGGAAGAAAAGAATCGCTATACTTTCTGCTGTGAATTTGTTTTTGTTGCTTGTAATCTTTTTGCTCTCCTGTTTGGATTTCCGGAGTTGATACAACGGAAAGAGACTTTTTCAATTTCTGACGGATGAATTGATGTGTTAAAAAATTTACATATTTTTTTGTTACATTTGTTCTCTAAGCGATATATATATGTAAGGCATATAAAGTATGTCAGATATGACAAATTACAGATAATTTAAAGGAGGAATTAATATGAAGAAAAAGTTTCTGTTTGCGATGTTATTTACTGCAATTGTTATGTTGCTTTCCCTGAGTGTTTCTGCAAAAGAAATAAAAGTTGAGAAATTTCCCAGTGACAGCACATATAAGCCTGTAAGCTATTCTTCACACAAAAGTCTTTCAAAGGTCACCCTTTACGGTAATGCTGATTATTTATGTATGAAGGCATATAAAGATTCGGATGACAAAGAGAAATTTCGACTTGAAATATATTCCAACTCAAAAAGAACAAAAAAAGTAGCGGAATATACAGGAACATACAAAAAAGGTACAAAGTATGACGATATTTTCTTTGATCTTACCGGATTAAAAAGCAAAACCTATTATGCCACATCTTATGTTATTAAACAAAAAAACACGGGTCATATGGGGTATGAAAAGGATCCGGACACGGTCACCAAGTTTAAAGTTGTAATTAAAAGAGACGGCACAAAGATTGAAAATATGAAAACAATTATGTACGGATACGAAAACAGCCCGGCCGGCCCCGTTATTTATTGGTATTCCGTACCCGGTGCCACAAAATACTATATCTATAAAAAGAAAGACGGTAAATACAAAAAGATTAAAACTGTAAAAGCTGCCGGAGGAGATCTGTCTTATTATATAGACGATTCCCTTAAAGATAAAACTGCTACTGCTTATTACAAGGTTAAAGCGGTAAACGGAACAGGTAAAACACCGCTGTCGGAGGACAGATTGAAGGTTAAAGCTGTTAAGTCTCCGAAAGTCACTCTGGAATCTCGTTCAGACGGCAGTGTAAAAATTTCCTGGAGCAAGGTGTCAGATGACGCCAGATACAGAATATATATGGCAGAAGGATCTTCTGATTGGCGGTATATCGGGGAAACTGATGACAGAAGTTATGTTTATAATTCAAGTATGACGAGTGGAACGGCTTATTACTTTACTGTCATCGCTTCAACCGGCAAGGGCATCAGCGGGTATGAAGACAACAAATACATAATCTATATGAAAAACCCGACGATCAAGACCGCAACAGAAGCTTCAGGAAACCTGGTGCTTTCCTGGGACGCTGTCAGAGGGGCAGAGAGCTATAATGTTTACAGAAAAGTAAGAGGTACCGAAGAGTGGAAAAAAATAGGAAGCACAAAAAATTCTTCGTTTACGGATTATAGTACAAGCAAAAACATTCTTTATGATTATATGGTAAAATCCGTCAGGGATTCTAAGGAATGTATAAACAAAGCTTATCAAAAGACTGCAGGAATCCTGGACGTACCCGTTATAAATTCCGTCAAAACTGACAGTCAGGGCAATCCGATTATTTCTTGGAACAAGATTAGCAATTTCTCTTATCAGGTTTGGAGAAAAGCGGAGGGAGAAAACGATTGGGATTTAATCGGCACCACAAATGAAACGAGCCTTACAGATAAAAAAGATCTTGTGAACGGAAAAAGATACTCTTATGCGGTTAATGCTTATGTTAAATATGGTTCCGGTATTTACGGCAAAAGAAGTGATGCCACAAAAGCCTCCGTTGTTTATTTGCCCATAAAGAGTTACCGACCTTCTGCTTTAAAGGAAGGAATACAGATTAGTTGGGAAAAAGTAGAAAATTCGGAAGGCTATAACGTTTACAGAAAAAGCGGAGTGGAACCGTACACGTTTTTGACAAAGACAGATACAAACTGTTTTGAAGATAAGAATATTGTGAAAGATGTTGCTTACACTTACAAAATCGTTTGTATTGCAGACGGTGCCGAAAAAAGTGTAACAACCGCAGAAATTCCCGCAAAGTTAAGCTCGCAATACGTTACAGCCTTGTTGCAAACGGTAATTTATGATGCTGATTACTGCAGAATAAAGCCTTCGGAATTCAACAGTGAAACCAAATACACCGCTTACATAAAGGTCAACGGTGTATGGTCTGCCGTAAAGGAGCAGTTTGTTTCAGGTGAATATTTGACATTTAGAAAAAACGACAAAGCCTTTGTTAACGAATATTCTATTGCTTCGGTTTCTGCTGACGGCACAATAACGACTGCAGGCGATGAAAACGCTTTTAAGCTTAGTTATATTGTGCCTACAAGGATATTAGCAATAAAGCCGGATCATAATAACGGCACGGCAACTCTCACATGGAAGTCTGTTGAGGGTGCGGAAAAATATAATATATACTCCGGCGGTACGAAGATTGCCGTAGTCGATAAAGCAAAAACCTCTTACACAACCGGCAAGCTGGAAACAGAAAGGAATATTTCCTTTTCCGTAGGGGTTGTCCGAGGCAGTACGGAATATATTTGCAATAGCAGTTGGGTTCGCATTATAAAAAAGCCAACGGTTAAGGCAACGGTTGACGATAACGGATTACGCATTAGTTGGGACGGTTCAAGCAGTAATAAATACACTGTTTACAGGAAAACCTCTGCTGATGGCAAATGGCAGGTTCTGAAAGAAGTGAAAGCATGGTATTATGATGATGTTTCGGCTGAACACGGCAAGACTTATTACTACACCGTTGCAACTGAAGAAGGCGTAAAGGACGAAAACGGAATTAAGGTTACCTATATTAAGCCGGTCAAAATAAGCGGTGTCAGCCTTGGCAAAAAATCCATTGAACTTAGATGGAAAAAGTCTTCAGCTGCGGATTACTATATCGTTTATAAGAAAGTGAACGGAAAATGGAAGCAGGTTTATACAACCAAGAATGCAAAGACCGTAAAATATACCGATAAAAACGTTAAGTCAGGTAAAAAATACAGATATAGGATTTGTGCGGTTAAGGACGGCGTCAAGAGTGAGTATGCATACCAAAATGTTAGCTTTGTAAGTGCTCCGACCAATCTTAAAGTAACAGCCGTAAGCAATGGGGTAAAGCTTACTTTCAATGAGGTTAAGGGTGCAGATAAGTATATTGTTTACCGTAAAAGTGGAAACGGAAAATACAAAAAACTTAAAACTCTTAAAAAGTCAACTACTTCCTATACAGATAAAAACGTAAAAAAGGGTGTAAAATATACCTATTACGTAAAGGCTTATAACAGTCCACAGTATAGCAAAGCCTCTTCAAAGGTTTCGTATAAAAAGTAACCGTCAGCTTTGCTCCGGATTAAAACAAACAACATCCCCCTGTTCATCGAACAGGGGGTTAACCAATTTATACATCCTCTATTTTAAAAATCCATTTAAAATCTTGGGATTTTGTTCTCACTTACAAGCCTCTTCAATAGCAACTGCACAAGCAACAGTCATACCAACCATGGGGTTGTTACCTTGTCTTACGGTGCGTGAATTACCGTGTTTTATTGTGCTTTTCTCAGTAAAACAGGGGAGTTTATGTGCGGTCGGGCGGGGGAGTGCTTTGGTGTTGTAAAGTTTTGGGAAGGTTTACTTATTTCTCACCTTATCTATCAAGCCCTTCAGGCTGAAATCATATCCTCCCGAAACACTTTTTGCTTTGAGAATAGAATAGAAATCACTTCTTCCAAGCTCCTTGGCAGATATTTTTTCTATCTTTTCTATAAGCTTTGCAAAGGTTTCCGTCTGCTCAGTCATAAGGTCAATATCGAACTTTTCCATTTCGTGACTGTCGCTTACAACGCAGAGGTAATAGGGGGCAGGAACAAGGCTGATTTCGGGAACACCCATTGTAAAGAAATTCTGTCCCTCACCGAAGTGAAGAGCGTTATGACCTCTGAGAGTCATCGTGCGGATGGTTTTTCTGTCTTTTACGGTATCAATATAAAGCTTGTCCATAAACTTATTACCAGTATAGACAAGGTCAACCTCAGGTTTACCCGTATATTTGTATTCACCGTCAATATCACGCCACTCAAGACAACCTAAATGCTCAACGGTAAGGTTCGCAACACATTTGAAGTGTTCACCCTTGCCGTCCCACAAATCTCTGTGCATGGCGAGCCAGCGGGATGCAGACTGGAATGCACCTGTTCTGATATCCTCAAAATGAGGCAAACGGAAATGTCCCGTAGTGAAAAGGAAAATGTGTGTCCTTTCGGGTAGGGTATCCTTCATATTTCTCATAAGCTCAAGAAGTGCTATAGGACCGTTTTCCTCCACACAGTTTGTACCGTCGGTGTGAGTGTTTACAATAACATTTTCCTTTTGATTTTTACCCTTGATGATACAATAAAAGCTCTCAGTAAAGGCGTGTTCCTCAATCTCTGTTTCAAGAACAAGCCTTGCTTTTTTATGTGCCCTTGCAGCTTCAATAACCTTTTTTCCGTTGGTCTCATTGATCCAGAGCATAGGAATATTCTGATAGTCGGCTATGAATGAAAGATACTGACCTTCAATCATATCGTCGTGAAGACCTTTCCATATAAGTATAACAGCCTTAGCCTTGGAAAGCTTTGAAACTATACCGTAAAAGCACTGAATAAAGCTCGTGATAACAGGGCCTTCGTATTTCTTTTCGAGTACAACATCCGCAGGGTAGCTTGTTCTCTTATCAAAGGCTATCTCGCTGGGCAGAAAGTTTATATTTGCTACATTGAAAACTGCAATTTTACCTACAGTTTTCGGTATATCCTTTACACCTTTAACATATACAAGCTCTTCTATAATGCCCTCAGCAGAGGTCTGACCTGAATAGGGATAAGCCGAAGAAACAGGAATGCTTATCTTCTCATCACCGTCTAATATTTCTATTGATGACTTTTTTTCTTCCCAACGTTTGAAATAGAAGGGATCAGAAAAAACGGGTATATCCATTTTTGTAATTTCCTCTTTAAGCCACCTGATAAAATCATTGTGACCCTTACTGCCCGTAAGTCTTGTGCCGAAGGAGTTCATTGTGTGCATTCCTTCAAGCATTCTTTCTTTTGATATGTTAAAATTCATATTGCTTATCCTTTCATTTAAATCCAAACCATCAGCTTTGTCTGTTAATTATTACCTTTTATATATTAAACGGATTTAAAATTCAAAAACTTACAATAAATCGAAATTTTTTACACTTTACTTTAAAGTTTTATAAAAGCTTTTCTATATATGAACAGGCCCCCTGAAATCAGGGAGCCTGTTAGTTATTATTTAATCTTTACGTTTTTAACCGTAGAGAATGAGCCGTAAATTGTTTTACCGTTAACCTTTTTATAGGCACGGACTTTGAAGTAATATTTTTTGCCGCTTGTAAGCTTTGACTTTGAACCTTTGACAACGTTTGCCTTATAAGAAGCTACCTTCTTGTAGCCGCTGTCTTTCTTGGTTGAGTAGTAAACCTGATAGCCACTTTCACCGCTTACATTTGACCAAGTAAAAGAAGCCTTCCCCTTGGTTGTTGTGAGTTTGATGATTGAAGGAGTCTTGCACTTTGTTGCGGTTTCAAATGTGCTTGAATATGCTCCCCAGATTGTACCGTCATCCTTAGTGTAAGCCTTGACTCTGAACTTGTACTTTGTTCCTGCGGTGAGTTTATTCATCTTCAGGCTTGTGCCCGTTACATCCTTAACTTTAACCCACCTCTTTGTCTTGGCGTTATACTGATATACTCTGTAACCATCAGCACCTGCTATCTTACTCCACTTGAGTGTGATTGTAGAGGTTGTCTGACTTGCAGTAATCTTGCTTGTTGCCTTGGGTGCGATAGTGAAGTAAAGTCTCTTTATTCCCTCATACTTACCCTTAAAAGTAATCTTAACAGTATACTTGCCGGGTGCTTTTCTTCCACTTTCATAGCTTACTGTATAGTCGGTATTCTTCTTAAGGATGTTGCCCATTGAGTCCTTAACGGTTACTGAGGGGGTTTTCACCTTACCATTGTAAGTGTAAGCTGTTGTTGAAAGAGTAAAGGTCTTCGGGCAGTAAATAGTTGCTGTCTTTGAAACTTTACCGCAAACTGAACACTTGTTTTGGATATTACCATTCTTTGTGAGCGTAGCTTTGGTGGTTACGTTCTTGTAACTATGAGTAATGCTTCTCTTTGCACCGCAACCACTTCTGTTACAGGTTGTGTCACAGGCATTTGAGTAGGAGTGTCTGAGTTTTGCGACAGTTTCAGTATAAGAATCACCGCATCCGCAGGTGAATGTTTTTATACCTGTTTTTGTGCATGTGGAAGATTTGGTAATTTTACCTACACCCCAATTATGAACAATGTCATAATTAAGTGTCTTGCTACCTGCATAATTACCGATGTAATCAACCTTAACACTATATTCACCGCAATATTTTGAATCAGCAGAATATGCAAGCTTGTAGTCTCTGTTAAGAACGAGAGCTTCACCCTTGCTGTCCTTAACAGTAACCAGAGGAGTCTGGTTCTTTCCGTTATAGACAAATTCTGTTTTCGAAAGACTTACTTCACCCACCTTGTAAATAACGGTTTTATCAATATAACTCAGGTATATATCGTTATTCTGCTCGAAGATTATGACAGTATTCTCACCGTCTTTATCGTTCGTTGCTGCATTAAACTTGTGTGCGATTACAGTTTCGTTATTTATCTTGATATCATATTCGCTGTGACCGATAAGCTCACGCTTGACCACTGTTTCGCCGCAGACTGAGCAATGGCTCTGGTGGGTATAACCGGGAGAAGTTTCAGTGGGCGCTACTGCAGGAATGTCGATAACCTCCGTGTGACCGAGAGGTGGGAGAGGAGTCAGTTCAACTCGTGACAAACCGCATTGACATTTTTTAGATTTTAAACCGGGATCTGTGCAGGTAGGTTCCTTGTCAATGGTATAATCACTATAAATATGAGTTTTTATTTTTGTACTTTCAGTATAATTATAACCACATGTACAAGTGAAAATCTTTTTGTTGTAACCGAAACACTCTGTTGAAGCGATGTCCTTTTGTGTGAAGGAGTGAACATGCATTTCACCGCCCTCCTGGACAAACTTATAGCCGTGCTTTATAGCATAAGCATGGGCGTTACTGTTCTTATATCCGAAGATCGTAGCATTTTCATTTATTTTACCTAAACCGTTGACGGGACTTGAAGTGTTCTTAAAATGAAGCTCTGTCAGGTTACTGCAGCCGTCAAAATCTCCGCTGTAAAGCTCTACACCGTCGCATACTGTCACCTTTTCAAGTCCGGTACAGTTTTTAAATATTTGACCACCGAAATTTACCACAGTATTTTCCCCGAGTATAACCTCTGTTATTCCTTTACATTCGTCGAAAGCATGCATATAAAGCTTTGATGATTCGGGAATGTCAAGCTTACCCGAAAGCCCACTTTTATAAAAAGCATATTCTCCGAAGGTACAGGTCTTAGTCGGCATAGCCGTCAGATTGAGGCGTTCGCATTTTTGGAAAGCATATTCTCCGATGTATACTGCATCTTCGAGATCAATGGGACTGTCAAACAAGCTGCAATTACTGAATGCTCTTTCGCCGACACTTTTTACCTTACCGGTAAAAATTACATCTGTGAGATTATTGCAACCGCAGAACGCCATACTTCCGATTTCTGTAATTTCACCAAGAAACTCAACTCTTTTAAGAGTGTCACTATCATAAAAAATAACTCCCGGAATTGTAGTTATTCCCTTTGGTATTATAACACTTTCTGCATTTGTCAAAGCAAAAGCGCCACCGCCGAGATATTCAATATTTTCATGAAGTGTGATGTTTTTAATCTGTGTGCATCCGTAAAAAGCATTATTGCCGATATATGTAGCAATAGGAATGAGCTCTTCGCATAAAAGCTTTTCACAAGACATAAAGCAGCCGTTACCGATTTTATCGGGACCACCGTTCACATTTACCTTTTCAAGCTTTTCGCAGTTTTCGAAGGTATAATTCGGTAGTTCACTGATATAACCCTTGAAAGTAACCTCCTTTAACGCTTCGTTATATCTGAATGTGTAAGAGCCCATTTTTTTAAGACTTGCAGGAAATTCAATCTTCTGAAGCCACTTACAGTTTTCAAATATGCCTTCACCTATTTCTTCAAGACCTTCGTTAAAGGTTACACAAGTAAGTTCTTTGCAATCCTTAAAGGCATAATCGCCGATTGTTTTAACAGATGACGGTATAACGATTTCCGTAAGGTTTGTACATTTTTCAAAAGCATATTCTTCTATTCTTTCCACTGTGTCGGAAATTATAACATTTTCAAGCTTGGAACAACTATAAAAGATTCTCTTTGGAATAACCTTAACGCCTGAACCGAATTCGATTTTCTGAATATCAGCTCCAACGAAAATACTGCTTCCAAATTCAGCGTTTGCACAGTCGAAGGTTACCTGTATTCTGCCACAGTCACCAAAGGCAAAATCACCGATTTCCCTGATATTTTGAGAAAGATTAAATCTATAAAGACTTTGACAACTATAAAAAGCGCTTTTCTTTATCTCATCAACGGAATCGGGAATCTCATAATTGCTCAGAGAACCACACTTGTAAAAAGCATATTCTCCGATAGATTTAATATTCCTGCCGCCGGTGACGGTTTTAAGACTTCTGCACTCATAGAAAAGCCTGTCAGGAATTTCTTCAAGAGTATCGGGAAGTACAACCTCCTCCAAAAAGGACACATTTTTAATGGTTTCCGGTTCAATAGTTTTGATTCCGTCTTCAAAAACTATCTTTTCTCTCATTACCCGATAAGACAGCAGATCAGCACCTACGGCAGTAATTACTTTTCCGTTATAATTCGACGGAACGACAAGCTCCTTGGAATCATCATAGCATTTGGTGATTTTGTATGTACCGTCGGGAAGCTTTTCGGTAGTGAAAAGCTCAGCATTTTTGATTGACACCTTTCCGTTTTTTCCGAAAATGTATATTTTGTATTCTTCACCCTTTGTAAGATTTTGAGCAAAGTTTCCATTTAATACTTTTCTGTTACCTTCTGCATCATAAAAATGTATTTTGCTGAAATCACCTTCAATAATAAAGCAATATCTGTTTGTTTCTTTCGGAATGAAGGTCGCAATTTTTACTTCATCAAAGCCATTGAATTCAGCTTCCAACTGACCGTTTTCTTCAATGACACCGATATCTGTTTCAGGCGTGCCAATTTTATCGTTGACAAAAATTTTGAAGGTATCTGTAAATTCACCGCACTTTACTATCAGTTCAAAAGGTCCGCACTTTGTAAGGTCACAGCCGTTAGTTTCAACAGTATAATATCTCGGAACGGTGATAACGCTTCCGTCGGTAAATTCGAGCCTTAATTTAAGCCCCTCAAAATCAAATTCCGTATCTTTTCCGATAACATAAACTGTCTTTGTGGGTAAAGACGCGATTTTTATGTTTTTAAGTACTCTGTTATCATTTATAGGAAGAAACTGCAAAGAGTACTCATCTGCATAGAAATCTGCCGTTGAGCCTCTATGACCTACAAGAACAGTTGTCGAAGGTATAGTGAGATAAGTTTTGTCATAATCCTCGTAAGGGCCGGCAATTGCGGTTGCGCTGTTAAGGAAGGTGATTGAGCCGAGATTTGAACACCCTCTGAATGCACAGGTATTTACATTGGTTACCTTCTCACTCAGAACGATATTTTCAAGTGCCGTACAGCCCTGAAAAGCATAGGAGCCAATTGTTGTTATGCTTTCAGGAAGTTTTAACTCAGAAAGAGATGTGCAATTTGAAAATATGCCTGAAGAAATAACCTTTGTTCCCGAAGGCAAAGTAACATCCGTAAGAGAGGAACAGCCGCTGAAAACGTAAGTTTTTATGCTGGCATAGTTTGGATTCTTTATTCCTTTAAGCGTCGCCTTTTCAAGAGCTGTGCAATTACTGAAGGCTGAATATCCGCAGGAGTTTGTTTCAATATATGCCTCTTTAATGCCTGCACAGCCGGAAAATGCATAACTGTCTATAGTTTTTGCTTTTATTGACAATTCCGTAAGAGCAGTACATCCGTAAAAAGCTTCGGTGTTAATATATTTTATTTCATTTTTGAAGTTGAGCTCACTCAGAGCCGTACATCCGTAAAACGCGCCGTAAGATACCGTATCTCCATCAAAGAAAATTCTTTTGAGAGAAGTACAATTACGGAATACATACTGTCCCCAATTAGTTATGCTGGCAGGCACAGTAATTTCTTCAAGGGAGCTCATTTTATAAAAGGCATAGTCACCGATCTTATAAACTGTATCCGGAATATCAATTTCTTTAAGTTTGGTAAGCTCGGAAAAAGCATATCTACCGATTTCACTTAAAATAACAGGCATTGTAATTTTTTCAACGGAGGTACATCCTTTGAATGCATAATCCTTTATGTAAATAACACTTTTACCTATGACAATTTCCTCTGCTGCAGTCATATTTGCAAAGCTTCCGTTGCCGATGGATGTAATTTCATCACCTATTATAATCTTTTTGATTTTGTCGTTATATGCCTTGAATCCCGCTTTTTCGGAAGGAGCAAAGGCTCCTGTGCCTAAAACATAAAGGCAATAACTCTCGTCAAGAATCCACCAATTATTTTCACCGATTTTTCCCGTGTCAATAATTTTAATCTTTGCGTCAATAGAGCATAAATCACAGATTTCATCAGCATTTTCATCAACGTGATTTATTTCTGCCTTTTTTTCATGACCGCTTGTCCAGATTTTGCAGCTGTCACACCAATAGCCGTCTGTATAGCCGATAACTCCGTTACAATAGCCTTCGCTTTCGGGGACAAAGGTTTTTTCATCGCAAAGGCAGATTATATTGAAATCATAATTCTTGAATGCCTCTTCGGTGGTTGAACCGGCAAGTCCGTAAATCTTAACATCCTTAAAAACAGAAGGAGACGTTATAACACAGGCCTTGTTATAGATAATAACTTCTTTTACCTTGTCTGTTCTGAAGGACCATCCGCCTGCTATGGCTGTTACCTCTTCACCGAGAACAAGAGTTTCGGTAGTGCTTTCAATTTCTCCCATGAGACAGTTATCCATAAAGAGAAACCCATCTCTTATGTTCTCGGGATTTTTAATGATTTCGTTCTCAGAGAAACATGATGACGAAAAGCTCACATAACCTGTTTCAAAATCAACATTCGCTAGGCTTGTACATCCTGTAAAAGTACCGCTATCAATTTTCTTTATTTTTTCGGGTATAAAGATTTCTTTAAGGGAAGAGCAATTTTCAAAAGTATAAGCTATCAAAGTTTCAAGATTCTTTGAAAGCTTTACTTTTTCCAGCGAGCTACAGTTCTTAAAAGTGGATGAACCGAGAGAGGTCAGGCTGTCGGGAAGCTCAACAGATTTGAGTGCCTTGCAATTATAAAAGGCAGATCCATCAATTCTAGTAAGGCCGTCGTTAAGTGTAATTTCCGCAAGACTTGTACAATAACTGAAAGCAGAAGAGCCTATGGATTCAACTGTGTCAGGTAAAACAAGCTTCTTTAAATTTACTGCATCAGAAAAAGCATTGTATGAGATTTTCTTTAAGCTCTTCGGCAAAACAAGTTCTTCAAGAGAAGAACAATCAGCAAAACAGAGACTTGGGATTTCGGTGGCTCCGTTGCCAAGACTGACGTTTTTGAGTTTTTTACATTCACGGAACTCGGGAAGACCTTTTACCGTATCGTCAAGAATTACTGTTTCAAGATTGTCCTGATAAGTGAAATTCGCATCGGCTATACTTGTAATTCCCTTTGAAACAATAAGAGTCTTTATTGCTTTTCTTCTTCTGTAATATTCCCAGGGGTCATAAGCAGTATAGTGAAGATCTGAAAGGCTGCCGTTTCCGCAAATGTGAAGAGTTCCGTCCTCGCTGATAGTCCAGAAAGCAGCATCATCACAAAAACCGCCGTAAATTATTTTCTTTGTAAGGTCAAATCCGCAATAGTCACATACCGTATTATTGTCTTCGTCAAAATGATTGACTCTGCTATCGGGAATGCTGCCGTATTGCCACAGTTGACATTTTTCGCACCACTTACCCTCTGTGTGACCTATTGTTCCATTACAATAGGAAGGAGTACCCGGAATTAAGACTGCATCCTCACAACCGCAGATTTCCTTAAAGCTACAGGACCATTTTTTAGCATATTTTTCTGCAGTAGAACCGGAAAAGCCGCTGATAACGGTGGAAACTCCTATATCATATGGGAAGACACAGCTCTTGTTCTGTATCCGAATTATCTGAGGAACCCAATCATAATCAAAGGCATCCTCCGAAATCGAAGTAATATCTTCGCCTAAAATCACCTCATCGTTTCTTTTTGCTCCGATTAAGTATCCGTCAACAATCAGAAGACCGTCCTTCCAGTTTTCTTCGTTTTTGTAGAAAGCGGAGTTTGAAAGAATATTATTGTTTATCTTTTTGTATCCGCCGCGAATTTCAATTTTTTCTATCCCCGGACAGAGCAAACCGTTTATTTCCTCAACAGATTCGGGAATAATAATTTCCTTTAATGCTTTATTATGGTTAAAAGCCATATCACCCATTTTCGTTACCGGATAGTTTCCCAGTTCTGAAAGAATTTCCACTTTTTCAGGATCTCCTACAGAATCAACAGCACAAACCGTTTCATATTGACTGATATAATATTCAACTCCGTCAATCACATAACTTTTGCCGGTTTCATACACCGTATCGTTCACTTCTTCGGTGATTGTTTCTTCAGTTGTTGCAGATTCCTCTGCAGGCCCTTCCGCCGTTGTTGCCTCTTTCTCAGTTACACCCACCTCAGTAAGAACGGTTGTTTCCTGTGCAAAAACATCCATAGGAAGAGATGTAAATAGCATCACAATAACCAAAACCATACTAAGTATTCTTTTCGTTCTTTTCATAGCACTCTTCTCCTTTTATTTTCTTCTATCAAAATTATATCATCCATAATAAATAATGTCCATTCCTTTCAAGGAAATTGAGAGAGTATCTTAAATTTGAAACAAATATATGCTACAATAAGTTGAACGTCTGTAGTCTCTCACAACTATAAACGGATAAGAATAACCAAAACTTACAAAAAAATAAAAAAATTGTAAGTTTTACCTTAAAAACTCCGTTTAATATTATGAACGTCTACAAAACACACTCAGGAGCAAATATATGTTACTTTTTTATACACTTCTTATGGAAGAAGATAATGACAAATTAAAGTTCGAAAAAATCTATACCTTGTATAAAAAGAAAATGTGGTATGCGGCTAACTCTGTTCTGAACGATGCTTATCTTGCCGAGGATGCAGTACACAATGCTTTTATCGGTATCGCAAAAAGCATAAAGAGGGTAGGGGAAGCAAATTCACCAAAAACCCTTTCTTATGTTGTTACAGCGTCCAAAAATGCCGCTATTGACATATTGAGGAAGAATAAAGGTGTTGCAGAAACGGATATTGACGAGCTTTATGATGTCAGCGATAAAGAAAGCAGTTCTTTTGACAGAACATTCGAAACAGAGGATTTTATTGTGAAAACTCTCGCTGCTATGCCCGCTGTTTACAGAGATGTGCTCTATCTTCTCATAGTAGAGCAGATGACCGAAAAGGAAATTGCCGAGCTTTTGGGAAGAAAGCCGGGCACAGTCCACCAACAGGTACGGCGTGGCAGAATGATTCTGAAGGAAGAACTTATGAAAGGAGCAAAGGTCAATGGAAATAAGTGACGCTATGTTAGCTTCAGCTTTGGTAAAGGTAAAAGAATACGAAGTTTCAGCTATTCCAGACAACAGTTATATAAACCATACCTTCAGCTTGGAATTTGAAACGAGTATGGATAATCTTATTTCTTCATTCAACAAGAAGGAAAAGCCCGTTTCATTTTACAGAAACGCCCTGACGAAAGCGGCAGTTATAATTATCGTTTTATGCGTCGGTGCTTTTTCACTTATGATGATAAGCCCCCAGGCAAGAGCAGACTTCAGAAATGCAGTAGTGGAGTTTTATGAAACACATATAAAATTCTATTTCATTACAAACACTGAAACGCCGACAGATTTTAGTAATTATAAAAACGTCTATGTAGAATATATACCCCAAGGTTTTCTGCTGAAAGAAAAATACGAGGAGTATGAAGCTATAGGATATAGGTATGAGAATGAAACAGAAAACCTGGTCTATGATGTCTACGTTTCTCTTAATGACGGACTTTCTATTCTTACCGACAAAGATAAGAATAATATCGAAAGAATAAGTATCTCAGGAAGAGAATCATATCTTATATCAGGTGAGAATGACGGAAAGCCATATTCAACCCTGATTTTAACCGGGAACAAAATAACCGTTACAATTTACGGTCATCTAAGCATGGAGGAAGTTATTAAGATCGGCGAATCTGTTAAGGAAAAATAGAGCTCGAAAGTACGTTGGCATAAACAATAACCCCCTGTTCATCGAACAGGGGGACTACTTTATACATCCTCTATTTTAAAAATCCATTTAAAACCTTGGGATTAAGACTTATTACTAGCTTTAGCGAGTAACAAGGTTTGCTCACTTACAAGCCTCTTCAATAGCAACTGCACAAGCAACGGTCATACCAACCATGGGGTTGTTACCTTGTCTTACGGTGCGTGAATTACCGTGTTTTAGTGTGCTTTTCTCAGTAAAACAGGGGAGTTTATGTGCGGTCGGGCGGGGGCGTGTTTTGGGGTTGTAAAGTTTTGGGAAGTTTGAATTACTTGAATCTCGATAATATCTTAAACAGCTTATTCAGAAGGGAAACAATCCATTCCAGAGCCTTTTCAAACCAGCTTTTTTCTTCTTCGTCCTTGACTTCAACCTCTGTGTCAAGAATATCACCCTCTGTTTCGTCTTCAACAATCAGATAGAATGTTGAGATACTTCCGTCGGTAATTCCGTCACAAAGCTGATTGAAGGTGATGTAAACAGGGCCTGTCTCATAGCTGTCAATAAGAACGGAAAATTCTGCATTGTTAATTGTATTTCCTTCAATGGGCTCGGAGTTATATGTTTTTTCGTTATATCTGTAGAAGGTAAAGCCTTCACCCGTAAAACTATTTACCTTGATGCTTTTTACTTCATCATATTCATTACAGAATGCTGCAATAATGTCAAAAAAGTTATACGCATCGAGAGTGAGTTTACCGTTCCATTGAAGAGTTGTATCTTCAAAATCAAAGGGTATAACGTTTATTGTGTTGCCAGATGTGGTGAAGCTATGCTGTTTGTCTGCATTTTCAAAAACTTTGATTGCATCTGCACAGCCGTTGAACGATTCCGGTGTAAATGAACTGTTACCGAAAATGAGAACATTTTCAAGAAGAGGACAGTTTACGAAAGCATCAGGTTCAATTGTAATCGAAGGTGTTCGGATTATGATTGTTGAAATGTTGCTGAATCCGGTGAAAGAGTTGGAGCCGATTGTTGTAATCTCACCGTCAATGACGATTGCAGTTGCCGTTTCAGCATATTCATCCCAGTAGTGCGAAGCTCCTGCTTCAACCGTGGGAAGAGAACCGTTGCCGTCAATTCTGACGATTCCGTTTGTTATTTCTGTGGTGATATTAGCGTATGGATCAACGGGTATAACCTCTGTTTCCTGATAAGTACAAATTGAACAAATTCTGATTTTTTCGCCTTCTTCTGTGTCGGTTGCATCCTTTGTAATTGTCCAGCCGCCAAAGTTACAGTTTTCGGTTTCTTTGTAGGTGCATTTATCATTCTGACAAAGTTTTGAATGTGTCGAGTCGTAATTGCTTGTCCATTCTCCTAAGGTGTGATCAATAATTTCTATAACTTTTGTTTCGATATGTGAATTGTCATTATTACAAATTCTGGTTGCCTCACCTTCGGAATAGCAGGTGGGAGGGGTGGTTTCCTTCCATTCACCCCAATCGTGTAACTTATTATCAGCCGGAACAGTTCTGGTGAATATAGTGTCACAAGTTACGCCGTCGTCATGACGTACACATTTGCTTTGTTCTTCACCTTCACTGAAGCAGGTGGGAGCCTTGGTCTGCACCCAATTGTTGTCGGATTCATGACCGAGAGGATCTACTGAACCACCTTCATAAGAAAGGTCACAGTAGTTGCAATCAAATGTGCTTGTGCCACCCGTGGTACAGGTTGCATCGATTGAAGTTTCGGCATAAGTATGGTCGGTACTGTTATAGTGGACACTTGCATTATAAAACTCTGTTTCATTGCTTGGCGGAAGATTTATACTATTCCACTCTTCTTCAGAACCGGCGTAGAAAATATATTTGAAATTGTCGCAAATCCAGAAGGTATTGTATTTGATATCAGTTAAACTTTTAGGAATTATGATACTTTCAAGATTTGAACAATCCCAGAATGCATAGTTACCTATAGTTTTTACACCTTCATTCAAAATGATTTTTCTGGGCCCGTCTGCCCCTACAAATGCATACTCGGGTATTGTAGAAATATTACCGGTAAATTCGACATATTCGAGATTTTTTACGCCCTGAAAAGCGTGATCGATAACTGTAGTTACCGTTTCGGGAACTTTGTATGAAGTATATGGACTATTTGGAGGATAGAATGATAAAACGGTTTTGTTCTTGTTATAAAACGCACCATATTCATCACTTGAGCAAATTTGGTTGTTTTCATCAACGGTTATGTGAGTTAACGAATCCATACTTTTAAAGGTATATTTTCCTATTTTAGTGAGACTTTCTGGTATAAAGAGCTCTGTGACTCCGATACAACCGGTAAAAGCGTATGGATAAATAGTTGTTACGTTATCAGATAAGTTTAAAACTGTAAGATTAAAACTATCTTCAAAAGCAGAATGTTCTATAGTGAGGACAGAGTCTGGCACAGTATATTCAGTTGCGATATTAGCACGAGGATATTTAAATAGAGTTGTTTTATTTTTGTCAAATAAAACACCAAATTCATCACTTGAATAATTGGAATTGTTGGGATCAACGTTTATTGCCGATATAGAACTACATCTATAGAATGCACGGTCACCTATGGTTGTTACGCTGGCAGGGATGTAAATATTTTCAATCAAATTACACTCTTGGAATGCTTGTGTGCCTATTGTTTGAAGGTTGTTTCCGAATACAAGGTTTTTAAGGTCGAGTTCACGGCAAAAAGAAAAATTGTAATCACCAATTACTTCCAGACTATTCGGGAAATTTATTGTATTAAGTTTTTCACAGCCATAAATGCCATAATTATTGATTTTTGTAAGACTTTCAGGAAGTTGAATGCTTTTTGCATTATCACAATTTCTAAAAGTGCTGGTACCTATTCCTGTTACTCCTTCCTCAATGACAATATTCATAATACTGTTATTCCCATTAAAAGGTGAATCAGATCCACTATTTATATAATCGTATATATCACCCTCGCCACTTATAACGAGCTCGCCGTCGTCATAAAGAACATAGGTGACATTGGTTCCGCAACTGCCGCTTTGTACTACGGTTTTGGTGATCTCTTCTGCCCATGTACTTAAAGGAAACATAGTAAGAAGTATGGCAACCGCGATAGTGATTGCAAACAACCGTGTAGTTTTCCTAGTTTTCATATTAATTCCTCCTAAAATTTCTATACTCCCATCTTACCACTTGAAAAACAAAAAATCAACAAGCTTAACGAGCAATTTAGACCGTTTATTCCTGAAAACGACCGTTCATTCCCAAAAAACTACCGTTCATTCCGATTTTGTTGAAAAACATGCCGAAAAAGTATATATTTCTATGGAATATATAAAAATTTTATGATACAATAATTAAAAGTGAGGGTTATATAGAATGAGGATTGCGATATGTGAGGATGAAATTTTAATTGCGGAACAGATAGCTGAAACTATCCGAAATTATTTTCATAATCTTAAGATGGACATCACGCTGAGTGTTTTCACTGATGCCACCACATTTGAACAATCAGGATTCGCTTATGATTTGGTATTTCTTGATTATAAGCTGCCGGACAAAAGCGGCATGGAGTTAGCACACAATATGAGACGTGTGTCTGCGAAAGTAGTTATCGTTTTTATTTCGGCATACAGTGAATATGTTTTTGAGTCTTTTGAAGTCGGAACCTTCAGATATTTACTGAAGCCTATAAAAGAGGAAGAGATTAGTCAGACGTTGAGCAGCTTCCTTTCTTTAAAGCAGAAGGGCGTTCCTGTTGAGTTACCCCAGAAGAAAAAGACTTTGTTTATCAATCTTGATGAAATTCTCTATATAGAATCAGATGAGAAGCATTGTATCGTCAGAGTATATGACGAGGTTTACGAAACAACGAAGTCGTTGTCTGCTATTCAGGCGGAAATCAATGATAACAGCTTTTTCCGTACTCACAGAAGATATCTGGTTAATATGAGATACATAACTGAAGTTGAAAAAGGCATTATAACAATGACCAATGGCGAAAAGGTTGAAATCAGCAGAAGGAACCTTGCCAATTTCAACAAAAGCTATATGAACTTCCTCAAGTATTCAGACTGATGTTTGTTACTGTCGGATTGACAGAAACATAATCCGATTCTGTTTGCTGAATTCGGGATAATTACACAGTCTGACAGAATTAACCTGAATTTACAGACAGATTCGGATTTTTTGTTGGGAGGATATTATGGAGCTTTTAACTGCATTGTGCTATATTGTCAGAGATGCTGTGGCCGTAGCTGGTATAGTTATGATTATGCACTATATCTTTCTTGCAAGATTTGATTTCACCAAAATAAAATTGACCGTATTTTCCCTGGCCGTTATTCTGAACGGCTTTTTAGGGGTATACGGTCTTTTGCGCTTTGACCACACATTGACCGATGCGATGGATTTTATTTCCAATGTGATTTATATTTTGGCAGCAAGAATACTGACAGGTGAAAAGAAGTGGACAAAGTGTATCTGGATAGTGATGATTTTTGTTATGGCCGTGGATATGTCCTATTCCTTGGTCGTACCGTATGTCCCGCAAGGATTATTATCAAAGTGCCTTGAAAATATAGTGGTTTATTCTCTGGTATGCGTGCTGATCGGCTTCTTTGCGGTGAAATCTGCCGTTAATATATTGCCTAAGGTGTTTGACGAGATACCACGTTGGGTATTTGTTGCGGTTATGCTGTTTGAGCTGACCTGTTACTATAAGGAGTTCGGCATTTCATCAGATTGGTATGATGCTTTTTATCTGATATCCTCTGTGGCAGTTATTCTGTGTGTGGCATATTTGTTTTACAAGCTTTTCCGATTATCATATGAACAAAGTGCTATAGTCAGACAGCTTGAAATGCAGATGCAATACTCCGAAAAAGCCATTTATGGTGATAACGAACTGCGAAGCTTCAGACATGACTATAAGAATCATATGATTGTGGTGAAATCTTATCTCGAAAACGGTAAGACGGATGAGGCGCAGAAATACCTTGACAGAATAAACAACAGCGCAGGAAGCTCAATGTACCGCATATCGACAGGCAATCTGGTTGCAGATGCTATATTGAACGCTAAGGCTGAGGAGGCACAAAGGGAAAACATAAGCTTCACATTCAGGGGTGCAGTACCAAAGGATGAAATTGCAGGTGAAGATATATGCACAATCATTTCTAACCTGCTTGACAATGCCATTGAGGCATGCAGAAAAATTGAAACTGAAAAGTGGATTGAGGCTGAGGGCGTAGTTAAAAACGGCAACTATATTTTCAGTGTAACCAATGTGTGTGCTGTTGCTCCTAAAAAGCACAACGGTTCAATCAGGACATCAAAGCCCGACAGCAAAAACCATGGCTTCGGGCTGAAAAATGTTAAAGCGGTTGCTGAAAAATATAGCGGAGCCTTGACTACCGGTTACGAGAACAACACGTTCTGCGCAGACGTGAGGCTGAAGCTGAAAACGGATAAGATAAAGGTTTAAAGTTATACATTTTGAAAAAGGCAGAAATCTGAGAGAGAACTCAGGTTTCTGCTTTTTTTTGACCGTTCACTCCGTTTAAACGACCGTTCGTTCCGAAAAGGTTGAAAGCGGTGTTTTGAGTTGGTAGAATTTATGAAGTAGTATTTGACCGGCATTATATACTTGTGTTATTTTGTCGGCAGAATCGTATATTACTAAATTCTATGTTGGAGGTAAACATAATGAAGAAAGTTGTGTCATGGATGTTGGTGATTCTGATGTTAATTTCGGCTTTACCAATAACGCTTTTTGCCGAGGCGTCAAGTCAGGCGATATTGAGTATCGAATCTGCTTATGTCAGTCCCGGTGAAACATTTGATGTGAAGGTAGAGATAAAGAACAATCCGGGTATTGTTTCTGCAAATCTCAGGTTGACCTTTGATGACGGATTAGTTTTGGTTGGTGCGACGAACGGAGATGCATTTTCAACCTTGACTTATATTCCGCCGAAACAGTTGTCGTCAGGCGGAAAAATCACGTCAAACTGTCAAATTGCCTGGACCGGTTTTGATATTGACGATAAGGATATCAAAGACGGTACGGTTGTAACTCTGACATTCGAGTTGGATGAAAGTGCAAGAATAGGTGAAAATTATGACATTGATATTTCCAGCTTATCAGGAGATATCGTGGATAAAAATCTCAATTCTGTTCTTCTTACAGCTTCGGGCACCGTTACAGCTATTGACTATATGCCGGGTGATGTAAATAGTGACAAAATCATAAATATGCTGGATGTAGTTATTTTAAGTCGTTATATCGTTGATGGTTGCAAAAACGATCCCAACGGATATGCAGTTGGTGTTAATGAGAGCGCATGTGATGTAAATGCAGACAGCAGTATCAATATGCTTGATGTTGTTTTAATCAGTCGCTATATCGTTGATGATTGTAAGTATGTTCCTGCTCCGGATGGTTATGGGGTTAGACTGGAGCCGTCAGGTTTAAAGGTTGATTGTAAACATAATCTGAAGGCCTTTGCTGCTGAGGAAGCTACCTGTACACAGCCGGGCAAACGAGCATATTGGTTATGCACCGAATGCAATAAGTATTTCGGAGATGCAAACGGTGTTACACAGATTGATGAAAGCAGTACCAAAATTAATGCTAAGGGTCATTCTTATTCAGATAAATGGTCTTATGATCAGACATACCATTGGCATTCGGCAGTTTGCGGTCACACAAGCCTGACCAGTGAAAAAGCCAAGCATAGTTTCAATGATGATAATATTTGTTCGGTATGTCAGTTTGAAGGGACCCCTGAATCGGAAGAGCAATACTCAATTACGTATGAATTATTTGAGTACAATCAGAATAAGGGTGACACATATCTCCCCACCGCTTACATTGATAATGAAGAGAATCCGACTTACTATACTTCGGAAGACAGCCTCAGACTTGAAACTCCCATTTGTGCCGGTTACAGCTTTGATGGTTGGTATACAATAGACGGCAAGCAGATTACTCAGATTGAAAAGGGAACAAATAAAAATCTTATTCTTCAGGCTCGTTGGAGCGAACTTGAATACGATATTGTTTATAAGCTCTTTAAACAACCCATAGAAGATAATATCAAGGATAAATATAAGACCTATACCGTAAGTGAGGGTCTTGTTGATATGCCTAATCCGGATATTTACAACTTTATCTTCCTAGGTTGGTATGATGATGACGGAAATGAAGTTGTCAATATTCCTATCGGTACCACCGGCGACATAGCACTGAACGCGTATTTTATAAGCAAAACAAACCTTGCAAAGCCTATTGGTAAATTAGGTGCTCCTATTATTTTTGAAGATATGGACGAAGGTGTTATATCGTTTGCCTATGAATTGGGTACAGTTGAAAATGTTCCTCTTGACGAAATCTGGGAGGTTGAAGCCCTGGACGGACTGGAGAACGAAATGTCAAGGGAAGTAACATGGTCAACCGGAACCGATGAGGCAAAAACAATTTCCGAAACAATTTCTGATGCAACCGTAAATTCAGGAACATGGTCCTTATCGGAGAGTTGGAACGATGTTGTTGATGTAAATAGCGAGTGGGCGCAAGAAAACAGTATAACCGAAGAGAATGAAAATGAATATATAAAAACAGACAGTAACACCTATTCCCTTACTAAAAGCAAGGGTGGTATTGATACAAAAACTACTACTGATGGAAAAAATGTATTGACATATGACAGCAAAAATACGGAGATATTAGATGCTGTTGAATTTGATGTTAATGCTGAAGTGGGGGTTGAACATGAAGTTAGCGCCGGGGCAAAGCTTGAGGGAATTGTTGACGTTGGAGCCAAGACTAAGTATTCTGCAAGTGTAGGAGCCGGTGTTAATAAAAAAGACAGTACTTTAACAAATTCGCACACCGGCACTGATACAACCAAGGTCGATACAACAGTGGGGGAAGATACCGACACATGGAATCGAGATGAAACAAATTCCCGAACCAATACGGTAAGCTCAAGCGAATTAGTAAGAACCGGTCTTTCGCAAGTTGTTAGTGAAAGCTTTGGCTATGGCCGGTCATATGCAAAGGGTGGAGAAGGAAGCGAATCATTCGGTTCAAGCACAACAGCAACTACCGAATCTAACTCTACTTCTACGATATCGTACAATGTTTCAGAAGGCAAAACAATTACAGAAACTTATCGAACAACAGGCAAATGTCAGGGTAAATATCGTCAGATCGTTACAGGCACAGCTCATGTGTTTGGTGTAGTTGGATATGATATGGTAAGTAAATCCTACTTCACATATACATATTCCGTTATGGATGACGAAACAGATCTCTTACTGGATTATGCACCGGTTGGAGAAGATTATGGTGAGCATGAGCACAGTGTTCTTCCGTTTGAGATTCCTACCGACATATATGAATATGTTAATACAGCTCTTGCGGAAACCGAAGGTCTCAGTTATACAACCAACTCAAAGACAAAAACAGCAACTGTAAGTTCATATAAGGGAAGCAGTAGCGATGTTATTATTCCGCCTTATATGGTTTCGGGTGGAAAGGCTTATCAGGTAACCGGCATTTCTTCAAGTGCATTTACCGGCACGGACTCAAATTCAGATGTCAGAGCCGTTATTTTAAGTGAGTATATTGACGAGATACCTGCAGGTGCATTTAAAAACTGCACAAAATTAGAGCAGATTTCAGGTTATTATACAAAGATCGGTAAGGATGCTTTCCGTGGGTGCGAAAGCTTATCAAACTTTAATATTTCGGGCGCAGTTACCGAGGTCGGCACAAATGCTTTCAAGGGTGTTCCGCAAATTACGATAAATGCTTTGAGTTCAGAACGATCGATGAAGATAGCGAAGGGTATTGTGAAAGCGGAAAATCCTGATGCTGACGAAAAAACAATAGCAGAATTGGCTGAACCGATAGCAAAACAACTTACTCAGACAGCAGTATCTACAGCGGTTAAATCCGGTGCAGATAGAGTATTTCTGAATATTTCTTCAATCTTAGAAACAAGTGAATTGTCGATTGAGGTTCCGGAAATATCGTTTTTCAAACTTAACGGTGACAGCAAAGAATTTAAAAATCTTACATTGGTTTCAAATGCAGACAGTACCACGGTTGAGGATATTTTGATTGAAAACGAAAAAGACTGTCCCTTATCAATTTATTCATCTGAATTGATAACGAGTGGAGTTTATGTTTCATCCCCTTATTATGCATTACTTCTTCACTATGACGGTGCAGAGCTTGTTTTGTTTAAGGATACTACTTTGATTTCAGAAAACGGTAAAGCTGTTGTTTGTAAGAATATTCAACTCTTCTCCGAGGAAATTGACAAAGTAAGCGGAACCCTTGATGTCACCGGTAACATCTATGTTTGCGGCAAGTCAGGTAATCTGAACGAGAACAACGTTCCCTACTATGTGACAATATCAGACGGCAGAGTTTATGAAATATCAGAAAATGATTTTGAAAATTATATCAAGGGATCTTATAAGGTTAACTTCAACGCCAACGGCGGAACGGTTGGTATTACTGAAAAGGAAGTCGTTTGCGGTGAAGCATTAGGAACACTTCCGACACCGACGAGAGATTATTACACCTTTATTGGTTGGCATACTGCAGCAGAAGGCGGCACACAGGTAACAGAAGTGACAACGCTTGATACTTCTGATGATGTAACACTTTATGCACATTGGACATTGAATGAATATTCCGCTTGGTCTGATGAAGAAGCACCGGCTGATATTGACAGTTCAATGGTTAAGACAAGAACTGTGTATAGTTATAGAGATAAGGAAACAACAACCAATTCTTCAAGTTCGCTTGATGGTTGGGAAAAGTATGATTCTAAGATTACAAGCTATGGTTCAAAAATTGGTCCTGTTTATACAGATCCTTCGAATGGTTCCAGAAAAGTAACAAGCGAACAGTATGTTGCTTCAAAAACATATAAGTATTATCATAGATATGGCACTCTCGATAGCGGTAACAAAGGATGGGGTTCAGACAAAACTGCTTCTGGTTTGGCTAGACATACTACAAGTTCATCAAGTGCGTTTGCAAAAGGAGACAAATTGACTTTGCAGTGGTATAAAGGAAGCAAATGTGAGAAATGCGGCTCATCAATTCGGTGGCTTCCTGATGGCGAACCTGTAGAAAACAAAAAAACACGTTGGTATTATCAAGAACCTGTATATACCTATTACTACTACAGATGGTTAGAATGGTCTGATTGGAGCACTGAGGTTGTTACCGAAAGTGATTCCAGACAGGTTCAGAATAAGGTTCAGTATTGTTATATCCCCAGATAAAGTTTAATCATCAAGTCTTGAAATTAAAGCACGTATCAGGGCTGCATCTTAGCAGCCCTGATATAAAAGACGATCAGGAGGAATGAATATGATAAAAAAAATAACGGCAATTATTATAACGATTATTGCAGTTTCAGTTTTTTCGGTTGCTTGTTTTGCTGCTGACACAGAGCTTTACCTTTCACAATTGATAATGGCAGAGCCCGGCGAAACGGTAGAGGTAGAAGTAATGCTGGAAAACAATCCTGGAATTGTGTCAGCAAATCTCAAGCTCGAATTTGAAGAAGGCTTGACCTTGGTCGGTGCTGAAAACGGAGATACGTTTTCAACTCTGACTTATGTGCCGCCCAAGCGTTTATCTTCCGGCGGAGAAATTACATCAAACTGTCAGTTTGCATGGACGGGCTTTGACATTAAGGATGAGGATATATGTGACGGCACAATTCTGACTTTGTTCTTTAGGGTTTCAGAGGAAACAGAAGATGGGGATTATTTTGAAATAAACATCTCAAGCGATACCGGTGATGTGATTGACAGAGATCTTAATTCGGTAGTATTATCGGCACAGACATATGTTGATGTTCATGAATATGAACATACCCATTCTTACACATCAGCAGTAACTAAGAAGCCAACCTGCACAAAAACAGGTGTAAAGACATACACATGTTCCTGTGGTGACAGCTATACAGAATCAATCAAGGCAACAGGTCACAAGGAAACAACACTCAAAGCAGTTTCGGCAACCTGTACAAAGACAGGCTTAACAGCAGGTAAGAAGTGCTCAGTCTGCGGAACAATAACTGCTTCACAGAGAGTAATTGCCAAGACAGCACACAAGGAAATTGCAGTTGCAGCCAAATCAGCAACCTACACCTCAACAGGTCTCACAGCCGGTAAAAAGTGTTCTGTTTGCGGAAAGATAACAGTAGCACAGAAGACAGTAGCAAAGCTCACTCTCGGCAAGGTTAGTGGCCTCAAGGCAAAGAAGGTCAAGGTTGCAAAGAAATCAGAAATCACACTTAGCTGGACAAGCCTCGGTGACGGTGTAAAGTATGAGGTTTACGTAAAGAACGGCAAAAAGTGGACAAAGCTGACAACAACAAGCAAGACCTCTTACACAGTCAAGAAGGACGGCAAGAAGAAGTATCTGAAGGCTGATAAGGAATATCAGTTCAG
>JAFSEP010000060.1 GCA_017435665.1 Clostridia bacterium | reverse complement strand
GATACAAACAATTATTCCTTTGCTCCGCAGCTTCTGGCAATGGGATTCGTAAAGGATACCGGTCTTACCAAAGAAAGCGGTCGTTGCAGATATCCTCTATGGGTATTTGACGAAAGCTTTTTAAGGGAAATCGGCGGAGAAAAATACGAGCAGTATAGCCGTGAATACGATGAGTATATGCGTTCTTTTGAAGGAGATGAAAATGATGAATAAGCAAATTGGTGAAATCAGCAGAAAGTACGGGGAGCACGTTTTCAGAATGGCTATTACCCATCTGATGCAGGTTGGAGTTGACAACCTGAAGGATGCGGATGTAGAGGCAGTCTGTCAGAAGATGATGAAGGAGACGCCTGAAAACTACATTATGACACCGGAGTTTCGATGCAATATTCTGAAATGTTCCGTTGAGTTGGCTCAAATTCCTGTTTGGGATATTTTGAAGTACATTCAGACGGACATCGGTATTGACGGTGTTACTGTACATCCCGGTATAATCGTGAATTTCAAACAGAACGCAACTTGCAGAGAATTGATGACTTGCGTAGTGCCTGCTGATACCGACGATGAAAAACTTGAAGAAGCTGTTAATGCAGTTGAAAAGAAGCTTGAATCGTATATCAGGAAAACAGGCAGTGCATATGGTTTCTCATTCTGTAAGGAAATTGAGGAAGCACTGAAAACCGCAAAGATTCGTATCAAGGATATCCCCGTGGATAAAACCTTTTATTTGTAAGGGGGAATCATTATGAGTGCAGACAATAAAATACATTCTCTTAATGTCGGTGACAGAGTAAAGGTCAATCTGGATGTTGTTTCTCAGAACGGATTGTTTGAAAGCGATGAGCAACAAAAACAGTTCGATTACTTGGAGGCGCATCCTGATGAGGTGTTTACCATTGCCAGTACAACAGTGGATGCGGCTGCAACTTATCAGCTTGATCATCCTGTGGTCGGTGCAACCTCCTTTTATGCAGAAGAGTTGATCTTGGAGGATAGCGGCTATGAAGATTGAGCGAAGAGTGGAAGAGAACGGCGCTATCACGGATGTTATTACGATAACTGAGGAAGAGAACGCTGCCATCGATCAAGCTCACGAGATCGTTGCCGAACGCTATAATCAACTTGGCATGGAGCAGACAGCATGGGAAAAAGAGCATTTGGAATATGCTCTCCAAGGCAGATTGCGATTCGATGGCGTAGAAGGAATGCTTAACTGGGCAAGAACAGCAGTTATCAGTAAAGGAAAAAGCAGTACCCCTCGTGGGTACTGCTGAAAGGAGATACAATGGAAAGCTATCAGGATATGAAGATTCGCCACCAACAGGAAGTGAATGCGTTTCCAATTCACTTTGCCTTTGGTGATGAGCAGATCAAAAGAAAATTTGCGGAGCTGGGACTGGATCCTGAGAAGGATATGGATAAGATAACCATCGTTCTTGGAACAGGCGGATTTATTCTGAATAAGGATGCTCCTGCCCGTAAGGAAATGAGCGAAAGACATTATCGGGAGTTGCAGGAAGCTATCACCGCAGATAAAACCGGTACAGGTTTTATTTATCAGATGTTTCGCTATGAACTTGCAAACTATGAGTTTGGTTATACCGGCGAAGCAGACGATGCTCTTGCCGCTTTAGGTTACACCGAAGCACAGATCGAAGCCGATCCTGCATTGAAGCAGGGCTTTGAAAAAGCAAAACAGGATATTTGGAATCAGGATTTTTAAGGAGGATTTAGAAATGGATAGTCAAAATATGAAAAAGCACATCGCCACCTATAAGATGCTGCAGGAAATTCCTGCGTTGAAAATGCCTTGCCCTCGTTGCGGTAAGCAACAGATGAATGCGGATATGGTTGAAAATGCCCTTAGCAGACATGAGGACATTTACATTTGTTCCGAGTGTGGGCGTGAAGAGTCTGCCTTTGATTTTGTCGGTCAGAAGAAACCTTTGGAGCTTTGGTATGCGGTCCGTTTCCTTAACGGTGACGTTCTTCCGTATGAACGCAAGACGCCTGAGAATTTAAAACCTTACTATAAGCTCTCTTCATCCGTTACCTTTAAGGTGCTGGATGAAGATATCGATGACATTATGTGTACGGCCCTTGAAGGCGGTATTACCTATTGGTGCAATCGTGCTGAGGTCGTAGGGGATAAGTATCTCGGTGAGTATGCCAGTGAACAAATCAGCAGGGGAGGCGAGCTTCGACTTTACGATTGTGAGTCCGATGCCGTATATACTCTTACTCTTGATAAGTTCCTTCGCGGTCTTGCCACATATGTCAGCGGTTGTTACGACATTGCAGTTGACAGCGGACGAGTAGATCCCGGTCAGATTGATGCTGAAGGTGCTGACTGCATTATTCAGTACGCAATCTTTGATGATGTGATCTACGGATAATCTGCAATGTATAAGAAACTGCGGTGACGGAATAGGTAGACGTCTGAAAAAGGGGCAACAGTAGGGACATAAATCACTGCCCCGTGAAACCGAAATTTCGGGAGGAAGCGGACGTGTAAGGCGTAGATGCGGTGTCAGTTATGTCATAAGAGGTGCAAATCCTCTTCCGCAAGACGATTATATGAAAGGAAATAAATATGCTAAGACAGGGACTATATGTTGCTGAAAACGATGAAAGTATCTGGAACGCATATACCATTGAGATGCGAGTCAAGGAGACGGACAAATCCTATATTTTTGAACTTGTCAAGCTCGAAAGCAGGTATGCAGCTTCACATATTGAAACTTTTTTCAGCAAGGACAAGCGAGTTGTTTTAAGAAAGAACAAGGGTGGCCACGCAATGAGAGTATGGGGCGAAGACAGCTTTACCTTTTATCCATACCAGGCGGGCATCCCATATTATTTTAAATTAGCAAAGGAGAAAGCACATATGGAAATGAGAATTCATAAGGATGAGTTTAATGCAGTTAATGCGATGACAGAAAAGCATAAGAATTTATCTCTCTGCGGTGAAAAGTATTTGATCCGTCCTTTCAAGGATTGGTATGATTTCTTAAAGGAAGGGTCTGAACTTCACCATGCCGTTCACTACTATGCTATCAACCAGTACAGAAGAGGCGAGGATTATTTGTTCGCAATGCGTAAAGCGGATGAACCTGACACGCCTTTTATTACTCTGGAGTTTGATCTTGATGGCAATCTTAAACAGGCGCGTAAGCTTCATAATGCTCTTGCGAAAGAGGATGACGAGCTTGCGTTTATCAATGAGTTCCGTAAGAAGGTATTGATGCCGTATATCATTGAGCAGAAGAAAAGCACAACCTACCTTCATCTGCTCGAAGCCTTTTGTAAGGACTTCGGTTCCTATGTAACCGGTAATTGGAAGGAGAATCACCTGAATATTTATATTCATCTGCGTGAAGATCCTCTGCGTATTGCTTGCTACGGACTCGGTAAGGTGAATTGGTCCGGTGAGTCGGATCCTGAATATCCTTTCCATAAAAGCCTTCAGGCATTGCTGCCGGAGATCCCGAAGGGTGTCCAGGACATCCATGTGGAGTTCAATTGCGGCAGAATGTTCAATGTAAATCTTACAGTAGAATAAGAGAAAAGAGAGCACCCGAAATTTTCAAAAAATTTCGGGTGCTTTTTACTTGCCAAATGGAGTGCCATATAAAATAGTACATACGCAATTATTTCAAAAACAAAGGAGGGATTCAATGAATAAAGTATAGCCGAATTTTTCGGCGAAGGAGGTTGTTATGCGAAACGATATTACACCTGACGACCTGAAAAAGATGAAATTAGTAAATAT
>JAFSEP010000059.1 GCA_017435665.1 Clostridia bacterium | reverse complement strand
TCTCTTTTTTATGTCAATACAGTGAGCCTGCATTGGTGACATAACATCGGCAAGATACTCAAGACAAGAGGGAAAATGCTTCTGAATAAGCAGATTTACCGAATGACAGCAGGAGGAAATAACTATATCTCTGTCCTCTTCACTGAGTATTCTTTCGTATTCATTCTTGACAATGGTTGCACCTATTGCTGTTTCCTCAACATCGTAAAAGCCCATTTTCTTAAGTGCTTTTCTCATTGCGTTTATGCCTGCACCGTCATAGTTGGCAATAAAGGACGGTGCAAGAGAAACTATAACCGGGTCACCGCTCTGGATAAACACCTTTACCTTTTCGGTTTCATCAACTATCTGCTTTGCATTCTGAGGACAGACAACGAAGCACTGTCCGCAAAGAATACACTCGTCGTCTATAATATGTGCCTGATTGCCCGAAAAGCGGATGGCTTTAACCGGGCAATGGCGAATGCATTTATAGCAGTTTTTACAGTTTGATTTTTTTAAAGTAAGACAGTTGGACATTTAATGTCAACCCCTTTCTTTATTTATAACATCTAATACATTTTCCTTGAAAAATTCCTTGAAATTTTCCTTGGTTATTCCCGTATGAATATCATCGTCAACCTGTACCGTAACGCCGATACGGTTACACTTGCCGATACAAAAGCTACCGGCAAGTGTTATTTCGTCTTCAAGATGATAATCAGCTACGGCTTTCTGAAACAGCTCCACAATTTCGGGTGAGCCCTTTAAATGGCAGGAGCTGCCGACACATACCTGAATTATCATAGCTTTACACCTTTTTCAAAACTTCTTTTTCGAAGAAATCCTTAACTGTTTCGGGTGTTACTGAATGGAAGGCATCATCAACCGTAACACAAACACCCTGCTGACATTTACCCATACAGAAGGTGCCGCCAAGCTCAACCTTATCTCCGAGGTTGTTTTCTTTAATGAGGTACTGAAGCTCCTCAACTACCTGACGTGAGCCCTTGATGTGACATGAAGAACCGATACAAACCGTAATTTTCATTTTTATCTCTCCTTTAATTATTCGTAATCTACAACATTAACCCATGAAAGAAGGAATTCTCTTTCCTTTTCGTTACCCTTTACGGACTGAGAAGCAGCAACGATGGGCATCCACTTCTGAACATACTGTTTGGCTGTGTCACTTTTCTGACAGAAAAGATCAAGATATTTCTTTGCACCGTCAATATCACCGTTAAGCCAGAAGAGAAGATATGTTCTTGCGGCATCGGCAGAAGCATTGCCCTGAGTAGCGTGAGCCCAGTCAAGGATATAAGGTGTGCCGTCTTCTGTGATAATGATATTTGAAGGGTTAAGATCACCGTGACAAACCTTTTTGTGCTTCGGCATACCTTCAAGACGTGTGTGAAGGTCATAGCGTGTTGTTGCATCAAGCTCGCTCATACCGATTTTTCTGTTCATTTTATCCTTAAGCTTATTGAGAAGTGCACATTCCTTGCTGTGAATACCGAGCTGAATATCAACAAGAAGTCCGATATATTCATTCTTCTTTTCTGCATCCTCATCCATAAGCTGCTGAAGTGTTTTACCCTTGATATAATCGGAAACAATTGCCCATTTGCCGTCTACCATTGTAACCTCACGGACCTTGGGAATGTTAAGGCCGGTTTCTTCGATTCTTGCCTGATTGAGTGCCTCGTTGAGAACATCGGCTTTTGAATAATCGTCGTTGAACACCTTAACACAGACATCTCCGTCACGGTAAATTGTTTTGTTGTTTCTTACTGCAATCACTCTGTCAAGTTTCATTTTATTCTCCTCCTTCTCTTATGCTTTCTTACCTACACGGTATGCTGTCTTGACTGCATCGGGCTTTACATCCTTTTCGATGTCGTCAGCCGTAGGCATATCAGGCTCTGTGAAATGCTTACCGTAATAAGCATTGAGATACATTTCTTTAATTTCGCTCATAAGAGGATATCTTGGATTAGCACCTGTGCACTGGTCGTCGAATGCCTGCTCAACCATTTCATCAAGATTGTCAAGGAATACCTTTTCATCAACACCATAGTCTTTGATTGTTTCCTTGATACCAACTCTTGCTTTAAGGTCGTTAATAGCTTTAATGAGGTTTTCAAGTTTTTCGCTGTCGTTCTTACCTCCAAGTCCGAGATAATCTGCAATTTCAGCATATCTTGCAAGAGTATGGGGATGGTCATACTGGGAGAATGTACCCATCTTTGCGGGAGCTTCACTTGCATTGAAACGAAGAACCTCTTCAATCATAAGTGCGTTTGCAACACCGTGAGGAAGGTGATGGAAAGCACCGAGCTTGTGTGCCATTGAGTGACATACGCCAAGGAATGCATTTGCGAAAGCCATACCTGCCATTGTTGCGGCATTTGCCATTTTTTCTCTTGCTTCAACGTCTGTCTGACCGTTTTCATATGCACGGGGAAGATACTTGAATATGTTTTTAAGTGCCTGAAGAGCAAGACCGTCTGTGTAATCTGTTGCAAGCATTGCGGCATAAGCTTCAACTGCGTGTGTTACAGCGTCAATACCTGATGCAGCTGTAAGTCCCTTGGGAGCAGACATATGGAAATCTGTATCAATAATTGCCATATTGGGAAGAAGCTCATAGTCAGCAAGAGGATA